>DASPGI010000040.1:0-37782 GCA_035620695.1 Alphaproteobacteria bacterium
GGACGCGCATTCTCCAACCAAATCACACAGGCTCAAGGCGATACAGGCTTCCGAGCCTTTTCGGGAAGAAGAAGGCGAAAGCTCCAGCTCGATACGATTCGATCGGAACACACTCCCCTATGCACCACCCTCTCTCCGCAGCAAGCGTTTTCCACTCTGGGTCCGTTAGGTATTGGGCGCTTATCTTTACTCCAAAAGGTATATTTCCGATCGCGTCGAGAAGCATTAAGAGACCGACATCAACGAGACCTCGACTCACATGATCTTTGAGGTAGAGAGGACCACTTGCAACATGACGGATTTCGCGCATCAGCCCAGTGCGTTCCTCAACCGGTACGTGGTGCAGAGCATTGTTAAGCGTTGCAGCATCAAAGGAGCCGTCCGGAAGTCCTTTCCGTTGTAGCAGCGTGGAGCCAATTGACAGGTCTGGGCAGAAGCGATCAATGAGGTCGACTGTCTCAACATAATCAACGAGAAGGAGCTGGGAAATTGCTTCAGTGATCACTCTCGTACCTCCGCCAACGTAGGCCGGCGAAGCACCTGCCAATCTGTGCGCCAGAGTCGTGGCCTTGAATGATCCGCTTTTACCTTCGGGCCTCGACCAACTGGATCGAAGCCGCTGGAGAAGCCTCAGAAGACACGAAGCGCGCATCATGCCCAACGACGACCGCCAAGAAAAAGCCGCCAAGCATAGTCTGTAAGCCAACGGCACCGGTGCAGGCGGCCAGAGCGACAGGCAGGACCGAAGGTGGCGCGGTGAATCCAAGCGCGTACCAGTTCCATCCAATGATCGCAAATGAGGTGATGGATCCAAGCAGCAGCACGCTGCCCGCAATTAGCGCATGCTCGAGGGTCAAGACCCCGCTCAGCCTCTGCAGCACTGGGCGCAATGACCGGAATCCCTGCCTCACTCCGTAGAAATGAGTCGCAAGAGCGATCAGCGCTGCAAAGTGTCCAGTAGTGAAGGTGAAAGCGGCAACGATGGTCCAACTTGCCCCGAACGGTCCCCCACCCTCCACAAAGCCCAAATTGGAAAGTATCGCAACAAACAGAACCGCGGACGCCAACGTCATCATCAGCGCTGCGGGAACCGCGAAGGCCCAAGTTGGGCTCAGCATAAAAAGATAACGCAAATGCCGCCAGCCGTCGCGCCACGGGCGCAGGTGGGGGGGCCGGTCACGCAAGTCTGGTGAGAGAGTAACCGGTATCTCGTCGATCCGGAGTTTGCTGAGGCTCGCCTTGAGGACCATCTCGCTGGCGAACTCCATACCCTTCGCTTCAAGTCGAAGCGACCGAAAGGCCGCGCGACGGATTGCCCGCAATCCACAATGGGCGTCATCTATTCTGGCGCGGAAGAACAGGTTAAGGATCCAGGTTAGCAGGGGGTTCCCGATATAGCGGTTCTTCCAGGGCATGGCCCCAGGTTTAATCCCGCCCTTGAAGCGGGATCCCATGCAGAGATCCGCCCCATCGATTAGGCACCCAATCATGGGAACACAATCGATGAAATCATAACTGCCGTCGGCGTCGCCCATTACCAAATAGCAGCCAGCGGCATTCTCGAATCCACCGATAAGAGCAGCACCGTAACCCTTTTCCCGCACGGGAATAACCCGAGCGCCAAGTGATGCTGCCAGAGCCTGACTTCCGTCGCTCGAGCCGTTGTCGGCGATGACAATCTCGCCGGCAAGGCCATATTCCTTTTGGATCCGATCGAGCGCTTGGCGAGCATTGGCGATGCAATGAGGCAGGGATGCTGCCTCGTCAAGGCAGGGCATCACGATCGAGACCGCAATTCCCCCTGCTTTTGGCAGATCGCTGAACGGCTGAATCACGCTCATTGGTTCACGCCCTCTAGATGAGGGGTTACTAAATAACGCAATATATTGAATTAAGTGTTGCCGGTCGGCGCGAACCCGTTTCCTGGCGCTGCTCGTGGCGGCAGGCACATACCAGATTTTCCGGCGCTCAACATTCCGGGCACGAGCATCCTCGGGAGAAGCGGGCCTATGTCATCACGGATAACCGCCTAGCGGGACTGGTCGGCTGGGAGCGAGCTGAAGGAAGCATTGGAACAAACCCTCGCGGATGCGGGGCTGAAGGCCGACCTGGTGTCGGCGCCGGCGCGCCGCGCGGGCAGTGCAGCAATCGGGCGCAGCCGCTTGCCGCGGAGAGGTTGGCAGCGTTGCCGATCGAAGGCGTCCGCAAGGTCGAGTTGCTCGGCCAGGTCGTGGGGCTCTTGCTGCTGCGCGGCGGCTACAAGCCCTAGCTCAGGAAATGCCTTACCCGCTTGGCTCAAGTCATTCTGCGGCAATATTGCCGCCCCACGGGGCATGTTTCCTCTTGGGGTCGGAGTCCGACCTCTAATGTCTGCAACGGGTCAAAGGCGGCTGTCACGGCGATATCCGTGAGATGTCAGGTGAGCGGCGGTCTTCGGACACAAATCCGATGCGCTAGCATGCTCATGGGTCCCCGCGCCTTGGCGGGCGAGCCGGAGTCCCAAAAAGCTGCCGCCCCCGCCTCGGCTCAATATGGGACCCATTTTCTTCAACATGGGCTTGGCTGGCCCTCAGCAGGCCATTGACTGCATTCTGCCAACTCGTGCTGCCCGCTATCACAGCTCCTCCCTAATCGCAGGGTACGGTACCAGAGCACCATGCATGCGGTGCTGATTCACCCGTGCGGGGACCTGCAGCCCTCTTGGGGCTTGCGCAGAACGGCGCAGCGAAAGGCCGATCCCTGCTTCCCGGCTAGACGAGCGGGAAACGCTTGCGGGATTGCGCCAGGTCGAGTGACAGGCCGTTCCTGTTCCAAGCAACATAGGCGAGCGAGCTGTGTCGCTGCGCCAGGTCGAACTTGATCTCGCCAATGCCCTTGGCGAAGCCGGCGGCACCCTCGGCTTCGTGGAACACCCACCCCTCGGGCAGGACGGTGATGATGCGATGTTCCTTGTCCGTCACCGGGTTGCGTATCGCCTCGCTGTGCGCGCGGACGATATTGGGCACGTCAATATGGGCGTGGCGATTCTTGATGTCCCACTCCCAGCCGATCTCGGTGAAGATCGGATCGTGATGATGCTCGATGATTTGACTGAAGATCTGAAACATGGTGCCGACCGGCTGGTCTTCGCCCGTCAGAATGTAGAATAGAGCATCGCGCTGCTCCGGCGTCGCCCGGGCTTCCAGGATCGGCTGCATGTGGCCTTCGCCATGATGGATGGCGCGTGGGAAGTAGAAGGTCGCCACGACGATCAGGCCATCGAGATTGACGCCGTCGCACTGACCTTTGTTGATTTTGAAGGCAACGACGCCCGTACAGTGGCCCTGCGTGGGCGAGGCCTGGGATTCGCAGGGGCAACCGTAATCGCAGCTACAGTATTCGACGTACTCGGCCTCGATCGACCAGTCGCGCACGGCCATGGCTGCGCTCCTTTCCTTGCCTCAGTTTTGCCATCATCAATGATCGAACTACCTCCGGGAAGCCTAGGCACATCGTCAGCCTGCTTCAACCCCGCCTGTCGCGATGATATCTGTGCAACGCAACGGCGGTCGAACCTGTCGGCTCGAAACGGCCGTCTCGCGCGCTTACGTTATGTGAACCGTCACGGAGCCTTCCGTGACCGCAGGCGGCTTTGAGCCGATGGTCGACGCATTTTTTTGGATCCAGTCCTTAGCCACCCGCATGCTCGCCTCCGTTCCCGCCTTATCCTTGCAGACGGTCACCGACATGCCACCGTCTCCGGTGCGCACGAGGGTATAGCTGATAAGCCCCGGCACAGGACGGATGGCTGCTTCCACGTCGGCTTTGCGCTTCTCTAGCAGTTCGAAAAGGGCCTTTGCTCCAGGACCTGAGTATGTTCTCACAACCGCATGCATGGCGATCCTCCTCGCTGTCCAGAATGCAAACCGCAGCACGCAAGCTGAATGGCACGTTACTGGAACATGGGCATATCAACGGATCACTTGGCCGGCCAAGCGCAGACTTGCGCGGGCGGTTGTCTGCAAATCATTACATCGGCCAATCCTGGGCGTCCATCGCTGTGCTGCGTTCGGATCAATTGGGCTAGTGCGACGAGCAAACCAGAGATAATACCTGTCACGTCGGTCAACGAGGATCGCTTTGGGTCAACCAGAGACGATCTAGCCATATCCCGCAGGAAGCTCAGGCGGGACAAGAACACCGTCATGGCCCGCATGCAGCGGATCCGCCCGTGAGGCGTTGTCTGAGGCCCCGCCTGAGGAGACCACCGGTTTGCTGCGCCTCGTCGCCATAACGACCCTGTTGCTGCTGATCTCGGCCTGCGCCGCTACCTTCGACTCACCCTCTTGTTACGAGGAGAAGAGGGGCAAAGGGGCCAACCGCGCTCTGGTCGCCGTGCCCTGTCCGCCCGAGCACGGGTGAATCGGGTCGGCCGACGGGGCGCCGATCCGGTTTCCCGTATTCGCCTCTGCCTTCGCCTTCGTCTCCCCTCGGCATGCTGTTCGCCCCAATCACCTTTGAGATCGACGTCGACGCTCGGACCGCGCGGTTGGTGATACCGGGTCTGATCGAGGCACGGGGCCAACCGATTCTCAACCCGGTGACAGGTCAAGCTCATCGGGCTCGAATCGAGCTACCGCACGGTTTCGAATACGCCCTTGCCGAGGCCGGCCGCGGCTGGGCAAAGACCGACGGGCCAATCCCGCTTGCTCTCGCCGACTCCCACGCCCATTTCGCGGCGCTGCACATGACGCAAAGCGGAGTGGTGCATTAGGGCCCTCCGGGGCGACGCGCATGAAGAGCAGACCGGGCTGATCTCGCTTGCGCTAGAGCGATCGGCCGAGCGGCGAGGCGCTTGCCCTGCGTTGCTCCCTCTCAACTGACTGCCGAATTACGACTGCCGCGCTGCACATGAAGATTCGATCTCCCCGAATCAGAATGCGCCACGAATCATGCCGACCCGCAGCGTCGCCATGAGATTTGGTACTGGCCTGTCATGCCATAGATTCGCAAGGGCTGTGGCGTCTTGGTAGTCGGGTCCGAGTAGCGGCAGGGATATGCGAGTCGTTCGAATCCCTTGCAGATCAATGGTGAAACGGAGCTTCAAACCACGCTACCGGGCGCGGAAACACATCAGAGCATGCCATTGCGCTGCATTCGCCTGTTCGACTCGGAGGGGCCGGCTTTGTCGGGGCGCGCCGGACACCTACGCCCCACCCGCCGCGCTTGACGCTACGCCGGATCGAGGAATGGCTGGTGATCGCTCCGAGCTGTCGAAAGGACCGGGACAATTGATGGCACATCATCACAAGCCGCTCGACCTCACGCCATTCGATAGGTCACCCGCCTGTTCGGCGAGCACTTCGGGAATCGAGCACCGCTCCAGATCAGCCCAGACTGCCGCAGAATCCGTCGCGGAGATTGGGGTTTACGCAAACTCAGATCGCATCGACGGTTGTGGCAGCCCAGCTCCACATCACGGCATGAAAGTCCCCTCTAATCGCAGTCGAGCATGAAGCCGAAAACTAGCGCGGTTCGCTTCGGCGGAACAGAAGCTGAGTGAATGCTGCGTTCTTCGACGGGGCGGATTCGACCAAGGAAAATCCCTCCGCAGCAGCCACTCGTTCGTAGGCTGGTAGCGAATGCCACTGCATCAAGTCGAAAATATTGTTGCGATTACTTTTGTAGTATTGGAGATGCCTGTTGAAATCCTGGTCGGTTGTTGTGTTGATGCGATCAAGATCGTTGGCGTCGATTAGCAGCAGACCGCCCGGCGGCAATATGAGGGCAAGCTCCCGGAAATAAGCCACCGCATCGAAAAGGCTGAAATGAATGAACACGGCGTGTGCAAAAGCTTTGGTGATCCCCAGTCCATCGAGCTGTCTCAAATCCGCAAAGGGTATGGTCATCACGGTAACATTTGATAGAGACTGTGTCTCTTGCCTACAGAAATCTGCGAAGTCCGGACTTAGATCCGCGCAATACAAGTGTTTCACTCGGCTGGCAATCGGCGCCGCCATAAAACCGCAACCGCTTCCCAGATCCAGCACGACATCGGTGGGCTCGAGCTTGAGCCTTTTGGCTATGACAGTTTCCGCAAAGTTCTGCCGATCGGCGCGTATCTCATCGATCCGTTTCTCTGGTTCCAGTCCAAACCGCGACCCGATCATGAGCGTCAACATCTCGCGCTCGGTGCGCCAACTCCAAGGCTTCGGCATCGAACAGGTGTCCTACGGCAGTAACCGGGGAAACGTCACGTGCGGACTAGAACCGAAGTTTACGCCTTGGCTCGATTGTAATTCCCAGCCAGAATTGAGAAGCTGTCGGAATGTCCTAAGAAAAGTGAGGGCGCGATGCGTCGTTTTAGCATGTTGGGTTTGGTGATGCTTGCGGGGTGCACCGGAATGGAGGATGAAAAGCCCTCGGGCGAAACCGTCCCTCCACTGGAGGTACAAGCCGCCGCCGAACCCACGATTGTCACCGATGCCAATGGCATGACCGTCTATTATCTGGACAACGACACGCCCACCAAATCTCGGTGCGATGACAACTGCGCGGAGAACTGGCCTCCGGTTCGTCCGAACCCCAATTTACAGGGCGAGAAGTTCAAGATCATCACCAGGACAGACGGCTCGCCCCAAGTGGTGTTCGATGGGCACCCGCTATACACCTGCGTCCTTGATCGCAACGTCGGCGACGTGAAGTGCGATGGACATTTGGGCGTATTTCACGCTTTGCGCTACTGATCTTTCATGACCTTTCGGATCAACGGTACTGCGCTCCATGAAAGTCCAATTCCACAGAGCACATTTGCGCGCATTTTTCTAACCGTCCATTGGCGACTGTCGCAGACCATCCGCGTTGAATGGCATCGTAGACCTCGCTGTTTAGAATTTCTTGGATCGAGTGTTTGCGAAGCGATAGCTGCTCCCGGCCTCCATGTCGTTCGAGAAAGACATCGATAGCTTTGCGCTCTCCCGGTACCGATCCGTAACCCAACCAACAACAGGGCCAAAGGTCACCCCGCGCACTGATGTAGAGACTAAGATCTCGCTGAGCCTTACAACGAATCAGCGTCCGATCGAGCCAAGCTCCTCGATCTCCGTAAGCGGCGAAGACCTGTTCCGATAACTGGATATCAGCGTTTCGATATATGGGGTTCTCCGGAGGAGCTAAAAGAGGTGTACCCTTGTCATCAAGTGGCTCGAATCGAGTTCTATCCGGCACGCCGGATATTCGCGCCGACTTCTTGGGGATGAATTTCTCAAAGCCCTCACGCTTTGCGGTCGCCGCGGCTTCCTGAAGTTGATGCTCGTTGTGGCGGAAGACCAGAAAGTGCCACTCTGCTCGTCCGCCCGCCCGGATGAACGCTCTGAAGCTTCTCTCAAGCAAGCCCCACCGGACATTGCGGCGGTAAATATGATTGGTGTCCTCTAGCCCGTCTATCGAGAATACCACCTTGCCACGCCGACCGAGTACCTGAGCCAATTCACTCCACCATCCCTCGGAACGCGCCGCACCATTGGTGTGCAGGCCAAGAGAGCACTTTTGATTATGCTCACGAAAATACTTAAACGACGCCAGCGTATCCCTGGCGGTGATGGCATCTCCATAATTGCCGCACATGTAAATATGTTGCATCGATCCGACAAGCTCAGGAGGCAGCCATGAGCGCAATTCGTCTATAGACAGCTCAGCATCCAAGAAGCGTTTGCCCTCTCCGTTAATATCGACTCGGCCGCACATCGGGCACGCGGCATTGCAACGTTCCGTCATCTCCAGGTGCAGTATTTTGACTGCCGGTATCAAGGCCATCTGTCCGTCGAGTTTAGTTACACTTATTCTAGTTGAGATCTCAGTAATCTACCATCCCATGGCGCGTGGCCGGTTAGATGACCCGATTTTCTCCGACGAGAGCGCCGCTTGCATCGACGGTTGAGCTAAATATCCTCGAACTTGCGGCCCAGGGCGCCGGCAAAGCCGGAATCCAGAAAATTTTCGGAAAATCGCGCAATCTCCGCGTTTAACGCCCGGTAGGAGTTTGTCCCTAGCCTTTGTCGGCGCGGCAGCCGAAGGGGGCTCGTGGGATGCGTCTGAACTCAGGTCATCTGGCCAGCATTCTGGCCGGTGCCGGGCTGATAGCGCCGGCGTTGACCTTCGGCCTGTGGGCGTTGCGCGATGTACCGGGAGGGATCGATTTAATGGACGGTCCGGGACTGACCTTGAGCTTTCTTCTGCTTCTGATCGCGCCCGTCTTCATTCTAGGCTTCGGCTGGCTCGGAAAGGTGGTCCTGGCCTATCTCGATGAGGATGAGGGCGATTCGCCGCCGGTGGGCCAGAACCGGCAGGCCAAGGACCCAAAGGACAAGGCGGCTTGAAACCCGCCGACCTCCCTTCGGACGTTCATGCGGGGGTTCAGCGCCCGACACTGGCCAGGCTGGTTGCCGCGGCGAAGAAGTCGCCGATCTGTCCCTTGAGCGAAGACCAGTCCCAGTCACGGGCCTTCGACAAAGCATTTCGCTTCAGCGCCGCCCGCTGCTCGGCCGTCAAGGCACGGGCACGGCCGAGCGCCTCCTGTAGTCCGTGCGCATCATCGGGGTCATAGAGCAGGCCGACGGGCGCTTCGCCTAGAAGCTCTGTGATGTTGGGCAACGCCGGGGCGATGACCGGCACGCCCAAGGAAAGGGCCAGGATGATGCTGCCGGGCGTGGTCACCGCCCGATATGGCGCCACCGCGAAATCCGCGGCCGCGTAGAAGCCGGGTATCTCGCTCTCTTCGATGGTCCGGTCGACGATCGTGAGTCGTTCCATCGCCTCGGGACGAAGATGCGAAAGATCGAGGCCGCCGTGGTGCGGTCCTGCAATTGTGACATGCAGCTCCTCGCCGCTTGCGGTAAGCGCGTTCAGCGCCTGCAACAGCTCATCGACGCCCTTGTAGGGGCGCACCTGTCCGAGGAACAGGAGCTCCAGCGGGCCGGCTCGGCGCGCGCGCTTCAGCCGTTTCAGCCCGCAATAGTTTCCGTGAGCGATGATGTCGACCTTGCCGCGGATGTCCGCACCCGACCGCGCCTGCAATTCTGCAAGCGTGTTTCTCGAATGGACATGGACCCGGTGGGCCAACGCCAACAGCTCGGCCTGGAACTCGCGATGTACATCGGCGTGAAACTTGTCGTGCGGCTGCAGATTATGGACCGTCCACACGAAGATTCCCCCGCCATCGATGAAATAGTGTGCCGCCATCACGAATGCCCGGCACAGCTCCCGTTCCGCAGCCGCATCCGGCCAGGCGCCCCGGAAGACATGATCCTCCCAATGAAGATGGAAGATCGTGGCGCGCCCTTCGCCCAGTCGCCGGATGGCCGATTCGATGGTGCCGGGCGATGCGGAGTAACCGGGCGGACAGGCTGCGTAGAAACTGGTCTGATATGAGTTGTACGGCCTATAGTCCGGATAGTAGACGATGGCCGTGCCGCTCTCCCGGGAACCCGCCGGAAGGCCGAGCGGCCCGAACTGCACCACCGCGCCCACGGCCCATTTCTCGAGGATGGTCTGCATGCGCCGCCGCAGCGCGATTGCAAGACCGGGACCATAGTTCATCGGGTCGCCCGCGGGGACGTGCTCGACCACATATCCGCGCAGGCGGAACAAATCGAACTCAAGACTGTCGGTGACGAACAGCGGCACGAAATTCTGCAACCGGCGCTGCTCGCGCGAAACCATCTCGACGATGCGCTCGAGCTCCGGCCGCTCGAAGCCGAAGGCGAGATAGGCGATCACTTTGCACGGCTTGTCGGCGAGGGAGAGGTTCTCCCACCCCGGTGAGGGCCTAAGCGCCGGACCAGAATCATGCGCCGACCAGCCGGTCGTCGGCGCTGTGGTCAAGGGCCGCGTACGCCGATACCGTCTCCGCGCGGCCAAGGCCGGAGCGATCTGGACCACCTCGGGAAAATCGATGTTGCGCTCGACCGCCCGTCGAAGCACGGCATTGTGCCGAGCCTGCAGCTCGATCAGCTCTCGCAGCTTGGAGAGCTCGCGCTCGCTACCCATGGCCGGCCAGCGCCTGGATGGCCTCGGCGGCGGCGGACGCCCCGTTGGGCTTGGCGATGCGCAGCGCGTTCAGGCGAATGAGGGCTCGCGTTGTCGGATCCATAAGCGTTTCCACGAGACCGGCGATCTCGCCCACCCTGCCCTCCGGCAGATGAAATCCCGCGCCATTGACCTCGGCGAAGGCGGCGCGCGCCGACTGATCGTCCATGGAGGCGTGCTCGTTCGGTATGAAGATCGCCGGCAGGCCGTTGGAGATGGTCTCGTTGAAGGTGTTGTAGGCGGATGCGGCGATGGTAAAGTCGAAGGCGTTGGCATATCGGCTGACCGGAAAGCCCCGTATCAGGCGCACGGCCGGCCAGAGCTTCAGTCGCTCGGTGCCTACCAGCCATTCCACCACGGCGATCTGAATTTTCTCAAAGCGCGACAGAGCTTCGACCGCGACGTCGATCAGATAGGCGATGTCGCGATTGCCCCCGGAGCCGAGTTGGATCAGCACCGCAGGTGCTTTTGGGTTCAGCCCCAGCTCTTTGCGCGCCTGCGCTCGGGTCAGCACCTCATTATCCTCGAGCAGGCGAATCGGCGGCACGCTCAGAACTTCTTCGCGATGCTGCGCGGTGATGCCCCGATCGGCGGTCGAAGCGACATCGTCAGGCTCTATGATCAGGTCGAAAAAACGGCCTCCGTTGAGAAAGGTGGCGTCATGGTTCGGGCGCCACAAGCCGCGCCGAATCCAGCAAAGCCGGCTGCGCGGTTGGTGGGTCGCGGACGCCAACAGGCCCGGATAGGGATTGTTGCCGTCGAAAACGATGGCGGCCGGATCATGGGCGGCCAAAAGCTCGTCCAGCTCTGCCCGAAGCCACCGGTTCCATGCCGCGTAGTCGATCCCCGCATGCAGCTGCGAGGGCATGTAGCGGAAAGGATAGCCGAACTGCTCGAGGATCGACACGCCCTGGCTGAAGGTGACGAATACCGGCTCCAGTCCGCCCTTAAGGCGCCGCGCCACCGAAATCAAGCGCGTGAGATGGCCGATGCCGATGCCGTTCGAGGAGACGAGGAAGATGCGCCGGCTCGGCGCAGTCGGCTTTGGAGCGGCCCGGGTCGCAGGGCCGATCAGGCCTAACAGGCGGTTGACGAATTCCGTGGGCGAGCAAAGAGCCGCCGAGGCCACCCGCTTGCGGCCCGAGCCGATGGCCGATCCACGCTGCTTTTGCAGGCGCTCCAGTCGCTGCCCCAACTCCTCCGCACGGACATAGATGGGCCCCTGTTCGAAAGCAGTGCGCAGTTCCGGCGGCAACAAAACGGGGATGCGCATGTGAAGCGCTCTGCCGATCGCCGAATGCGGAAGTCCGTCCGCCAAATCGTAGCAGGCCAGATAGTCGATCTTCGAGAGGAACTGGCCAAGCGTGACTTCGTCGAACGCGAATCCCTGACCGGTGGGCCGCGGACCGAGCTGAAGGACTCGAAAGCCGTCCAAGGCGGGCGGCGGCTGGGCGTAGAGCCCGAAGGATATCGCTCCAACCACCTTTCCGGGGTGCGGCTTGCGCGGGGAGGAGGGCGATACGATGGTCGGCCAAATCTCTCCAGACGCTGTCGAGATTTCCTGGGAGAGCTGGGCCAGCGTCGTGGCGGTCGTCGCGGTCCAATGCAGCTCGCCGAAAAGGAACCGCAGCCTCGCGTCGATCTGGGCCAGCTCGCCCGGCGGCCCGGGCCAGCCCGACAGGACGACGAAGCTTTGGCGCGACCGAATATGCGGGCGCGCCTGCAGCGCGGATGCGCCCACGCTGTGGGGCGAAACGATCAGAAGAAGCCTGGTCTCGGTCCAACCGTCCAGTGGAAGCGGCCGCGCCAGGCCCTCGAAGAGACAGGCAGCGATGTCGGGGTGCACCTTGGCGTGCGGCTCGGCGACGCTGACGAGGCCGATCCTATAGCCGGCCGAGGCCGCGCAGCGCACCTCTTCGCCAACCCGCCAGCAGTCCTCGGAATGCGAGGAGAAGTCGCCGACGATTATGAGATCGTAGCGGTCAATAGGGGCTGTCTGCACGGCCGCGCAGCGCCTCGGAGACGTCGCGCGCGAGCTCACGCGCTGCTTCGTCGGTGCCGATCTGAGTGGATTTGGCAATCTGTTCGGCCAGCGGGTCGCTGGGCGGCAACCGATCATGGACGATCTGCAGAATGCGCTCGCTTAGAGGCCCGGTGGGGTAGCGTTCCAGGAACTTGGCGAAGGCGGCGAGAGAGCCGCTATTGACCGCCGCCTCGAATGCGGCGACCTCTTCAAGTGTCGCCGCCGGACCCTGCGCCGGCACCGCAAGCAATCCTGCGGTACCCAACGTCGCGGCACGTAATAACTTTAAGAGCTTGTTCTCCATCTCGTCTCCGAGCTGCCGGAGCATGAATTTTAGCCTTCGCTCTGCCCATGCACGCTCCGAGAACTGCGGGTTAACACGAGTGCGCCTCGGCCGGTCGGCCCAATAACCCAGATTGCGCTCAGACCCGCAAAGCCGCCCATCGCCAAAGCAGATGGAGCTAGGCAGCTTTAAGTCGACCCAAGTACCGCTTTAGGCTCCGATCGACACCGTGCCGGCGGGCATTGGACATCCTCTACCCGCAAGCGACCGGTCGACTAGAATGGAGGCCATCGTGGATTGCCGGCGTGGCAACGAAGGGGCGGCTACGGCGCCGCCGATCATGGGAGCAGTGGATGTCGTCCCATCAGAGCCTGGGTGAGCCGTCCCTCCTGTGCCGTGCCGGCGCCTGCCTCATTGATTTGGCCATTGTAGGCCTCATCGGCGGTGTTGCCTCGAGGTTGCTTGGGGAGGGTCTGGGAGCGGTCGGATCGGGAGAGGAGCTCAGGGAGCTTGCGCGCAAGCTGGCTCTTCTCGCGCTCTATTCGGGCTATTGCGTCTTCCTCACCGCCGGCCCGCGCCGGGCGACCTGGGGGCAGCGCTGGTTCGGGCTTCAGGTGCTTGGCGCCGCGGGCGGCCGGCCGAGCGTCGGCGAGGCCTGCGGCCGCTGGCTCGCCTTTCTCGCTGCCGCCCTGCCTCTGGGCGTGGGGCTTTTGATCGGTCTCGGCCCCGATCGCCGGCCGTTCCAGGACCGGCTCTGCGACAGCCGGCTGGTCTTCGCGGCCAAAGCGGCCGAGCGGCCGGCGGCTTGATCGGACCGTAGGACGGCCCCATTTAACTCTTGCGGAGGATCTCCAGCGCCGTGCGGTGCCGTCAGGGTCGCTGGCCCAATGGGGTTCCCGAAGTCGGTCGCCTTGTCGCCAGAGGGGCGCCCGCAAGATCGCTCGCTTTCTCGAGGGGCGCTGCATGTCCAGGCTTTCTTTGTTCAATAGCCCGCTGTTGCTCGGTTTCGATCATTTCGAGCGGGTCCTCGATCGGGTCTCCAAGGCCTCACCGGAGGGCTATCCACCCTATAATGTGGAGCAGATTGCGCCGGACAGGATGCGCATTACCCTTGCCGTCGCGGGGTTCGCCCTTTCTGAGCTTTCGGTGGAGATCGAGGACAGCCAATTGATCATACGCGGCAGGCAGGCCGATCAGCCCGATCGCGTCTATCTGCACCGTGGCATCGCGGCGCGGCAGTTTCAGCGCAGCTTCGTGCTGGCCGAAGGAATAGAGGTTACGGCTGCGAACCTCGAGAACGGCTTGCTGCACATCGATTTGATGCGCCCGCAATCGACGCCGCACTCCCGCAGCATCGCGATCAATTCCGGTGGGTATTCGCCCCAGTCGGCGCCGGAGAAGCCGGCCGCCGGAGAGAGCAAATGACCGAAACCACCGATTACCGCAACATCAGCACGCAAGACCTGGCGGTACTGGGCATGCACAATCTTGCCTATTTGAAGCCGGTGCTACATCAGGGCGAGCCTGCCTTTGCAATCCATGCCGCGGACGGGACCTTGGTCGCGATGACGGCAACACGCATCGCGGCCGAATTGCTGGTTCGCAACAACGAGCTTGAGCCCGTCAGCGTCCATTGAAGGGCTTGCGAAAGCTGCGGCAGTGATCTGCATTGCAGAGCAGTTCAGGCGGCGTGGCTCGCCGCTGAATGGGTGAGCAGCGCGTAGAGCGCATCGGCGCTGTCGCTGCCGCGCAATTTCTCACAAGTTACTCGATCCCGCAGCAGGCGCGAAACCCGGGCAAGCGCCTTCAGATGATCGGCTCCCGCCCCCTCCGGGGCGAGCAGCAGAAAGATCAGATCTACCGGCTGCTCGTCGATCGCGTCGAAATCAATCGGCTGGTCGGCCCGGGCGAAAAGCCCGTACAAGCGGTCGAGCCCTGCGATCTTTCCGTGCGGAATGGCGATGCCGTTTCCCACCCCGGTCGAGCCGAGGCGTTCACGCTCGAGCAGGACGTCAAAAATGGCGCGTTCGTGCAGGCCGGTTACCTCGGCTGCGCGCCGAGCGAGGTCTTGGAGGGCTTGCTTCTTGCTGGTTGCGCGCAGATGCGCGATTACGCTGTCCGGCCGGAGAAGCTGTTCGATTTCCATCATCCTAGCCCTGGTTGGTCATCACGACGCAATAAATCACCACAGGGATCGCCCACGAGTTTCCTCGGGCACGATCTGGAAAAAGGCCCGTGCGACCACCGCTGACGCCCCGCCCTGACCTCGTTACTGCGTTGAGATGTGTGCCCGCCGTCCGCCCCTCGGCCTGAGGCCTCGGGAGAAGCGGGTTCCAATCGAAGGGCGGGAACATAAGAAGGGGTGTTCGGCAAGTCAAGCTCAGCCCGTCGCCGCTCGGATTTCCGCCAGAACCGCCGGACCCTCGCGCCGTTCACCGACCAAAAGCCTTTCGCCGCCTGCGCTCGAAAGAAGAAGGAATGCGTAACGATTCCCGATATTTGGCGACGGTCCGGCGGGCGATCTCAACTCCGCTTTCACGAAGAAGCTCGACCAGCCGATCGTCCGAAAGCGTTGCTAGCGGGTCCTCCTGGTCGATCAACTCGTGGATACGCTGGCGGACCGCTTCGGCGGAGATGCTCTCGCCCACCCCGCTCGGCAGGGCAGTGGCAAAGAAATAGCGCAATTCATAGGTTCCGCGGGGAGTCGCCATGAATTTATTGCTGGTGGCGCGGCTGACGGTGCTCTCATGAACCTTCACAGCCGCGGCGACCTCGCGCAAGACCAGCGGTTTCAGGCGCTCGACCCCGTCCATGAAGAACCCGTCTTGCCGGCGCACGATCTCGTGTGCGACCTTGAGGATGGTGCGCGCCCGCTGATCGAGCGCCCGAACCAGCCATTTCGCCGAGGCCAACCGATCGGCCACATAGCTGCGCGCCTCGGCACCTCGGGCGGTGCGGATAAGCTCGGAATAGTAGCGACGGTTGACGATGAGCCTGGGCAAAGTCTCGGGGTTCAACTCGACCGTCCAGCCGCCACCCGGACGGGGCTGCATCAGCACATCCGGAACAACCGTCTGCGGCGTCACAGGGTCGAAGGCCAGCCCCGGCTTCGGATCAAGCCGCCGTAGCTTGGCCAACATGCGCCGCAGCGTTGGTCCATCCACGCCGATCTGCTGTGCAAGCCCTCCGAAGTCGCTGCCGGCGATAAGGCTCAGATGGGCCAGCAACCGGCCCATGGGCTCATCGAGAAGCCCGCGGTCAAGAAGCTGGGCCCCGAGGCATTCGGCCAGGGTACGCGCGAAGACACCCGGCGGGTCCAGTTGCTGCAGTCGCGGCAAAAGGATTAGAACCCGGTCCTGCGGAGCGCCCAGCCGCTTGGCAAGCTCGGCGATGTCCGCGGTCAGGTAACCGGCCTCGTCGAGATTTTCGAGCAGAGTCAGAGCTATCACCCGTTCGCCCGCCTCGGTGATATCGGTCGCGATTTGACTGGCCAGGTGCTCGCGCAGGCTCAATCCGCGCGAGGGCAGCTCTTGTCCGCCTTGCGGGCGGCCCTCGCGCGGTCCCGGCCAGCGTTCGGTGAAGCCGCTTGCAGGCTTATCCGGGGCCGCTGACGCCGGCTCCACGCGCTCCAACAGTGGATTGAGCTCCAATTCCCTCTCGACATGCTGGATCAGCTCGACTGAGGGTAGTTGCAGGATGCGGATGGCCTGGCGCAGCTCTGGCGTCAGCGCCAAAGAGGGTGTCTGGCGCAAGCTCAAGCGGAGGCCGATGCTCGTGCCCATCCTGATCTCTATGTCAAGCGACCCCTGACCTAAAGGCTGAACCGCTCGCCGAGATAGACCCGGCGCACATCCTCGTGCACGACGATTTCGGCGGGCAGCCCTTCCATGAGGACGATTCCCTCATGCAGGATGTAAGCGCGATCGACGATTTCCAAGGTTTCTCGGACATTGTGATCGGTGATCAGGACGCCGATGCCGCGATCCTTCAGATGCGAGACGAGGGCCCTGATTTCGGCAACGGCGATCGGATCGATTCCAGCCAAGGGCTCGTCCAAAAGCACGAAGTTTGGTCGAGAGGCCAGCGCTCGCGCGATCTCGACGCGCCGTCGCTCGCCGCCTGATAGCGCCATCGCCGAAGCTTTTCTCAGATGCGCGATGGCGAATTCTTCCAGAAGCGCCTCCAGATCGCCTTCGCGCCGCTCCCGGGAAGGCTCCACCACTTCCAGCACCGCCCGGATGTTCTGCTCGACGGTCAGCCCTCGAAAGATCGAGGCTTCCTGCGGCAGATAGCCAATCCCCATGCGCGCCCTTCGATACATCGGCAGGTCGGTGACATCCTCGCCGTCAAGCAAGATCGCGCCGGAGTCGGGGGCGATCAGCCCGATGATGATGTAGAAACAGGTAGTCTTGCCGGCGCCGTTCGGCCCGAGCAACCCGACCGCTTCTCCGCGATTGACGGACAAGGTGACCGAGTGGAGAACCGGGCGGCGCTGGTAGCTCTTCGCCAGATCGCGGGCATAAAGGCCGCGCCGCAGCGGATGGACGTTGCCCGCTTCCATTCCACTCTCGCCGGCAAGGCCGTTTCCGCGCATGACCGATCCTGTCTCCCGAACTCTCTCTTCAGCCACCGGGCTCTGGCAAGGCGCCTGGGAGAACAAGGCCCTTGACTTTTCCCCCCTCGCCGCCGGGAGGCGCGCCCAAGAGGCGGCTGACACCCGATTTCAGGTCCACCTCCGCATATTCGCCGTTCAACTGATTCTGGTCCTGCGTCACCTTGACGTCACCTATGAGAACCGCAAACTGCTGATCTACATCATAGCTGCCCCGGTCGGCGCGTACGAACTCGCGCGGGGTGGCGATCCGCACATTGCCCGTCGCCTCGACCTTGCTCAAGGCCAGTTCGCCCTCCGGGCCAGGCGCCAATGTCGCCACGACATGCTCGGCATCCAGCCGGCGGTCCTCTCGAACCACGGCAACTTCGCCATGGGCCGAGGCTTGCCGGGTCCGGTCGGAATATTCAAGCCGGTCCCGCGCCGTCACCACATCCGTCGCCGTTTCCAGCCTGAGGGCCTCGCCGGTCACCGTCATCGTGCGGTTGGCCACGTCATAGACCGCCCGATCTCCGGTGACGACAGCCGATTGCGAGGCCAGGTGAACATTGCCGGCAGCCTCCAGCCGGTAGATCTCCGATCCGCCGGTGGCGCTCTCCCTATAATGGGCGACCAAAGTGTCGGCTTCGATCGAAAGTTCGCCGCGGCGCGCCTGAGCGGCCCCGGCGGCCGTATAGGTCTTGGCGTTGCGGTCCCACTCAATTCCGCCCTCGGCCGTAATCTCGATCGGCTGCGGTGCGGCCTCCTGCGCGAGAACCAGATCGGGGCTGGCCGACGATAACAGGGCGAGCACTGCCAGGGCGCGCACGAGCCTTCGGGTCATGGCAGCCCTTCCGCATCGCCCTCAAGGACCAGACGGCTCTTGCCGGTGAACTGGACGATGTCGCCGCGCTCCGCGATGCGGAATCCCTCGGCCTGAAGTGTTCCAAACGGCCCCTTTGCATCGACCGGATCGCTGCCTTCGGCCGTTCCGCCCTCGAGATCGATGGCGGCCGAGGAGGTGTGGATCTCATAGCCGCGGTCATGCAGCAGTCCAACCCCTCCGGTGAGTTCGAGTGTCTCAGAATCGCGCCGATAGGATCCCTCGGCGGCCCACAGCGCCACCCAGGCTCCGTTCTCCAGGGTCATCTCTGCCTTCGGCTGCGCCAGCAGAATGAGGTTATCGTCTCCCAGATCCTGAACGGCCCGTTCGGCGCTGACGCTGAAAGGCCGATTTTTCGAATCGCTGCCCTGAAAGCGCGCTTTTACCATGCTCAGCCGGTCGATGCCCTCATCTCCGGTCGGATCGGCGACAATCTGGAACCGCCCGCCTTCGAGCAGATATTGCGGCCACAGCGCGACCAGAAGGATGAGAGCGACCGCGATGGTCGGAAGGAGAAACTTCAATGCGGTGACGGTCGCCGCGTAGCCAATCACCGGGCGGCGCCGGCGCGGTCTGCGGGCGCCCAGGCGTTCGCGCGCCGCACTCATCCTAGCGCTCCATCATGGACGTCATGCGATCCCCGCGCGTAGGCAGTCATGGATGTGCAGAATGCCGATCGGGCGTTCCTCATCGATGACAAACAGGCTGGTGATCTTGCGCTTGTTCATCAACCCGAGCGCTTCCGCCGCCAGCGCATCGGGACGGATCGTGCACGGATGAGCGGTCATGACTTCGCTGGCCTCGAGCCCGAGCAGGTCGGGTCCCATGTGCCGGCGCAAGTCTCCGTCGGTGATGATGCCGACGAGCGCCCCGCGATCATCGACGATTCCTGCCACCCCGAAGCTTTTCGCGGTAATCAGCACCAGCACCTCCGCCATGCAGGCGCTCTCTCCGATCAGCGGGATCTCCTCGCCGCCATGCATGATGTCGGACACCTTCATCAGCATCCGGCCAAGCCGGCCGCCGGGATGCAACAGGCCGAAATCGCTGGCGGAAAACCCCTTGCGCTCCAACAGCCCCACGGCCAGCGCATCGCCCAACGCCAGGATCATGGTGGTGGAAGTCGTGGGTGCCAGCCCCATGGGGCAGGCCTCCGTCGCCTCCGGCAGGGTCAGGGCCACATCGGCGCTGCGGGCAAGCGAGGAGTGCGCGCGTCCGGTGATGGCGATCAAGGGGATGGAGAAACGCCGGCTATAGGCGACGATATCGGCGAGCTCGGGCGTCTCGCCGGAATTGGACAGGACGAGCAGCGCGTCGCCACGGGCGATCATGCCGAGGTCGCCGTGGCTGGCCTCGGCCGGATGCACGAAGAACGCGGCCGTCCCGGTCGAGGCCATGGTGGCCGCGATCTTGGCGCCGATATGGCTGTTCTTGCCCATGCCGGTCACGATCACCCGGCCCGAGGCGCCGGCCAGGATCTCGAGCGCCGCCTCAAATCGCTCGTCCAGCGCATCCGCAAGCGCGCTCAGACCCTCGATCTCGATGTGCAGGACACGGCGCGCCGAGAGCAGGGAGGACTGAGACACGGCAAGCTGATATCGCGGCTGAGCCCCCTTCGCCATGCTCACCCTCGTGGAGAGTTGAAAGGCATGGGGCTTTTAAGCCCAGAACCCTGCCCTTCGTCAAAGGAATATGGGCGGTGCCGACGAGCTGGGGTCAGTGCTGAAAGATGTCTTGATCGGCCCAGCCGGCCAGGTCGAGCTCGGCCCGGAACGGCAGGAACGCAAAACAGGCGGCGGCCAAGTGGGTCCGGCCTTCGCGCGCAAGCATCTGATCCAGCCTGTCCTTCAGGACATGGAGATACAACACGTCGGAGGCTGCATAGGCGAGTTGCTCCTGAGTGAGCTCTCCCGCACCCCAATCCGAGGTCTGCTGCTGCTTGGACAGATCGACATTGGCCAAATCCTTGACAAGGTCCTTCAGCCCGTGCCGATCGGTGAAAGTGCGCACCAGCCTGGAGGCGATCTTGGTGCAATAGACCGGCCGTGCGGCTACCCCGAAGGCGCGCTTGAGCACCGCGATGTCGAAACGGGCGAAGTGGAACAGCTTGAGGACCCGTTCGTCGGCAAGCAATCGGGCAAGGTTCGGCGCGCGGTTATTAGCCTGGTCGATCTGAACCAGATGCGCTGTCCCGTCGCCCGATGAGAATTGGACCAGGCACAACCGGTCCCGGCTCAGATTGAGACCCATCGTTTCTGTATCCACCGCGACCACGGGGCCCAGGTCGAGCCCGTCGGGCAGATCGCGCTTGTGGAGCTGAATCGTCATCGCACCGGCTGAAGACGGCTCTGCCAGGCGCCCAACGGTGGTGCCCAGGAGAAGACTCGAACTTCCACGGCCTTGCGGCCACAGGTACCTGAAACCTGCGCGTCTACCAATTCCGCCACCTGGGCTTCGGCGAGGGGCGCGATTCTCGCCACCATCTGCCGGAAGTCAACCGGCTTTTCGGGGCTGTCCTGCGCTTTTGTGCATGGGCTATATAGGCTTCTGGTCCGCGCTTCGCCAGTTGTTCCACCGCACTGGTCGGAGCCGGCGCGGATGGTGCCCAGAACCATGGCAGAGAAACTTGCGACGATCTTCGGGGGCGGTGGCTTCATCGGACGCTACCTGGTGCAGCGCTTGGCGCGTGCTGGCTGGCGCATCCGCGTGCCCGCGCGCAATCCCGATGCCGCGTTGTTCCTGAAACCGCTGGGGGATGTCGGCCAGATCGTTCCAATGGCGGCCAACATCCGCGACGAGCCCTCCGTGCGGCGTGCCGTCGAGGGAGCGGGCGCCGTCGTCAACCTGGTTGGCATCCTTTCGGAAAGCAGGCGTCAGAGCTTCGATGCGGTGCACCGCGCTGGGGCCGGGCGAATCGCGCATGCCGCCGCCGATCTCGGAGCCGAGCGTCTCCTTCACGTCTCTGCGCTTGGCGCCGATCCCCAATCGCTCTCCGCATACGCCCGCAGCAAGGCTGCGGGCGAGGCGGCAGTTCGTGGCGCGTTCCCGGACGCCACGATCTTCCGACCCTCGATCGTGTTCGGGCCGGAGGATGATTTCTTCAACCGGTTCGCGCGAATGGCGCGGTTACTACCGGCCCTTCCCCTGATCGGGGGAGGGCGAACGCGTTTTCAGCCCGTCTATGTGGGCGACGTGGCCGATGCGCTCATGGCCGCGCTGGCCGATCCCAAGGCCAAGGGCCAGATTTACGAGCTGGGCGGGCCGCAGACCTACAGCTTCCGCGAGCTGATGGAGATTCTGCTGGTGGAGATTCGTCGCCGGCGCTTGCTCGTGCCTATCCCGTTCCCACTCGCCGCGCTTCAGGGGGCCCTGCTCGGTCTTCTGCCCAATCCGCCGTTGACCCGCGATCAGGTCAAGCTCCTGAAACGCGACAATGTCGTCAGCGGGCTGTTCGCGGGCCTGGTCGAGCTTGGAGTACGCCCGACCGCCCTGGAAGCGGTCATTCCCGGCTATCTCGACCGCTTCCGACCCGGCGGCTGGTACTCCAAAGCCAAGCGCTCCGAGGGTTCGGGCGGGAGGTGACCGGCTTTCCGCCGGCGATCAGGCGTAGATCCAGACCAGCAGGCCCAGACCCAGGATCAGCCGGTAGATCACGAATGGCGCAAAGCTGGAGCGCCTCAGCCAGCGCATAAGGAAGGCAATCGCACCCAGCCCTGTGAGCATCGAGAAGACCAGCGCCAGCCCGGCGCCGCTCAACGCGTCGGCATTGCCGGATTGGACCAGCTTCAATCCCTCATAGAGGCCGGCCGCGAGGATCGCCGGTATCGAAAGCAGGAAGGAGAAGCGGGCCGCCTGGTCGCGCTCATAGCCCATGAGACGCGCTGCCACCATGGTGATGCCCGAGCGGCTCGTCCCAGGAATGAAGGCGATCGGCTGGGCAAGGCCCACCACGAGCGCTTGGCCGAGGGTCATATGCTCAAGTCGCTTCACCCGTAGTCCAATCCGATCGGATATCCACAAGACGAAAGCAAAGCCGATCATCGCCCAGGCGACGACCTCGATCCGGCGCGGCGTGCCGCCGGCGAGCTGCTCGAGCCCGAAACCGATCGCCAGCGCCGGTATCGTGGCGGCTAGGATGTAAAGGGCCAGCCGTCCCTCCCGCGTCGCATCGCCGATGAACAGACGCAGAAATCCGCGCAGAAGGTCCAGAACATCGCGCCAGAAGTAGATCACGACCGCGGCGAGCGTGCCGACATGCACGGCGACATCGATGGCCAAACCCTGATCGGGCCAGCCGGTAAGGTGGGGAACGAGCACGAGATGGCCCGAGGAGCTGATCGGCAGGAACTCGGTGAGCCCCTGGACAACCGACAGCACGACGATCTGCAGGACAGACAAAGGGGGATCCGGCGGCGGTGACGGATGAAGCCTCGATGCGCCCGGCCTTATACCATCGCTTGGCGGCCGCTCCCTATGCGCAATATAGTATCAGAATGGTACTATTATGACATTTAACCTTCGCTGATGAAGATTGATACTGGACATATGAGAGAATTTTGGTCAGATAATATGCCCTAATGCTGCGACTGGGGGCAACCAGCCGCCATCTCAGGGGAGGGCCGATGAGCGGCGGCATGCAAAAATTCGTCACCCTGCCGCAGGCGGCGCCTCGCAAGCGGCTTGCGGGCGAGCGCCGCAAGGATTTTCGCGAGATCGCGGACGGGTTCGAGGCCTCCGATGCGGCCGGCCAAGCGAGCCGCTGCTCGCAATGCGGAATACCCTTTTGTCAGACCCACTGCCCGCTGACCAATGCCATCCCCGACTGGCTGAAATTGACGGCCGAGGGCCGTATGGAAGAGGCCTACGCCCTTTCCGCCTCAACCAACAGCTTTCCGGAAATTTGCGGTCGGATCTGCCCACAGGATCGGCTCTGCGAGGGCAATTGCGTCATCGAGAAAGGCTTCTCGGCCGTCACCATCGGCGCGGTCGAGACATTCTTGACCGAGACCGCTTTCAGCCAGGGCTGGGTGAAATCGCCCCGCCCGGTACGGGAGCTGGGCCGCTCGGTGGCGATCGTCGGCTCGGGACCGGCCGGCCTCGCGGCGGCGGGACGCCTGCGCCGGTTGGGATATCGCTTGGAGGTCTATGAGCGCCAGGATCGTGCGGGCGGACTGCTCATTTACGGCATCCCCAACTTCAAGCTCGACAAAAGCATCGTCGCACGGCGGGTTGCGCTCCTCGAGGAGGCCGGGGTCGGTTTCCATCTGAACTGCGAGATTGGCCGCGATCTGCCGTTCGCGGAATTGCGCCGACGGCACGATGCAGTATTGCTGGCAACCGGGGTCTACCAGCCGCGCACGCTCTCCCTCGAGGGCGCCGAGCGCAGCCTTGCCGCGCTCGATTACCTGATCGCCGCCAACCGCATAGGGCTGGGCGACACGGTGCCCGAGTTCCGTGTGGGCGGGCTTGACGCCAAGGGCAAGCGGGTGGTGGTGATCGGCGGCGGTGACACGGCCATGGACTGCGTGCGCACGGCGGTCCGTCAGGAGGCGGCGTCGGTCACCTGCCTTTATCGCCGTGACCGCGCCAGCATGCCGGGTTCCCGGCGCGAGGTCGCGCATGCCGAGGAGGAGGGTGTGCGCTTCGAATGGCAGGCCGCGCCGGTCGGCTTCAAGGGAACGAAGCGCCGGCTTACGTCGGTCGTGGCCCAACGCACACAGCTCGGCATCGCCGACGCCAGCGGCCGCGCGGCTCCCGCAGCGATGGTCGGCGATGCCTTTGACGTGGCGGCCGATCTCGTCATCTCGGCGCTGGGCTTCGATCCGGAGGATCTGCCGGCGCGGCTGGATGACGGCCTGGGACTGACGCGCGAGCGCACGCTCGCGATCGATCCAAAGCGATTCACCACCAGCCTCGAAGGAGTGTTCGCCGCCGGCGATATCGTTCGTGGCGCCTCGCTGGTGGTCTGGGCGATCCGCGACGGCCAGGACGCGGCCCAGTCGATCCACCGGTGGATCTCGGAACGGAATGAATCCGCACTGGGCGTGGCCGCGGAGTGATGGAGAGAAGGATGACCGGGCAGGGCGATGAATTTGTCCGGCACTGGCTCGGAGAATCCGCACGACTCCGGCGCAAGGGGCTTTACGACCCCGCCGAGGAGCATGACGCCTGCGGTGTGGGCCTGGTCGTCGCGGTCGACGGCAAGCCAAGGCGCGAGGTGGTGGAACTCGGCATCGCCGCGCTCAAGGCGGTATGGCATCGCGGTGCGGTCGACGCCGACGGCAAGACCGGCGACGGGGCCGGCCTTCACGTTCAGATTCCGCAGAACTTCTTCAAGGAGCATATCCGAAAGAGCGGTCACGAGCCGATCGCAGGCAAGCTCGGCGTGGGCATGGTCTTTCTGCCGCGCACCGACCTCGAGGCGCAAGAGCGCTGCCGCATCATCGTGGAAAGCGAGATCCTGAACGCCGGATTCGAGATCTATGGATGGCGCCAGGTGCCGGTGAATGTCGAGGTGATCGGCGAGAAGGCCAACGCCACGCGCCCCGAGATCGAGCAGATCATGATCGCCAACAGCCGCGGCCTCTCCGCGATGCTGTTCGAGCGCACGCTCTTCCTCATCCGCCGGCGCATCGAGAACCGCGCCATCGCCGAGAGCATCAAGGATTTCTACATCTGCTCGCTCTCCTGCCGCTCGGTCATCTACAAGGGCATGTTCCTGGCCGAACAGCTGACCGCCTTCTACCCCGACCTCGCCGACGAGCGATTCACCTCGAATTTCGCGATCTATCATCAGCGCTATTCGACCAATACCTTTCCCAACTGGTGGCTGGCCCAACCTTTCCGCGTCATCGCCCATAATGGCGAGATCAACACGCTCAAGGGCAACGTCAACTGGATGAAGGCGCACGAGACGCGCATGGCGCACGAGAATTACGGCGCCTTCATCGAGGATCTGAAACCGGTGATCCAGCCGGGAAGCTCGGATTCGGCGGCGCTTGATTCGGTTTTCGAGGTGATGACGCGCACCGGCAGACCCTTGCCGATGGTCAAATCCATGCTGATGCCGGAGGCCTGGTCGAGCGTGAGCCTGACCATGCCGCAGGCTTGGCGCGACTTCTACAGCTATTGCAATGCAGTGATGGAGGCTTGGGACGGCCCCGCCGCCATCGCCGCCTATGGCGGCGTTTGGGCGCTGGCCGGCATGGACCGGAACGGTCTCAGGCCCATGCGCTACACGCTGACCGAAGACGGGATCCTAGTCTGCGGCTCGGAAACGGGAATGGTGCGGCTGGAAGAAACCCGGATCGTCGAGAAGGGTCGGCTGGGACCCGGTCAGATGATCGCGGTCGATCTTTCAACCGGCACTCTCTATCGCGACAGCGAGATCAAGGACTGGCTTGCCGCCCAGCGTCCCTTCGGCGCCTGGGTGAAAAGCATCACCGTCATCGACGACATCGTGAAGGCGGGCGGCGTCGAGCCGGTATTGCTCGACGGCGAGGCTCTGCGCCGCCGGCAGCGCGCAGCCGGGCTTACCATGGAGGATCTGGAGCTGATCCTTCATCCGATGGTGGAGGAAGCGAGGGAAGCGGTCGGCTCGATGGGCGATGATACGCCCCTGGCCGTGCTCTCGGAGCAGGATCGGCCGCTCCACCATTATTTCCGCCAGAATTTCAGCCAGGTGACCAACCCGCCGATCGATTCCTTGCGCGAGCAGCGGGTGATGAGCCTCAAGACCCGTCTGGGCAATCTCGGCAACATCCTCGATGAGGATGAGAGCCAATGTCGCCTCCTGCAGCTCGATTCTCCGGTGCTGACCAACGCCGAGTTCGATGCGATGCGCGCATTCATGGCCGAGAGCGCGGCGGAGATCGACTGCAGCTTCGATCCCGCCGCAGGTCCCGACGCGCTGCGCGATGCGATCCGCCACTGCCAGCGCGAGGCGGAAGATGCGGTGCGCGGCGGCTGCGTCCATATCATCCTTACCGACAAGGCGGCCGATAGCGCTCGCGCCGGAATCCCGATGATCCTGGCGACAGGCGCGGTGCACACCCATCTGATGCGTCAACAGCTACGCACCTTCACTTCGCTCAATGTGCGCTCGGCCGAATGCCTCGATGTGCATCATTTCGCGGTGCTGATCGGGGTCGGCGCCACCACCGTCAATGCCTATCTGGCGCAGGAGTCGATCGCGGAGCGGCAGCGGCGCGGCCTCTTTGGCGGACTTACGCTCGAAGACTGCCTGAGGCGTTATCGGATCGCGGTGGATCAGGGGCTGCTGAAGGTGATGTCCAAGATGGGCATTTCGGTGATCAGCTCCTATCGCGGCGGCTGCAATTTCGAGGCGGTCGGCCTTTCGCGCACATTGGTCGCGGAATTCTTTCCCGGCATGCCGAGCCGCGTCTCCGGAATAGGCCTTACCGGGATCCAGCAGAAGGTGCGTGCGCTGCATGCCGAAGCCTGGGGCGCGGAGGAGGCGGCTTTTCTTCCCTTCGGCGGCTTCTATCGGCACCGGCGCGGCGGCGAGACGCACGGCTTTGACGCCCAGCTCATCCATCTCTTGCAGACAGCGGTCGCCAACGATTCCTACTCCACCTACCGCAAATTCAGCGAAGCCGTACGGCGCCACCCACCGGTCGCGATCCGCGACCTGTTGGACTTTCGCACCGATCCCGGGGCGATCTCCGTGGACGAGGTCGAATCCATCACCGAGCTACGGAAGCGCTTCGTCACGCCTGGCATGTCCTTGGGCGCGCTCTCGCCGGAGGCGCACGGCACGCTCAATATTGCGATGAACCGGATCGGGGCGCGTTCCAACTCCGGAGAGGGCGGCGAGGATCCCGAGCGCTTCCGCCCGCGTCCCAACGGCGACAACGCAAACTCCGCAGTCAAGCAGATCGCCTCGGGCCGTTTCGGCGTGACGGCCGATTATCTGAACTCCTGCCGCGAGATCGAGATCAAGATCGCGCAAGGCGCCAAGCCCGGCGAGGGCGGCCAGCTGCCCGGATTCAAGGTAACGGCCGAGATCGCGCGTCTGCGTCACGCCACCGAAGGCGTTTCGCTGATCTCCCCGCCGCCCCATCACGACATTTATTCGATCGAGGACCTGGCGCAGCTCATCTACGATCTGAAGCAGATCAATCCCGAGGCGCGGGTCACGGTGAAGCTGGTCTCCCGCTCGGGCATCGGCACCATCGCCGCCGGCGTCGCCAAGGCCAAGGCGGACACCATCCTCATCTCCGGACATGTCGGCGGCACCGGAGCCTCTCCGCAAAGCTCGATCAAGTTTGCGGGCGTGCCTTGGGAAATCGGCCTGGCCGAGGTCAATCAGGTGTTGACCTTGAACCGCCTGCGCCATCGGGTCCGGCTGCGCGTCGATGGTGGCCTGAAGACGGGCCGGGACATCGTCGTGGCGGCAATGCTGGGGGCCGAAGAATTCGGCATCGGCACGGCCAGCCTGGTCGCCATGGGCTGCCTGATGGTCCGGCAGTGCCACTCCAACACCTGTCCGGTCGGCGTCGCCACGCAGGATCCGCGACTACGCGCCAAGTTCGCCGGCACTCCGGAGAAAGTGGTGAACCTGTTCAGCTTCATCGCCGAGGAAGCGCGCGAGATTCTGGCGCAGCTGGGCGCCCGCTCGTTGGAGGGGGTGGTCGGGCGCAGCGATCTTCTGGTGCAGATCAGCCGTGGCGCATCGCATCTGGATGACCTCGATCTCAACCCGATCCTGGCCCAGGCCGATGCCGGCGGTTTTCCGCGCGTCTCGGCGATCGAGGGCCGCAACGAGGTGCTCGATACCCTCGATGCGCAAATGCTCGCCGACGCCAAGCCCCTGTTCGAGGATGGCGAGAAGATGCAGCTCACCTACACCGTGCGCAACACACACCGTGCCGTCGGCACCCGGATGAGTGCCATGATCACCCGTAAGTTCGGCATGACGGCCCTGAAGCCCGGTCACGTCACGGTGCGTCTGCGCGGATCGGCAGGCCAAAGCCTCGGCGCCTGGGGAGTGCAGGGGCTGAAGCTGGAACTGTTCGGGGATGCCAACGACTATGTCGGTAAGGGCCTCTCGGGCGCCACCATCGCGGTCAGGCCATTGACCGCGAGCCGGCTCGCGAGCCAGGACAACACCATCATCGGTAACACCGTCCTTTACGGCGCCGTCGCCGGCAAGCTGTTCGCATCCGGCCAGGCAGGCGAGCGCTTCGCGGTGCGCAATTCAGGCGCCGAGACGGTCGTCGAAGGCTGCGGGTCCAACGGCTGCGAATACATGACCGGCGGCACCGCGGTGATCCTCGGGGCCGTCGGTGACAATTTCGCCGCCGGCATGACCGGAGGCATGGCCTTCGTCTGGGACCCGGACGCAAGACTGCCCGCACGCATCAACCCCGATAGTGTGATCTGGCAGCGCTTGGCCAACGGGCATTGGGAGACAGTCTGCAGGAGCCTGATCGAGGAGCATTGGCGTGAGACCGGCTCGCGTCATGCCGAGCGCATCCTCGCAGGATGGGAGCGCGAACGCCTGCATTTCTGGCAGGTGGTGCCGAAGGAGATGATCAACCGGCTCGCCCATCCCCTGGCGCTGGCGGCGGAGTAGCGTGCGCCGCAACGATGGCGGACGACAGAAAACGCATGTGCATTCAGCCGTTGAATCCATAAATTTGAATACAATATATCCGAATAAGAGCAACAAAAAAGCCTACCCCAGGCCGACGCTCGCTCTATTAGCGTGCCCGCTTGCACTCCTCTTCGGCCCTCCCAAGTTCAACCCGCAGCTCCGGCACGGTCTCGCCGGCAAGAATGCGCCGGCTCCAGTCGGAAAAGCGCTGGAAGGGCACATTCGACTGCAGGACCGCGATGGCGCATCGGCAAAGGGCCTCGCGCTCCTCGTCGAGCGGGGCGTCTCCCTGGCAGGCAATGATGAATTGCTCGACCGTCTCGCGCGGATAGCCTCCTGCAGCGTCTTCGCTCCAAGCGCCCATGAATATAAGGGAGAGGGCAATCAGTCCTGACCGGCCCCTGTCTCTGCCGAGTTTTTGTTGCCGCGATCCCGTCATTCGCTACAGTCCCTTAGATGTTACGGCTCCTCCATCATCCGCTCTCCGCGCCCTCGCGCAAGATCCGCCTGCAGTTGGCGGAGAAGGACATCGAGTTCGTCGTGGAGCTCGAAAAACCATGGGAGCGGCGCGAGCAGTTCCTGCGCCTCAACCCGGCGGGCGAGGTGCCTGTGCTGCTGGCGGAAGACGGCACGCCGATCTGCGATGCCTCAGCGATCTCCGAGCTTCTGGAAGAAGTGCATCCCGAGCCTTCGCTGATCGGCGCCACCACGCTGGAGCGCGCCGAAGCACGGCGCATTGTCGGCTGGTTTGAGGGCAAGTTCTGGCGCGAGGTCGGCCGCAATCTGGTCGAGGAGAAGATCTTCCGGCGTCTTTACGGCCAGGGTGGGCCGGACTCCAATGCATTGCGCGCGGGCCGCGCCAACATCCATGCTCATCTCGACTATATCGCCTGGCTGTCGATGCGTCGGAACTGGCTGGCCGGCGATCGGTTCTCGCTGGCCGACATTACCGCCGCCGCACATTTGTCGACCGTCGATTATGTCGGAGACGTCCCGTGGAGCGAGCATGAGGACGCCAAGCTTTGGTATCAGCGCGTGAAATCGCGCCCGAGCTTCCGGCCGCTTCTGGCCGACCTCCTGCCCGGCGCGCCGCCGCCCCCGCATTACGCCGATCTCGATTTCTGAACTTGGGACAAGGGAGCCGCATCCCAAATGCAGCCCCCAATCCGCGCGACCTCCGCCAATGCATGAGGTCGGCCATGCCGTCCGCGGGATGTGACGGCGCTTTCCCCCTGCGTGGTCTCATTCCGGGGGCGTGTCGGTTGCCTCGGACTGATCCAGTAGTCTGATATTCGCCGCCGCGGTTTCGGCTTCCGGCGAATCGGGTGCGAGCGTGCGCACCCGTTCCCAATCGGCGCGCGCCGATTCCCTGTCTCCGGAGAGCCGGCGCAGGATGCCGCGCTCGAGCAATGCGCCCGGATGGTCGGGGTCTATGGCGAGAGCCGCGCCCAGCCGTTCCTGCGCCAAATCGGCATGGTCGAGGAGCCGGTGCGCCGAAGCCATCAACACCAGCACATCAGGATTCGCCGGAGCCAGGCTTCGCGCATGCTCCAATGTCTGCAAGGCCTTCGCATAGTCCTCCCGTGTGCCCTCAAGCAGGGCGCGATCGATCAAAAGCTCGACCGAGTCCGGAGCGAGCCGTAAAGCCCGGTTCTGCATGTCTTCGGCTGCATCGAGCCGTTCCATATCGAACAGAACCATGGCCGCCTGCCGATAGAGGTCGGCTGCCAGGGTCGGGTCGCGCTCCTCCATGCGCCGGCCCAGCGCATCAAGGGCGGCGACCGCCTCCTCCTCGCGACCGAGGCCGATCAGGGAAACGGCGCGGCAATGGCGGGCAGCGAACGTCTCGGCCTCGGCAAGCCAGAGGTCGGCCTCGGTCAAGCCTTCAGCGGGAGCGCTACGTGCACGGTCCATGCAGGCGACGTAGCGCTCGGCATCCGCGAGCGGCTGGGCAAGGGCCGCGGAGCACAAGGCGAGCGCCGAGAGACAAAAGATGAACCCTCGGATCATCCCGACGCGAGCTCGGCCACCGATGCGAGCATCGCCTCGATCTGCCGAGGCTCGCTCAGCCGATGGTCTGCGTCCTTGATCAAGGTGAGGCGCGCATCGGTGCTTTGCAGACGTTCCATGAGCGCCAGCGAGCAGCGCCAGGGCACGTCCATATCGGCGGTGCCGTGCAGCATGCGTACGGGGCAGGAAAGCGGAATCGGCCCGCGCAACAGGAGATGGCGACGCCCGTCCTCGACGAGCCGCAAGGTGAAGATGTCCGGCGTGCTCGAATAGAGGGAAGGCCGCTCGATCCTGCCTTCGGCGATCATCCGGCGGCGCTCTGCCACGTCTAGTCGCGCCCAGACCAGATCCTCGGTGAAGTCGGGCGCCGCCGCCATCGTGACGAGGCCGGCGACGCGCTCGGGCCGTCTGAGCGCGACCAGGAGCGCGATCCAAGCCCCCATGCTCGAGCCGATCAGGATCTGCCGGCCTCGGGCCACGCGATCCAGCACCGTCAGCGCATCCTCGATCCAGTCGCCGATGGACAGTTCCTCGAAGCGTCCGGAGGACCGGCCGTGCCCGCGATAGTCGAACCGGGTATAGGCCCGACCGGTGGCCTCCGCGAAATCGTTGAGCGCGGTCGCCTTGGTGCCGCTCATGTCGGAGCGGAAGCCACCGAGAAACAAAAGGCTTGGTTCTTTCCCCTCAAGTGAACGATAAGCGATGTATCTACCGCTTTCGTATGATAAAGTGGCGTAAGGGGATTCTCCGGACGTGGCAAGGCGAGACATGGTGCGGGTCAAACGCGAACCGGGCCTGGACAAGGTGCATGTCTAGCACCGGCTCGGGGCAGCCGGAAGGCTGCGCTCCGGCCGTGCTGCAGGTGCTGCCGAGCCTGGAGCCCGGCGGCAGTGCCCGCAACGCCATCGATATTGCTCGAGCAGTCGCCGAAACCGGGGCCAAATCGCTCCTGGCCTCGGCCGGTGGTCCGCTCGATGCGGATTTGTTGCGTAGCGGAGCCACGCCGATCGAGTTGCCGCTCGCTTCGCGCAATTCCTTCCTGCTCGGCCGTGCCTCACGGCGCCTGGCGCGGGTCATTCACCGCCACCGCGTCGATATCGTTCATGCCAGGGGTGCCGGCGCCACCTGGGCGGCCTGGCGCGCGGCCACGGATGCCGGCGCCCATTTCCTCGTCACTTTCGATTTGGCCTCTGCGCAACCAGGGCCATTGCAGCGCCGCTATGTGGCTGCGATGACCAAGGGTGAATGCGTGATCGCCCTCTCGCAGTTCCAGGCCGATCACATCCGTCAAACCTATCCGGTCGAACCCGGACGCATCCGTCTCATTCGCCGGGGCATTGATCTGCGCTCGTTCGATCCCGACAAGGTCGGGCCATACCGGTTGGCGCAACTCGTCCGTCGCTGGAGCCTGCCCGACGGCGTTCCGGTCGTCATGGCGGCGGGACGGCGCGGCTGGGTGGGCGACGGCGTGCTGCTCGAGGCGCTGGCCCGTTTGCGCAATCTGCCCTTCCGCTGCCTTCTGGTCGGCGCCGGCGAAGACGCCACCATCCGCGCTGAGCTGGAGGCTGGGATTCGGCATCTCGGTCTTGCCGACCGCGTGCAGCTCACCGGAGAATGCGCCGACATGCCGGCCGCCTACATGCTGGCCGATGTCGTCGTCTCCGCCTCCAATCTTCCCGAAGCCTTCGTCCATGTCATCACCGAGGCACAGGCGATGGGCCGGCCCGTCGTCGCCACCTGCCATGACGGCGCCGAGGAGCAGGTGCTGCCGGAGCAAACTGCCTGGCTTGTGCCTCCCGACGAGCCGGAGGCACTGGGCCAGGCCATCGCCGAAGCCCTGAGCCTGACCCCCGATCAGCGAGCCGCGCTCAGCCATGCCGCCATCGCGCATGCGCGCGCCTGCTTCGGCAAGGAGCGCATGTGCGCGCAGACACTGTCGCTCTATCGCGAGATGCTCAGCACGGACGCTTATGCGCTGGGGCCGGCGGCGGCCTGAAGGCCGCTTGCTTGACAGTGCGGCCGCGCCCCTTAGAGTGCGCCACTCCCACAGATAGGAACGAGTAGAGATCCAGAACCTGGCCATGGTTGCGATCACTTTGAAGGACGGTTCGGTGCGCCGCTTCGAGGGGCGCGTCTCCGGCGCCGAGGTTGCGCGCGCCATTGGGCCCGGATTGGCGCGCGACGCGCTTGCCGTTCTCGTCGACGGCGAGATGAAAGATCTTGCTTACATCATCGATCGCGACGCCACAGTCGAGATCGTCACGCGCGAGGATCCGCGGGCGCTCGAGCTGCTGCGTCACGATGCGGCGCATGTCATGGCCGAGGCGGTGCAGGAACTCTATCCCGGCACGCAAGTCACCTTCGGACCTGCGACCGAGACCGGCTTCTATTACGATTTCGCACGCGACCAGCCCTTCACGCCGGAGGATCTGGACAAGATCGAAGCGCGCATGCACGAGATCGTCGTGCGCGACGAGCCGATCGGGCGCTTCGTTCTGCCGCGCGAAGAGGCGATTCGCTTCTTTCAGGAGAAAGGCGAGAAGTACAAGGCTGAGCATATCGAAACGCTGCCGCTGGAGGAGGAAATCAGCCTCTACCGTCAGGGGGGATTCGTTGATCTGTGCACCGGTCCCCATCTGCCCTCGACCGGCAAACTCGGGCGCGGCTTCAAGCTGACGAAAGTGGCCGGCGCCTATTGGCGCGGTGATGCCAAGAACGATCAGCTGCAACGGATCTACGGAACCGCCTGGCCGGACGAGAAGCGCCTCCAGGCCTATCTGCATCAACTCGAGGAGGCGGAACGGCGTGATCATCGCCGGCTCGGACGCGAGATGGACCTGTTCCATCAACAGGAAGAAGCGGCGGGTTCGGTGTTCTGGCACCCAAAGGGCTGGACCTTGTGGCGTGTGCTGGAAGCCTATCTCCGTCGGCGGCTTCGGGCGGCCGGCTATGTCGAGATCAAGACCCCGCAGCTCATCGACCGCAGTCTCTGGGAAGCGTCGGGCCATTGGGAAAAGTTTCGCGAGGCCATGTTCACCGCCGAATCGGAGGAAAGGGTGCTCGCGCTCAAGCCGATGAACTGCCCGGGCCATGTCCAGGTGTTTCGGCAAGGCATCAAGAGCTATCGCGACCTGCCCTTGCGCTTGGCCGAGTTCGGTTCCTGCCACCGCAACGAGCCGTCCGGGGCGTTGCATGGGCTCATGCGCGTGCGCGCCTTCACCCAGGACGACGCGCACATCTTCTGCACCGAGGACCAGATCACGGCCGAGACCAAGGCCTTTTGCGACTTGTTGTTGACGGTCTATCGCGATCTCGGCTTCGAGCATGTCGTGGTGCGCTATGCCGACCGGCCGCCGCGGCGGGCCGGCGCCGATCAGGTCTGGGACAAGGCCGAGGCGGCGCTGAAGGAAGCCTCGGCGGCGGCCGGCGTGGAAACCGTGCTCAATCCCGGTGAAGGCGCCTTTTACGGTCCGAAGCTCGAATTCGTCCTGCGCGACGCCATCGGCCGCGATTGGCAATGCGGGACCTTGCAGGTGGATTTCGTCCTTCCCGAGCGGCTCGACGCCTCCTATGTCGGGGAGGATGGGCAAAAGCATCGGCCGGTCATGCTGCACCGGGCGATCCTCGGCTCCTTCGAGCGCTTTCTGGGGATCCTGATCGAGCACTATGCCGGCCGCTTTCCGCTCTGGCTGGCGCCGGTCCAACTAGTGGTCGCAACCATCACCCAGGAGGCCGACGCTTACGCGAAGCGCGTCCTGGGCGAGTTGGAGAAGGCGGGTCTGCGTGCTGGAGCCGACCTACGGAATGAAAAGATTAACTATAAGGTCCGCGAACACTCGCTCGCCAAGGTCCCGGTCATGCTCGTCGTCGGCAGGCGCGAGGCGGACGCAGCCACGGTGGCGCTGCGGCGCCTTGGTGGCGAGGCTCAAGAAGTGCTTGCGCTTACCGACGCCATCCATAGACTGAAGGACGAAGCCCGGGCTCCGGCCTGAGGCTGGTGGTTTCGTTCGCCCGATCGGGTCCTATGCCACAGGCCTCCGCCGAGGAGCGCCCAAGCGATGGATCTGCGGGCTTTTTGCAAAGGAGAGTGCGAATAGCCAGACCACCCTTCGACGCAGCGCCCAGAAACGAAGGGCCGCGCGTCAATGAGCAGATCACGGTGCCCTCGGTGCGCCTGATCGATGAGAATGGCCAGATGGTCGGAGTATTGTCGCGCCGCGAGGCGCTGAATCGGGCGATGGAGGCCGGGCTTGATCTGGTCGAGGTGTCGCCCACCGCCGATCCGCCCGTTTGCAAGATCCTCGACTACGGCAAATACAAATATGAGGCCCAGAAGAAGAAGAACGAGGCCCGCAAGAAGCAGAAAATCATCGAGGTCAAGGAAATCAAGATGCGGCCGGGCATCGACGATCACGATTACGATGTCAAGATGCGGGCAATGCACCGGTTTCTGGAAGAAGGCGACAAGGTCAAGGTGACCATGCGCTTTCGCGGCCGCGAGATGGTGCATCAGGAGCTTGGTCTGAAGGTGCTGGAGCGCGTGCGAGGCCAACTCGACGAAGTGGCCAAGGTGGAGCAGATGCCTCGGCTCGAAGGCCGGCAGATGACAATGGTTGTCGCGCCGAAATAGCAAATCCTCCGATCGGGCGCAACGAGACGGTAGAGGTTATTGGGGGCCATGAGCGATCGCGAGGGCGTGGTGGTGTCGCTGCCGGTAGAGGGTCGGCCGACCGAGCTCAAGGTCATCCATATCCACGAACGTCCGGAGGCGGTGGCCGTGCTCCCGCCGCCCGCAGCGTCGCGCCCCTGGAACCCACCTGTCGTGGGCGTGCTGGCCGCGCTGTTCGGCACCGCCGCATTGTTCGGCCAGGCGACATTGGCTCTTGCCCCGCTGGCGCTTCTCTTCAGCCTGGTCGCTCTGTGCCTGCGACAGTTCTCTTGGGCGGCGATCGGCGCCGGCACGGCGATCGTTGCACTCCTTACCTCGATCTGGTTCTGGACCCTGCTAGGCGCGGGGTGGATCGCCACCTGGCTTGCCGGCTATCTGATCTAATTGTCGCGGCTGGCTATGTTAAATCACATGGATGTGTCGCTCCTTCGAGCGAGGCGGTAGTCGCAGTTCGGGAGAGCGGTTTCCGGGGTCAGACGGGACGCCGGCCCTCGACGGCATCATTCAAGATCGCGATGATCCCCTCTCGCGTGACCGGGCGAGGGTTGTAGTACGGGTTCTGGGTCGCCAGCTCTGCGGCCTTGTCGATATCCGTCCTCGAGAAGGACAGATCCTTCAGCGCGGTTCTGGCGCCGACACGTACCGCGAGATCGTAAAGGCCGCTTCCTGCATCGGCGGCCCCCAGGGCGGCCGCCACGCGGGCGAGCGGAGCCTTGGCGTGATCCCGGTTATAGGCTGCGACATGGGCGATCAGGATCGCATGCGTCTCGGCGTGCGGCAGGCCGAACGCGCCACCAAGCGTGTGGCACAGCTTGTGATGGAGCGCCATGCCGACCGATCCGAGGGCCGTGCCCGCAAGCCAAGCTCCATATAACGCCTTGCCGCGGGCTTCGATATCGCTGGGATTGTCCACGATCGCCGGCAGCGCGACCGCCAACGCGCGAATCCCTTCCTCGGCCATGAGCGACATGATCGGATTTGCATCCTGCGCATAGAGCGCCTCGACACAATGGGCGATCGCGTTCAATCCGCTTACGCCGGAAAGGGCGGCGGGCAAGGAGAGCGTCAGCTCGGGGTCGTAGATCACCGTCCTTGGAAGCACTTTCAGATCGCGGCCCGTGCGCTTGAGGCTGCCTTCGGTCAGGCCCCAGATCGGCGTCATCTCCGAGCCGGCATAGGTGGTCGGGACAGCAAGAATCGGGAGGCCGTACTCGAGCGCGATTGCCTTGCCCAAGCCAATGGTCGAACCGCCGCCGACTGCCACGCAGCAATCGGCGCCGAGCCTCTTGGCAAGGTCGCGCGCCTCGGCTGCGGTCGCAAGCGGGACATGCATGACCGCGCGCGCGTATACGCCCACGGCGCGGCCGCCGAGCTTGGTTGCGACGGCATCGGCCAGCGGGGCCTGCTCGGGCGTCGAGAGCACGAGCGCGCGCGCCCCGATCTTGGCCAGCTCGCCGGGAAGGTCCGCCAGGGCGCCGACGCGAAAAACGACTCGGCTTGGAAGCGCTTGGTACGTGAACGCGATCATGGTGCACCTTCCCTGCGGCCTATGAAGCGTAACCGCCGATACCGGCCGCGCCGCGCCCCAAAAGCGGAAAGCTCGTCTTCAGGGTGAAAACGAGCCTCCGTAAACTACAAGGTCTGCTCGGCGTTCCGGACCGAAGGTCAATCCCAGAAGAATAATAGGCGCCTCAAGCCGTGGAGCCTCTCGCCTATCACAGGCGGATGAACGCGCGTAGGAAGTAGCGGCTTCCTTCCGGGCGATTCTCCACACCGAAATCCCTCTGCGCCTTGGCTTCTATTCTAAAGCCGGAGGGATGCCGGTAACCGAGGACGGGTCCAAGGCCGTAGGCTTGGCCGCGGAACCCGTCCCTGCCGCTCAAGCCGGGCCCGTCCCCCACGGGATTGCCGTTCAGGGAGTCGTCCGAGATCTGATTGTAGGTGTAGCCGCCGACGCCGACATCGATGCCTCCAATCGCGGTGGGAACGGTGTAGACCGTGGCGAAGTCGGTCAGAACGGCGTTGCCCGAATCGTAATTCGTGTCCTTGTTCTCGAAGTTGATGTCGAGTGTGACCTTGCCCGAGATATGCAACCCCTCGATCGGATAGAAGGTGACGGCGAGGGCGGGGCTCAAGGTGAAGTAGTTCTGCCCGGCGTTCACCAGACGCTGATCGGCGAATGAGCCGGTCGGGAACACGATGTCCATGCCGACCGCCCAATGGAGGGGATGGGCGTGCCAGGAGATGATGGGGGATAGGATGAAGTCGGCGAGTTGCCAGTCATCCTCCGAGCCGAAGGGCGGGCTCGGCGGGAAACCCGGCGTCCCCGGGGGCGGAACGCCCGGCGTGCCTGGTGGTGGGAAGACGAAGTTGTTTTCGAAGGATTGGTAGACGACCGGCTGGATGAACTGGAAGTTCACGTCGCCGCCCAGCACCTGCACTCCGGTATTCCACAGGAAGCGCGGCGCATAGGCGAACACGTCCAGACTGAAGTCGGGGAAAAGCTTGTCTCCCTTCCCGTTATTGAAGCGATCCGCCGTGAAGAAGATGAGTTCATTCACGACATAGAAGCCCTTGGGGGGCAGGTTGCCGATGTCGGAGGCGTTTAGGCCGTTCGGGAACGGGTTGCGCCCGTTCTCC
>DASPGI010000041.1:0-74583 GCA_035620695.1 Alphaproteobacteria bacterium
GCAAGCGCTGAACGAGGCGGCTGAGGCGCTTGGAAGCCGCGCGCATGTCCTGCCCTGCAATCTTGCCGACGCCGCGGCCACGCAGCAACTCGTGGGCGAGGCGGAGACGGCGATGGGCTCCCTCGATATCCTCGTCAACAATGCCGGGCTTACTCGCGATACCTTGATCTTGAGGATGAAGGACGAGGACTGGCAGGCCGTGATCGATGTGAATCTGACGGCTGCGTTCCGGCTGTCCCGCGCGGCGGTGCGCGGGATGATGAAGCGCCGCTGGGGCCGCATCGTCTCGATCGGCTCCATCGTCGGCGTCACCGGCAATCCGGGTCAGGTCAATTATGCGGCCTCCAAGGCGGGCATGACCGGTTTCTCGAAGGCTCTGGCTCAAGAAGTCGCCTCGCGGGGCATCACCGTCAACATGGTTGCACCCGGTTTCATCGAGACGGCCATGACCGGTGGGCTCAGCGAGGAGCAAAAGTCGAGACTGGTTCAGCACATTCCCGGCGGGCGGCTGGGCATGCCGGAGGATGTGGCGGCCGCGGTGGTATTCCTCGCCAGCGAGGAGGCGGGCTATGTCACCGGCCAGACCTTGCACGTCAATGGCGGTATGGCCATGATTTGAGGCATCGTGGCAGGCTCTGGGGTCGGCTGCCGCTTCTGGCCAAACCGGCCGGACTGTGTTAAGTGACCCCCGCCTTCAAAAATCCCGGCCGGATTTTCCGGGTCTGAAGACGGAAATTCTGTAACAAATGGAAGCTTTTAGAGGTTTGGGGAGATGAGCGATATCGCCGAGCGCGTGAAGAAGATCGTCGTCGAGCATCTCGGCGTCGACGAGTCCAAGGTCACCGAGAATGCCAGTTTCATCGACGATCTCGGCGCGGACAGCCTCGATACCGTCGAGCTGGTCATGGCCTTCGAGGAAGAGTTCGGCTGCGAAATCCCCGATGATGCGGCCGAGAAGATCCTTACCGTGAAGGACGCCATTAACTTCATCGAAGCGCGCAGTAAATAGGGCTATTGCGGCGGTGGTGGGCGCAAGATTCTTGCGAGTGGAATGGCGGTGATGCGGCGCGTCGTCGTCACCGGGATGGGTCTGGTTACACCGCTCGGCACCGGGTTAAAGGTGAATTGGGAGCGGCTGATCGCCGGAAGATCCGGCGTGCGCGCCATCCAGAACTTCGACGTTTCCGATCTGCCTGCGCGGATCGCCGGGCAGATTTCACCGGGCGACACCGCCACCGGCGGATTCAATGCCGACGACTATGTCTCGCCGAAGGAACAGCGCAAGATGGACCGCTTCATCATCTATGCGATGGGGGCGGCACATCAGGCGGTGGAGGATTCCGGCTGGAAGCCACAGGGCGAGGAAGAGCGCAACCGCACCGGGGTCATGATCGGGTCGGGCATCGGTGGGTTGGAGACGATCTATGAGGGCTCGATCACGCTGAAAGAACGCGGGCCGCGCCGGATGAGCCCCTTCTTTATTCCCTCGGCGCTGATCAATCTCGCTTCCGGCCATGTCTCGATCCGTTACGGATTCAAGGGTCCAAATCACGCACCCGTGACGGCCTGCTCGACTGGGGCGCACGCCCTGGGCGACGCCGCGCGCATGATCGCGCTTGACGACGCCGATGTGATGGTGGCGGGCGGCGCGGAAGCCGCAGTCTGCCGGCTTGGCATCGCGGGCTTTGCCGCGGCCCGCGCGCTTTCGACCGGCTACAACGACACGCCCGAGCGCGCGTCCCGGCCGTGGGATCGCGACCGCGATGGCTTTGTCATGGGCGAAGGAGCGGGCGTCGTCGTACTGGAAGAGCTTGAGCACGCCAAGAAGCGCGGTGCCACCATCTATGCGGAGTTGCGGGGCTACGGCATGTCGGGCGATGCCTATCACATTACCGCACCCTCGGAAGATGGCGACGGCGCCCTCCGTGCGATGGCCGCGGCCCTGAAGCGCGCCCAGCTCGGCGCGGACGAGATCGACTATGTCAACGCGCACGGAACCTCTACCCCCCTGGGCGACGAGATCGAACTCGGCGCCGTCAAACGGCTGTTCGGCGATGCCGCCTACAAGATCAGCATGTCCTCGACCAAATCGGCCGTTGGGCATCTGCTCGGCGCGGCCGGCAGCGTCGAGGCGATCTTCTCCATTCTGGCGATCAAGGATCAGGTCGTGCCGCCGACCCTTAATCTCGATAATCCCTCCGATGGCTGCGACATCGACCTGGTGCCCAAGGAAGCCAAAGAGCGCAAGGTGCGCGCGGCCTTGTCGAACAGCTTCGGCTTCGGCGGCACCAATGCCAGCCTGGTGTTCACCGCTCCATAGAGATTCGCTGCGGGTGCGGGCGAACGCATGCTCCGGTTTCTCGTCCGCTTCTCCCTCCTGATTCTCCTGGTCGGCGCCGCCGGCGCTGTCGCCGCCGGCTGGGCGTGGCAGCGCTTCACCGGGCCCGGCCCTCTTGCGCAGGAGCGCACCGTCGTGGTGGAGCGTGGTTCCGGCGTCAATGCGATCGCGCGGCAGCTTGCCGAGGCGGGCGTGCTGCCTGATCCCTGGACATTCCGCATCGGGACGCGTCTCTTCGGCGAAGGCCGATTGCTTAAGGCCGGCGAATACCGTTTCGAGGCGCACATCTCCCCGCAAGCGGTCCTCGAAAAGCTGGCGGCCGGCGACGTCGTGCAACGCCAGGTCACCGTTCCTGAGGGCCTCACCACCGCCCAAGTGATCGAACTGCTCGCAGCAGTCGACGGTCTTACCGGAGAGATCGGTGCGCCGCGGCCTGAAGGCGAACTGCTTCCAGAAACCTATGCCTATACGCTCGGCGACAGCCGCGAGGAACTGATCGGGCGGATGCGTTCGGGAATGGACGCGGTGCTGGCGGAGCTCTGGCCGAAACGGGCTGCGGGCCTGCCGCTCAAATCGCCTGAGGAGGCGGTGACGCTGGCCTCGATCGTCGAGAAGGAGACCGGAGTCGCCGCCGAGCGTCCGCGCGTGGCCGCGGTCTTTGTCAACCGCCTCACGCGCGGCATGCCCTTGCAATCCGATCCCACGGTGATCTACGCGCTGACGGACGGCAAGTCCGCCTCGGTCGCAAATGGGGAGGGTATCCTCGGGCGCAAGCTGACACGCGCCGATCTCGACGCCGACCATCCCTATAACACCTATCGCATCCCTGGCCTTCCGCCCGGACCGATCGCCAACCCCGGTCGAGCCTCGCTTGAAGCGGTCTTGAATCCGCCGGCAACCAAGGAGCTCTATTTCGTCGCGGACGGCTCCGGCGGGCATGCCTTTGCCGCCACGCTGGAGGAGCACAATCGCAATGTCGCTCGCTGGCGAAAGCTGCAGAACGGCGCGCAATAGCCCCTCAGCGTTCGGGGATCGGGCTCTTCGCGGGCAGGCGCCGCATCGCCCTGTCGGTGAGCCCCGGTGGCAGCGCGGCCAGTATCCAACTTGCCAATTGCAGGGGTAACGGGAAGGCGATCCGGGCGCGGTTCGCCGCCAGACCATTGACGATGATCTGCGCCGCCCGCTCGCTGCCCATGAGAAACGGCATCGGGAAGGTGTTCGCCTCGGTCATGCGTGTCTTGACGAAGCCGGGACAGATCACCGAGACGGCGATGCCGTCCGCGGCGAGCGCCGGCCGCAGCCCTTCGCCCCAGACCCTGACCGCCGCCTTCGAGGCGCAGTAGGCCGGAGCGCCCGGAAAGCCGCGGAATGAGGCAAGGGAGCTCATGAGCGCAAATTGGCCGCGGCGCCTCTTCAGCAAATGCGGCAGCGCGGGCAGCACCGTATTCAGCACTCCATCGAGATTCACGGCGAAGATGCGGCGCACCTGCTCCGAGCTTTCGATGGACGAGCCGATGCCTCCCGAGATGCCGGCGTTTGCGATCACCAGCTCCAACGATGCAAAACGCTCTGCCTCGCCGATAAAGCGTTCCATCGTCGCGCTGTCGGTCGAATCGACCGCCTCCGCCAGCACTGCGGCTCCCTTGGCCCGGCAAGCCTCCGCGACATCGCCAAGCCGCGTTCGATCGCGCCCTGTGAGGGCAAGTGCGACGCCCGGCTGCGCATAGTGCCCGGCTAGAGCATGGCCGATGCCGCTGCTGGCGCCCGTGATCAGGACTGCGCGCGGATTGCGCATCGAGCGGCCTCCCCCTCCAGTTGCGCGGCGGCTATAGTGCCCCGCGGCCGAACCGCACCTCAAGACGGGTGGAAGCGATGCAGCCTGTGGCCAGCATGACCGGATTTGCGCGGCTGGACGGCAATGTTCAGGGTCTTGTCTTCGCCTGGGAACTACGCAGCGTCAATAATCGCGGCCTCGATCTGAGGTTGCGGCTTCCCCCGGGCTTTGAGGGGCTGGAGCCCAAATTGAGAATGGAGGTCGGGTCCTGGATCAGGCGCGGTTCCCTGACCGCGGTGCTGACCGCGACCCGCCCGGCCGGCCAGAACCGGTTTCGTCTGAATACGGAGGCCTTGCTGCAGATTCTCGAATTGATGCGCGAGCTCGAGACGCGGATCGAGGCTGACCCCCCGCGCCTGGATGGGCTGCTCGGCCTGCGCGGCGTGCTCGAGCCGGTGGAGGAGACCGAGGATGCGGCCCAGAGGGAGGCTTGCGAGAGCGCGATAACATCCGGCTTCTCGCAAGCTCTCGAAGCGATGGTTCAAATGCGACGGAGCGAGGGCGCCGCCCTGGCCGGATTGGTTTCGGGCCGGCTGGAGGAGATTGCGCGCCTGACGGGCCAAGCCCGCGGCACGGCCGCCCTGCAGCCGGCGGCCTTGCGCGGGCGGCTGCGTCAGATGGTTTCGGACCTGCTGGAAGCCTCTCCTTCCTTGCCCGAGGATCGGCTTGCGCAGGAAGCGGCGCTCTTGATCCAGCGCGCGGACCCAACCGAGGAACTGGACCGGCTCCACGCACATGTGGAAGCGGCGCGTCGCCTCATTGAGGAGGGCGGCGCGGTGGGGCGTAGACTGGATTTTCTCTGCCAGGAGCTGAACCGCGAAGCCAATACGCTCTGCTCGAAAGCCTCAGATCTGGAGCTGACGCAAATCGGCTTGGCCATCAAGGCGGCGGTCGAGCAATTGCGCGAGCAGGTGCAGAATCTGGAGTGAGCGGACATGAAGAATTCCCGTCCGGCTGCGGTGATGCTCCCCTTGAGCCATGCGCTCTACCAAACCAAGCTACTCCCTCTTCTTGCGTATGAGACGGAGGCCGGCTGCTATTCTCGGTGATGCTCGATCATTCGGTGGCTCACGGCGCTCCAATTTGAAGCGAGGGAGGGCTCCATGACAGCGGCCATACGCGAAGCGGTCGGTGTCTTCCACGATGTAGAAAACCTGGAAGATGCCATCGACGAACTCTTGGCAGGCGGCTTCGACCGGGCCGAAGTCAGCCTGCTGGCCGGGCAGGAGGCGATCGAGCGGGAGCTTGGCCACCGCTATGAGCGCGTAGCGGAGTTGGAGGACGATCCTCTGGTTCCGCGTCTGGCCTATGTCGATGTCGATTCCCGCACCGAGGGCAATGCCTCGGTGATCGGCGGGTTGGCCTATGTCGGCGCGATCGCCGCCACCGGAATGGTGGTGGCTTCGGGCGGAACCCTTGCCCTCGCCATTGTCGCGGCGGCACTCGCCGGCGGCGGGGGCGGCATGGTGGGCGCGCTCCTTGCGCGCATGATGACCGAACGGCATGCCAGGCAATTGCAGCGCCAGCTCGATGCGGGCGGCCTCTTGCTCTGGGTCAGGCTTGCCACGCCCGAGCGCGAGGCCCGCGCGCTGGAGGTTTTACGCCGGCACTCGGCCGACGATGTTCATATCCATGAACTGCCCGCGACCGACCTTGCCCTTGCCGGAGGCGTCTCGCACGATCTTAGCTTCATGCAAAGGCTGGGACTCTAACCTCTCTGCCGCGGACGGTTGGCCTTGGCGGCCGATGCGACTAGTCTCAGCCTCCGCAACCCGCGGGAGGCGCGCCCGAGCATGGAAATCCACCGACGCGGTCTAATGCTGGTGCTGTCTTCTCCCTCCGGAGCGGGCAAGACCACCATTTCGCGCAGGCTCTTGGAGCGCGACGCCAGCTTGCGCATGTCGATCTCGGTCACGACCCGCCCGCCTCGCGCGGGAGAGGTCAATGGCCGCGACTACTTCTTCATCGATCCGGCCAAGTTCGAACGCATGGTCGAGGAGGATGCGCTCCTGGAGCACGCGCATGTGTTCGGCAACCGCTATGGCACGCCGCGCGCCGCGGTGGAGCAGATGCTTGGCGCCGGGCGCGACGTGCTGTTCGACATCGACTGGCAGGGCACACAGCAGCTCGGCGAGAAGGCGCGGGAGGATCTGGTCAGCGTGTTCGTTCTGCCGCCCTCGACGACGGAGCTGGAGCGGCGCTTAAGGTCGCGCGCCGTCGACAGCGAGGAAGAAGTGCAGCGGCGCATGTCCAAGGCCGCCGACGAGATGAGCCACTGGGCCGAGTATCAATATGTCATCGTCAATCGGGACCTTGAGGTCAGCGTCGGCAAGGTAGAGGCGATCCTCACCGCTGAGCGCCTGAAGCGGGATAGGCAGATCGGCCTCAGCGATTTCGTTCGCGAGCTGCGCGGGGAATAGATCGGCGAATCAGGCAGCAGTCGGGGCTCGGGTCTGTGCCCGAGTTCTCAGAAAACGCGCCTTAGCTCGAGCATCGCCAGATTTCGGCGATTAGCACGACGAGCAGACAAGAACTGAAGCATACGCCCGGTCGGAGGGTCTCGCTCATGCAGGACGGGACGGGGTTACAAGCTGACAGAACTGGTCGACGAAAAGAAAAACGAGGACCGCGACGGCGCGGCGGCGGCGACTAACCTCGTCAGCCTGCTGCGCCCGAGCGATGCCGCGGTAACTTCAGCGCCCGCGCGAGCGCGCAGAACCCGCCGATATCGATCTGCTCGGCGCGCGCCGTTTCCTGGATGCCGGCTGCCGACAGAAGTGCGCGAGGGTCGGGAGTCACCTGCCTTAGGCTCTGCCGCAGCATCTTGCGCCGCTGGCCGAAAGCTGCCGCGGTGATTTTCTCCAGGCTGGCTCGATCGGCCGGATAGAGTGGGGCGGGACGAGGCGTGATCTGCACCACTGTCGAGTCCACCTTGGGCGGCGGGGAGAATGCTGCCGCCGGCACGTTGAAAAGCGGCTTCACGACGGTCAGCCACTGGGTCAGCACGGTCAAGCGGCCGTAATCCTTTGATCCCGGACGAGCGAGCAGCCGGTCCGCTACCTCCTTCTGAAACATCAGCGTCAGTCTCGCGAAGGCGCCTATCGAGCCGAGCCAGCGGACGAGGAGCGCGGTCGAGATGTTGTAGGGAAGGTTGGCGACGATCTGCCGCGGCGGATCGCCGAGCCCGAAGACATCGATCTCAAGGGCGTCACCCTGGATTACCTCAAGTCGTCCCGGGTACGCTGCGGCGATTTCCGCCAACGCGCCGAGGCAGCGGGGGTCGGTCTCGATGCCGATCACCTTGCGTGCACCCTCGATGAGGAGGGCGCGCGTCAATCCCCCCGGCCCGGGGCCAATCTCGATCACCGTGCCCTGATCGATTGCGTCTGCCGCGCGGGCGATCTTGCGCGTCAGATTGAGATCAAGCAGGAAGTGCTGGCCAAGGCTCCGGCGCGCGACAAGCCCATGCTGACGAACGATCTGTCTTAACGGCGGCAGCCCCGCCCTGTCGCTCACCGCCGCTCGGCGCTCACACCCGGATTTCGACGAAGGCGTCACGCCTTAGGTCGCGCATATAACGCCGGGCAAGCAGGTCGAGGCGCTGATTCAGGAGCAGCCGCCGGACCTCTTCACGGTCGGGTTGAGTGCCTTCCTCGACGATGCGTTGGCCGCGCAGATGCAAGATGTAATAACCCCCGGTGGCCCGAACTGGCCCCGCGATCTCGCCCTCTTGCATGGAATGAAGCGCTTCGTCGACTTCCGGCGCAAGCTGGCCCGGCAGCACCCAGCCGACATCGCCTCCCACCGCCGCTGTGGCCGAATCGGAAAATTGGGCGGCGACCGCCGAAAAGGGAATGCCGGTCCTCATCTGTTCGATCAGGCGTTCGGCGCTGAGACGGACCTCTTCCTCGACGCCGGCTTGGTCGACCGCCAGGAAAATCTCCGACACCCAGCGCTGGGGCCGACCCCGGTTCGCCTCGGCTTCGCGCAGCACTTCGTCGATATCCTCCTCGCTCACGACGGCTCGCGGCCGAAGCTGCCGGTTGACCAGTTTGCTCCAAGCGATAGTCGCGCGGATCTGCTCTGCCAATGGTTCGAGCAGGACGCCATTCTGGGCCAGGAATTGCTCGAACTGGTCCAGCGCTATCCCGTTGCGCTCCGCAAGCTTGGCGAGTTCTGTATCGACCTCCGCCTGCTCAACGGAAATATTCTGTCGAGCGGCCTCTTGCAGCATCAGGCGCTCGTCGATCATCGTACGCAGCACCTGCCGGGCCACTCGGTTGCGCATCTCCGAGGTGTCCGGCAGTTGCGCGGACAGAATGGACATGCGCGTGCGCATCGCCAGGTCGAGCCCGGTAACGACATCGTCATTCACGACCGCGGCAATGCGCAGCGCGTCCTGCGCGCTGGCAGGCATGGGCAAGGACAGCGGAACCACCGCCGCGGCGGCGATGACGAGAGCCGTCAAGAACGCACGCAAGAGTTCTCTCTCCTGTTCGGATTACCACGGAATCGGCCTGGACTATAGAAGCAAAGCCCCGGCCGGGACAATGGCGCAAACGCTCTGGGCCGGTTTGACCAGTCCAATTGCTAGAGATTGCCCACGCCGCCAAGTGTTTTGAAAGTGATCCTCAAGAGCACCTTGGTCTCCGGGTCGATTTCCTGGTCGTCGAATTCCTCTCGCCGGATCTCCGCGCTGATCGCCAAGCACCAGTTCTCATAGGTAAGGCCGAACCCGTAAGAAAGGAACCGGTCTAGCTCCAGATCGCGGCGGCCGAACAGAGAACCCGACCAGTTCTCCGAGATGCGGCCGCGCAGGAGCCCGAAAATCTCTTCGCGATCGCCGAACTCCTGCGTGTCGGTTTCGTCGTCGAGGAAAATGTAGGAGAGCCGCAGATTCAGATCCGGGGTGCCGGCGGCCAGTTGCAGCTCGTTGCGATGGGCCGCCAGGTCGCGACTGTCCAGCCGGAAGCGGTAAATCAGATCCAGATCCGGTATGGGTGCAAGATCGACGCGGCCGACCAGATCGGAGAGGTCGTCTTCGATACCGCTGCCAGGGGCAAAGTCCTCCGACTTGGAGAAGCGGTAGCTCTGGCCGAGAAAGGCGCTGACGGCACCTCCCTTGGCGCCATAGGCGCTCCATTCCATCCCGTAGTCGACCCGCTGGCCGCCGTCGGCCTGATCGATCCCGGTGGTCCGGTCCGGATCGAACAAATTGGTCTCGTCCAACTCGAAATCCTGGCTGTCCTCGTTGGGGATCAAATCGGGATTGGGATCCTCCGGCGCAGCAATAACCGCGACCGTGGGCTCGATGACCTGGGTGAAGCGCTCGCTGTATTTCACCATAGGATAGCGCAGTTCCGCCGAGAGCTGCGGGAAGATGCGGCCGGTGATTCCGTCCTCTCCATCGGCGGGATTGACCTCCGTGCTGTCCGGGTCGACGTCGTTGACCCAGTAACCGTCGGCCTCGATGGTGGCCCCGATCTCGACGAGAAAGCCGTGGCGCGAGGTGTAGGGCAGGTGCCAACCCGCTTGACTATGCAGGCGGCGACTGTCGCGACCTTCCAGCCGGCTCAAGTTCAAGAGACCGGCATCGAAGGTAAGATAATTCCCCGTTCCCCAGGGTTCGCCGACATAGTGGTGGATCACCTCCGGCGAGATCAGCGGAAACTCGTCATTATTGTCCTCGTCTCGCAGACCCTCGAACCAAAGCCCGCGACCGATCCCATAGCTGCGCTCCTCGAACCGCTCCGCGAAGGCCTGGCTGGTCAGTGTGCGTTCATTGCCGAAGTCATAGAGTCGGCGGTAGGTCTTGTCCGAGGCGCGCTCCAAATCGGCACCCAGGCGCCAGTTCTCGTCATGGTCGAAGCGTGCCTTTCCATCGATGTGACCACGTATGACGTCATTCTCGGTTTCGCCCTGATCCTCATCCTGCCGGTCGGCCCGGGTGATGCTGCCATTCACGTCCACCTCTCCCGTCCGCAGCAGCCGGCGATATTCGCCGCCAAGAACAATTCCCTGCTTGGAGGTGACGATCGGCTCGAATGTGGCGTCAGCGCTGGGCCCAAGGGTGAAGTAATACGGAATTCGCACCGAGGGGCCGAGACTGTTCGAGAAGGAGAATTCCGGCACCAGGAGTCCGCTTTGGCGGGTCACGGTGGGATCGGGATGGGAGAAATAGGGCGTGTAGGCGATGGGCACGCCATACATTTCGAGCCAGGCGTCGCGGTACTCGATTCGATGCCCTTCGCGATCGTGGGTGACCCGCACGGCCTTCAGCTGCCACAACGGCGCCCGGGTGGGATCCTCCTCGCAGAGCGGGCAGGGTGAATAAACCCCCTTGGCGAACTCGGTCGTTTCTCCCCGCCTGCGGCCGCCGTTAGCGGCGATGCGCGAGCCGTCCGCCAGCAGCACGCGGATGTCTCGGATCACGCCCTCGCGTAGACCGGAGGTCAGTTCGACATAGTCGGCGAAGGCGACATCTCCGTTCGGTTCGAGCAAGCTGACATTGCCGCTCGCCGCCACGGTGCCGCTTCGTTCGTTGTAGGTCAGGGTGTCGGCAAGAAGGATGCGGTCCCCTTGACTGAGCTCGACATTTCCACGCGCCGTGACCACACCGAGATCGCGGTCGTACGATACTTCGTCGGCCATGAGCAGGACCGGCTGATCCTCGCTCGGCAGCTCGGCGCCGGATGCACCGCGCAACAGCATCACAAGCCCGGCCAGGGCCAGCGATAGGCTTCGCCAGATCCCCCCCCGATGCCTCACCTGTCCTCCAGGTGCACCAGAATCCCCCTGTGCCGATCCGGCCTTGGCCCGAAGCAGCGACCGGCAGCGCACCAGCCTGTAGACGCGCCGCCTCGCCTCGAACATCCCCTTGGCGCAGGAATAGAACAGGATTTTGCGCTCGATGCCAGCGCCGATGCGGCACGGGCTATGAGGATTGGTCTGGGTTGACAGTGATCGGCCCGGGCGCATTATCGCCGGCCGGGGCCTTTTTCGCCTGAACCTGAGCCGAAAATCTGGGAAGGAATAGATTGCCGTCATGAAGCCGAGTTTCGCCAAAACAGGACTACCAAAATCCGGCGCTGCTGTCGTCGCCGTGTTCGAGGGTCGCAAGCTTTCTCCGGGCGCTCATCTCCTCGACCGTGCCGCGGGCGGCGTGATCAGGCGCGCGATCGCCGCAAGCCGTTTCAAGGGCGGCACGGAGGATGCTCTTACGATCCTCGCACCCGCGGGACTGAACGCAAACCGAGTGCTCCTGCTCGGTCTCGGCAAGCCGGACAAGATCGACGCCCAGGCAGCGGAGCGCATGGGCGCCCGGTTGGTGGTGCACCTCCAGGACAGCGGCGAGACCGAGGCGTCGGTGCTGGTCGATTCCTTCGATGGGGCGGCGATATCAGCCCCGGAGATGGCGGCACGCATCGCGCACGGAGCGCGGCTGCGCGCCTGGCGGTTCGACAAGTACCGCACCAAGGAAAAGCCGGAGGAGAAGCCGAGTCTCAAGAAGCTGAACTTGCTGGTCGGCGACCCGGCGGAAGCCAAGCGGCTGTATCATCCGCTCGACAAGCTCGCAGACGGTGTTCTCTTCACCCGCGAGCTGGTGAGCGAACCGGCTAACGTGATCTATCCGGAGACGCTCGCAAACGAGGCTCAACGCCTCGCCGATCTCGGCGTCGAGGTCGAGGTGCTTGGCGTCAAGGAGATGCGCAAGCTCGGCATGGGCGCGCTCCTGGGCGTGGGCCAGGGGAGCGCGCACGAGCCCAAGCTGGTGGTGATGCAGTGGCAGGGCGATCGACGCGCCAAGGACCAGCGGCCGCTCGCCTTTGTCGGCAAGGGCGTCACCTTCGATACCGGCGGCATCTCCATCAAGCCCGCGGCCGGAATGGAGGAGATGAAGTGGGACATGGCCGGCGCCGGCGCGGTGATCGGCCTCATGCGCGCGCTCGCCGGCCGCAAGGCGAAGATCAACGCCATCGGCGTTGTCGGGCTGGTGGAGAACATGCCCTCCGGCACCGCCCAGCGCCCTGGCGACATCGTCACCTCGGCCTCCGGCCAGACCATCGAGGTCATCAACACCGACGCCGAGGGGCGGCTGGTACTCGCCGACGCCCTGTGGTACGCGCAAGATCGGTTCAAGCCACGCCTCATCGTCGATCTGGCGACCCTGACCGGGGCGATCATCATCTCTCTCGGCCATGTCCATGCGGGGCTGTTCTCGAACGACGATGCGCTGGCCGAGGCATTGATCAAGGCCGGACGCGAGACCGGCGAGCCGCTCTGGCGGATGCCGCTCGGCGATGAGTACGACAAGGCGATCAAGTCCGACGCCGCCGACATGAAGAACACCGGCGAACGCGCCGGCGGCTCGATCAGCGCGGCTCAGTTCCTGAAGCGTTTCGTCGATAAGGCGCCCTGGGCCCATCTCGACATTGCGGGCATGGCCTGGTCGAGCAAGGACCGACCACTCTCCGCCAAGGGAGCGACCGGATTCGGGGTCCGCCTGCTCGATCGGTTTGTCGCCGAGCAGGAGGGTTGAGGAGGCGGAGGCGAGCGTCCGTGACTGAGATCGGCTTCTATCACCTCACCCGCACGCCATTGGAGCGCGCTTTGCCCGCACTGCTCGAAAAGGCTTTGGCCGCCGGCATGCGCGCAGTGGTGATGGCGGGTTCAGAGGAGCGTATCGAGGCGTTGAACCAGCTCCTCTGGAGCTATGAGGAGCGCTCCTTCCTGCCGCATGGCAGCAAGCGCGACGGACGGCCCGAGCGCCAGCCGGTCTGGCTCACGACGGAGGATGAGAATCCGAACGGCGCCGATTGCCTGGTGCTGACGGACGGCGCGGTCTCGACCCGAGTCGGAGCCTTTCGCCGCTGCCTTGATCTGTTCGACGGCCAGGACCCGGATGCGGTCGAGGCGGCACGTCTGCGCTGGAAGGACTGGAAGGCGGCCGGGCACGAGCTCAGCTATTGGCAGCAGGACGAAAGCGGCCGCTGGCAACGCAAGGCGTGAAGGACTGACTGTCGCGCGGGAGGGTGAGAGGCGCGACTAGAGGCGCCCGCACCCTCACCCGCTCGGGCCTTCGGTCCTTGCGACCTCTCCCGCAAGCGGGAGAGGTATGAAACCCCTCTCCCGGCACGGGAGAGGGTGGCGAGGCGAAGCCAAGCCGGGTGAGGGCGATGCAAGCACCTCCTCACCCTTGCGCCCTTCGTGACCTCCTCCGCCCTTCCGGCAGGAGAGGTGACGAAGCCTCTCCCGGCGCCGCGGGGCAAGGGGTCAACTACAGGAGCATCACATGGCACGCGAACATCACTATTCGGCGCATCTGGTCTGGACCGGCGCGGCTCAAGGGCCGACCAAGGACTACGCCTCCTATGCGCGCGACTATGTCGTCAGGATCCCCGGCAAGCCCGAACTGACCGGCTCCTCCGATCCGCTCTTTCGCGGCGACCCCAAGCGGCACAATCCCGAGGATTGGTTGCTGGCCGCGCTCTCCGCATGTCACATGCTGACCTACCTCGCGCTCTGCGCGCGCAAGGGCCTCCAGGTCTTGAGCTACGAGGATGAGGCCGGCGGCACCATGGCGCTGGAAGGTGGCGGCGGGCATTTCACGGAAGTCGTCCTGAGACCGAAGGTCACGCTTGCGGCCGGATCGAATGCGCAGGCAGCCACGGCCCTGCACGAGGATGCGCACAAGCATTGCTTCATTGCCGCTTCGGTCAATTTCCCCGTGCGTCACGAGCCGAAGGTGACGGTGGTGCGGTGATAGGATCTTCACCTCTCCCGCTTGCGCGGGCGAGGGGATTACGGCTCGCCGTTTGCGCGTTGCAGCCGGTCCTGCCGTTCCAGCCACGCCTCCTCGACTTCGGCGATCCGCCGCGCAAGCTCGGCCAGGCGCGTTTGCAGCTCAACGATTTCGCCCGCGCCGTCGGCAGAATATATGGCGGGATCGGCAAGGCGGCGTTCGAGGCCGGAGCGCTCCTCGGAAAGACGCGCGATCTCCGCCTCGAGACCCTTGATCTCCTGCCGCAGCGGCGCCAGCGCGGCGCGAGTGGCCGCACCCAGCCGGCGGGTCTCCTTGCGGCTGGGGCCGGCGGGCCCGCGCGGCTCTCCGGCGACGCGCGCGACCGGAGCCGACGCACGCCGCTCCTCCAGGAGGCGGCGACGATAGTCCTCAAGATCGCCCTCGAAGCTTCGGCAGGCGCCGTCGGCGACCAGCCAGAGCCGGTCCGCCGTCAGCTCGATCAGATGCGGGTCATGGCTGATCAGGATGACGGCGCCCTCAAAGCCGTTCAGCGCCTCGATCAGCGCCTCGCGCGAATCCATGTCGAGATGGTTGGTTGGCTCGTCCAAGAGGAGAAGGTGCGGAGAGGTCCGGCTCATCAGCGCGAAAAGGAGCCGCGCCTTCTCGCCCCCCGAGAGCGCGCCGACCTTCGTCAGCGCCTTCTCGCCGCTGAAGCCGAAGCGGCCGAGATGGGTCCGCAGCTTCTCGGGCACGGAGAGCGGCTCCAACCGCGCCATGTGATCGAGGGGTGTCGCCGCGAGGTCGAGCTCCTCGGCCTGGTCTTGCGCGAAATAGCCGATGCGGAGCCTGGGCGAGCGGCGCAACGTTCCTGCCGCCGGCTTCAGGCGTCCGGCGATGAGCTTGACCAGGGTCGATTTGCCGTTGCCGTTGGCGCCGAGCAACGCGATCCGGTCGTCCATGTCGATGCGCAGATCGAGCCGGCCGAGAACCGGCGCGCCGCCATAGCCGACGCTGGCCTTCTCCAGCGTGAAGATCGGCGGCGACAAGGGCTCTGGCTCGGGGAAGCGGAACGCCACCGTCCCTTCCTCGATCACCGGCACGATCGGCTCCATCCGCGCCAGCGCCTTGATCCGCGATTGCGCCTGGCGGGCCTTGGAGGCCTTGTAGCGGAAACGGTCGATGAAGGCCTGCATGTGGCGGCGCTGCTCGGCCTGTTTGGCGGCGAGTGCTGCGGTGTGTTTCAGCCGCTCGCGCCGCATCCGCTCGAACCCGTCGTAATTGCCCGAATAGGCGATGAGTTTCCGCTGATCGATATGGATGATGCGTTCGGGAACGGCATTCAGCAGCTCGCGGTCGTGGCTGACGAGCAGGACCGTGCGCGGATAGGTCTTGAGGTAGCTTTCCAGCCACAGCGTGGCTTCGAGGTCGAGATGGTTGGTCGGCTCGTCGAGCAGCAGCAGGTCCGGCTCGGCGAACAGCATGCCGGCGAGCGCCACCCGCATCCGCCAACCGCCGGAGAAGTCGCTCGCGGGTCGCGCCTGCGCCTCCGCATCGAAACCGAGCCCGGCCAGGATGGCGGCGGCGCGCGCCGGAGCGGAATGGGCCTCGATCTGCGCCAGCCGCTCATGGGTCTCGGCGATAGCGTGCGGATCGGTCGCATTCTCCGCGGCGGCGAGCAGGCGCATGCGCTCCTCGTCGGTGGCGAGCACGATGTCGATCAGCGGCTCGGGGCCGGAGGGCGCCTCCTGCCTGACCCGACCGATCCGCCAGCGCGCCGGCTTCTGGATTGCGCCGCCGTCCGGCTGCAGCTCGCCCGCGATCAGCTTGAGGAGCGTGGTCTTGCCGCTGCCGTTGCGGCCGACCAGCGCCGCCTTCTGGCCGGCGGGGATCGCCACCGTGGCGCGCTCGATCAGAATCCGGCCCTGGATGCGAAAGGTCAGCTCATTGATCTGCAGCATGGCGGGCTGCGTGATAGCACGCAGGCAAGGCGGCGCGCGACCCGAAGGGTGGCGGCTCCACGGGTTGCTCGCGGGCGGCGACCCGGATATAAGCCGACGCGGCTCAACCACAGGACCCCGCGAAGGAACGCCATGGCCCTCGAACGGACGCTCTCGATCATCAAGCCGGACGCCACCCGCCGCAATCTTACCGGCGCCATCAACGCGCGGCTGGAGGCGGCCGGTTTGCGCATCGTCGCGCAGAGGCGCTTGCGGCTCACCCGCACCCAAGCGGAAGGTTTTTACGCGGTGCACAAGGAGCGGCCGTTCTTCAACAGCCTCTGCGCCTTCATGAGCTCAGCTCCCGTGGTCGTGCAGGTACTGGAAGGGGAGGACGCGGTCGCCCGCAATCGCGAGATCATGGGTGCCACCGATCCGAAGAAGGCGGCCAAGGGCACCATCCGCGCCGAGTTCGCCGAAACGATCGAGGCCAATTCCGTGCACGGCTCGGATTCGCCCGAGAACGCCCGCACCGAGATCGCCTACTTCTTCTCCGAAATCGAGATCGTCGGCTGATTCCTTCTCCCGGCAGGGGCGAGCAAGGTGAAACGCCCCAGGGGCGATCGCTTCATGCGCGCCCGAGCAGTTCGTTGACGCTCACGGGCCGGCACTCGCTTGATCCTCACGCACACTCAAGCGCCGTCAGCAGGCAGTGATGCAACCCCACCCTCACCCAACCCTCTCCCGCCCCGAGGGCGGGAGAGGGACCTAACACCCCCTCGCCCCGCGAAAGCGGGGAGAGGGCGCCCACGGGCGGCAGCCGTGGGCGGGTGAGGGGTGGCGGCGCCGTCTGAGTCGATTTCGCAAAGGTTGCATTGGGCGGGAGAGGATGGCGAGGGCCTTGGCCCAAGCCAGGTGAGGGCGGGGCCGACCGGCAGCGCCACCCAATCCTCGAAATGCTCGTAGTCACTGTATTACGTAGTTACGTCGCCCGCACTGCGGGTAGGCCAAGACCTCGGCATGCTCTCCGACATATCTCAACCATATGGAGAGGAGTGCCGAACATGGCCCTCAATCGAGCGTACAAGTTCATCAATCCGATCAGGCGGGGAAGCGGTTTGCTCGAAGAGATCACGGTTCGCCCGCCGGCCCTGCGCGACCTCAAGGCGCTGGATCGTGTCAGCGGCGGTTTCGCCCGCGCCGCCAAGATGATCGAGCTTTTGACCGGGCTCAGCGAAAGCGAGGTCGACGGAATCTCCCTTGAGGACATGCGCGGGCTCGAGGAGACCATCCGCCCTTTTTTTACCGACTTGCGGCGTGCCACGACCTCGTAGGCGCGCTGGCGCTGCATTGCCATTGGCCGCCCTCGGAGCTGGAAGCGCTGACTGCGGACGAGTTGGCCTACTGGAACACAGTCGTCGCCGGCGCGGCGCGGCGCATGAAAAAGGGACGATGATCTATGGAAGACGCAGCGCAGTTCAGGATCGAAGGCCTCGAGGAGGCGCTTGAGCAAATAAGCGCTCTAAGCCGCGAAATCTCGCAGTTAACCGAGAGCGCTCGAATTGCAGCAAGCATTCTGCCGGGACTCGACCTGCGGCTTGGACTTCCCGACCTTGTTTTCGATGGGCCACGGGGCGATTCCGGCTCAAGCAGTGGGGCGTTCGGGCTTCCCGACCTCAGCTTTCCGTTCGCGGAGGCCCTTTCGAATGCCATTTCCGGCGCCTTGCTGCCGGAGATTCGCGCACTGGACGAGGGCATTGCGACGGCGCTGGCGGGGACTCTTGTACCGGAGTTCGAAGACCTGCGTGTGGCATTCTCGACGGCAACCTCTCCTATCACGGAGGCCATCCAGAAACTCACCGGCAGCGTCGATATGCTTAGCGGCAAGATCGGATCGGTGGGGTTTGCCGGATTTCCAGGCCCCGCGCTGTCAGATCAGGATCGAGATATCCTCCTTGGCTCGTTGCACCGGCTTGAGACGGAGTGGAGCTTCGGCGAGGCTGCCGGATTGGCTGCCGCGGGTTCCAGTTTTGCCGGAACCGGCCATCCAGCGGGCCTCTTGGCCGCCCTTGCTTGGGCGGCGGGCGTTATGAGCCTGTGGGGTATCAAGCAACTGATAGGCGATTCGGTGAAACCGAGCAGCCGGGTGGCGACCGACGCAGATCACCGGCTGGAGCGGGTAAAAAGATTCGGCAATATCGAAGATTTCAAGAGCCCGTTCAAGGCTTCGACCCAATCCCTGCGCCTGGGAGAGTTCGCCACGCAGATTCAATGGTTCGAAGAGCAAATCATGGCCGCCAACGAGGAGGCGGAGGCTGAGATCGATCCGCTTGAGGAAGACGCACCGGGAGCGTTCTTGAAGAGAGAACAGGCACGGGCGCTTCGCTCCTACTTGGCCCAAAAGTATCTTGAAGTCTTGGAGCTCCATAAACCAGCCACCGGCTTGAGCCCGAGCCATGCGAATGAAGAAGTTCTACAGATCGCGAAACGCGCGACGTCAGTAGAGGAAACGACAGGAAAAGACTTGATCTCCTCCAGTGAACCTCCGATGTCTTCGTTTCGCTGGGAGCCGATCAAGATCGACATAAAAGTGCTAAGCGATCACCCTCTCAGCATTCGGACGGACAATCCCAACCCGAATATTGATCTCAGTTGGGATTTCTATGCAGGACCGAGAATGCGGTGACAGCCATGCCTGCGCGCCATTACCCCAAGCTTGCATGAAACGGAGGCACCACTTAGGATAGTGTAATCCCAACGCCGAGCTTGGCGTGGTGAATCTGTTCGATTCCAAGCAAGCGCAAACGAATGCTGCCTCTAGACAAAATCGTGAAAACCCGGGACGAGTTGCTGGCGCGTTTGGAACCACATCTGAAACCGTCGGAGAGGCAACGGCAGCTCAGGGAGCAAGACGATCTTCGCGTGCGCCAATTCATAAAATCTACCGTGCAACGTATCGGCGAGTGGCGTTTCGCCTTGATTTGTGGGTGGCTAGGGTTTCTCGGTAGTGCAGGCATGCCAAGTTCGTTCGAGTTGAAGCCGCTCTTCGTGCTGTTCGCCGTGGCTGCCATGGGGTTCGGTATCTACAAGCGCTACTTCCCGACTGTGCCGCGCGAGGATGCGCCAGCCCAATCCGGCGGCGGGGCGCCGTCGGGCTGCGGTGCGGCGTCGCCTCAGGGCAAGGCTGGTATCGATCCATCCTCCATCGAAAGCAGCGCAGAACCGGAGAAAAGATCGACAGAGGCGTGATCTTCAAATCGACATTAAAATTCTAAGCGGCCACCGGCTCAGCATTCGGACGGACAATCTCAACCCGAATATCGATCTCAGTTGGGATTTCTATGCGGGACCGAGAATGTTCGGCCCATGATCCAGAGCTTCACAAGAATCTTGCAAGGAGTGGCGAAAACAAATGCCCGACTCAAGGCGGCAAGGCCACAGACGCAAGAACAGAGGTAAGACTCGTTTTGTAGTTCGGCACTCTCGTGAGTTAACGAATGAGCTTAGGATCGTTATCGGTGTAGTTGCTGCTCTCTGCCTTCTGGTGTTTTTTGGTTTTGACCTCGAGTTTTGGCTTGCCATCGTAGCCTTGGTGGCTTTTGTGGCTATCATTTACGGACTCGTACGCGAGCCGTCTCCGATCTACGAGATCGTCAGCGAGGAAGAGCCATATACGAGATCGAACTCGCATGGAGAACATGCGACCGACGCCCTTTCCGAGGCGAATGACGAACCCTCGACGGCGCTCAAAAAAGCACTTGGTCCACTAGCAACTGAATTGCATCAGCTTGAACGGCAATTGTTGTCGCAAACAGCGAGTGGCCGTTGGGCTGCCCCGGAAATTGCCCTGATCGCGCAAGAACTTGCTAGAGAACGTGCCGAGCTGATTGGGGATCAAACGCCGACTGCCGATGCTTCATCGGCGGCTCCCTCGGACAAGCACGAGCAGCCGAGAGAATGAGCCGGCGCTCAAGCTTAAGCTAAACCAAAAACACCGCCATCAGCGCCAGCACGAGCACGGCGCCGGTGATGACCCAACCCAGCAGGTGCGCGAAGCCACGCCAGCCTTCCACCCGGCTGCGCAAGAGTTCGTCTTCCTTGTCGTGCTGCGCCATCGCCATGGAGTCCCCTAACCTGATCGCAACGACGGCTCCGGTTCCAGCCGCTCAGAGGCCCGTTATCTAAACGATCCCGGCCCCGCGCGCAAATCCACATGGACGCCCGTCAGCCTTCGGCCGGCGGATTGAGGAGAGCGAAGGACCGCACCGTCCCGCCGTAACCGCCGAGAATCTCCACCCGCTCCTCGACCACCCGCACCCGTCCCTCCGCCACCAGCCGCAGCGCCAGGGGGTAGATCCGGTGCTCGGCCTCCAGGACGCGCGCGGCAAGAAGATCGGGCGTGTCGCCGGGTAGCACGGGCACCGCCGCTTGCGCGAGGATCGGGCCGCTATCGGTTTCGGCCCTGACGAAATGCACGGTGCAGCCGGAGATCTTCACGCCCGCTTTCAGCGCCCGCGCATGCGTGTCGAGCCCCGGAAAGGCCGGCAGAAGCGAGGGGTGGATGTTGATGATACGGTCGCGCCAGGTCTCGACGAAACCGGCGGTGAGGATCCGCATGAAGCCAGCAAGGCAAAGCATCTCCATCCCCGCCTCGCGCAATGCTGAGTCCAGCGCGGTCTCGAACGCGGCGCGGCCGGCGAAGGCGCGATGCTCGATCAGCCGCGTTGGGATACCGGCTGCCTCGGCGCGGGCCAGCGCCTGAGCGCCTTTGATATTGACGACCACCAGGGCGATCTCGGCCGGATAGGCGGGATCGGCGGCGGCCTCGATCAAGGCCGCGAGATTGCTGCCGCGCCCGGAGGCCAGCACTCCGACCTTCAGCCGGGCCATCGCTCGAGGCCGGAGATGTGGACACCGGGCGCGCCTTCGCTCCGCTCGATGCGGCCGATCTCGAACACCCGTTCGCCCGCGCCTTCGAGCAGCGCCACGATTCCTCCGGCATCCTCCGCCGCCGCCACCGCGACCATGCCGACGCCGCAATTGAAGGTGCGGGCCATTTCCTCGGGCGATATCCGGCCCGCCTCGGCCAGCCAGCGAAACACCGGCGGCAACTCCCACGCGTCCGCATCGAGCGCAGCGCGCATGCCCGGTGGCAGCACGCGGGGGATATTCTCAACGAGGCCACCGCCGGTGATATGCGCGAAAGCCTTGACCTTGCCCTCGCGCGCGGCGGCGAGCGCGCTCTTCACATAGATACGTGTCGGCGTCAGCAGCGCCTCGCCGAGGCTGCGCGTGTCGGTAGCGAAAGGGGCGGCGGCGGCGAGCTTCAGCCCGGCATCGGCCATTGCCTTGCGCACCAGCGAATAGCCGTTGGAGTGCAGCCCCGAGGAAGCAAGCCCCAGTACCACGTCTCCGGGCCGCACATGCTCGCCGGTGATGGCCTTGCCGCGCTCGACCGCGCCGACCGCGAAGCCCGCGAGATCATAGTCGCCACCTTGATAAAGCCCCGGCATTTCCGCCGTCTCTCCGCCGATGAGCGCGCAGCCGGCGATCCGGCAGCCTTCGGCGATGCTTGCGATCACGCGCCGGCCGGTTTCGACAACGAGCTTGCCCGACGCGTAATAGTCGAGGAAGAAGAGGGGCTCGGCGCCCTGCACGACCAGGTCGTTGACGCACATGGCCACGAGGTCGATGCCGATCCCTTCATGCCGGCCGGTGTCGATGGCGAGCTTCAGCTTGGTGCCGACCCCGTCGGTGGTGGCAACCAGCACCGGATCCTTGTAGCCGGCGCGGGCAAGGTCGAAGAAGGCGCCGAAGCCGCCCAGGCCCGCATCGCTGCCGGGCCGGGCCGTGGATTTCGCCAGCGGCTTGATTGCCTCGACCAGCGCATTGCCGGCATCGATATCGACGCCGGCCTGTTTGTAGCGGCTCATCGCTTCCCTTGGCCTCGTCCTGGCGCCATCCTCCGGTTTCGAGTAGAAAGAGGCCGGAAAACCGCCCGTCGCCGAGGGCTTCGGCTGCCGGGCACCATAGCCGCTTCAGATCGCATTGAGAATGGTAGAGCGCCGCCTGTTCCTGATCGCCGGCCTAGTCCTGATCTTCGCCTGGGTGCTGCCGGCGGGCATGGGCTTGGCCGCGCCCGGCGATGCCTACAAGGTCGGCGGCGTCGATGTCGACACCACCGCCGAATCGGCTGCAGCGGCACGCGACAACGCGATTCTCGAGGGCCAGCGCGAGGCCTATCGGCGCCTGCTGCAGCGCCTGGTCGGGGAGGGGGCGGTCGACCAGGTCCCGCCGATCGACGATGCGACGCTGTCCGGCCTCGTCAAGGACTTCGCCGTGGAGGAGGAGCGCAGCTCCTCGATCCGCTACATCGCGCGCTTGAGTTTCGGCTTCGATCGGGACGCGGTGCGCCAACTCCTCTTGGATGCCGGCGTGCCCTTCACGGAGGAGCGCAGCCAGCCGATCGTCGTGCTGCCGGTCTGGAGCGGTGAGGCGGCGCCCGTGCTGTGGGAGGATCCCAATCCGTGGCGCGAAGCCTTCGCGCGCGAGGAGCGCGGCGACGGGCTGGTGCCCTTCCTGGTGCCCATCGGCGATGTCGAGGATCTGACCACGATCAATGCCGATCAGGCGTTGGACGCCGATGCCGTCGCCCTCGACGCGATCGTGGGGCGGTACCAAGGGGCCGAGGTCCTGGTCGCGGAGGCCTTGCCCGAGGGCGATCAGATCGTTGTGGTGACACGACGCTTCCAGGATGGGATTCTGCTCGGCACCGACCAGGTGCGCGCGCCCGATCTGGCGCGCGCGGTCGATGCCGTCACTCAGCCGATCGAAAGCGGCTGGAAGGCGCAAAACCTGGTTGGCGGGGGCGGACAGGAGACGCTGTTGCTTTCGGTGCCGCTTGCAAGCCTAAAGGACTGGATCGAAATCCGGCGGCGTCTGGAATCGGTGTCCTCGCTGCGGCGGATGACGGTACGCTCGCTCAGCCGGTCGGAGGCCTCTGTGGAGATCACCTATTCGGGCGACCAGAGGCAGTTGCAATTCGCGCTGGCGCAGCGCGAGCTGACCCTGGCTCCGGAACCGATTCAGGGCGGCTGGATCCTGCAACGCCGGGGCGCCGGGCCGTAAGCCAGATGCAGCGCAGCGTCCTGATCGCCTCGCTTCCGAACTTGATCACCCTGGGCAGGCTGCTCTCGGTGCCGGTCGCCGTTTGGCTCATTCTCAACCAGCATTTCTCCATCTGTTTCTGGCTATTTCTTATCGCCGGCATCTCCGACGCGGTGGACGGATTCATCGCCAAGCGGTTTCGGGCCAAGAGCGAGCTCGGGGCTTATCTCGATCCGCTGGCCGATAAGGCTCTTCTGGTGAGCGTCTTCATCGCGCTCGGCCATGAAGGCGTGGTTGAGGGCTGGCTGGTGATCCTCATCGTCTTCCGCGATCTGCTCATCATCGGCGGTGCGCTACTCTACTTCACGATGACGGGTGCGCTGCGCATGCAGCCGCTCTGGATCAGCAAGCTGAACACGGCATTGCAGATCCTGCTCGCCGCCGCGCTCCTGGCCAAGGCCGGATTGGGCATCGGCGACGGCCTAACCCAGACATTGGTCCATGTGGTCGCGGCGACGACGCTGCTTTCGGGCGCGGCCTATGTGGCGAAATGGGGATTCAAGGCGGCGCGCATCGGCGAAAGCGCGGCGCCGGGCGAATGAAGGGGTGGCGGAAAGGATGACCCGCGCCTCGCGGCAGAGATGGTTCTGGCTGGCCGTGCTCGCCCTCGGAGTAATGGTGGTTTGGCTGCTGCGCGAGGTATTGGCGCCGTTTGCGGCCGGGGCGGCTGTCGCCTATCTGCTCGATCCGGTTTGCGACCGACTGCAGCGGCTCGGCCTCAGCCGAACCTGGGCGACCAGCCTCGTTACGCTCGCCTTCATTCTCATTGTCCTGCTGCTGCTTTTGCTCCTGGTTCCGACCATCTACCATCAATTCGTCAGCTTCCTCGAAACTCTGCCGGCGATCGTCGAAGCCGTTCGCGAGCGCGCGCAGCCCCTGATCGAGGAGCTGCGGCGGGCCGCCGGACGAACCACCGAGATCGGCCAGGCCGCCGGCGACTTCGCCAGCCGCGCAGTGAACTGGGCCTTGAAGGCGCTAGGCGGCTTGATCAGCGGTGGACTGGCGCTGGTCAACATCCTGTCGCTCTTGTTCATCACGCCGGTTGTCACCTTCTACCTGCTGCGGGACTGGGACCGGGTGCTCGCGCATGTCGACTCTCTCCTACCGCGCGAGCATGCCGAAACCATCCGCGAACAGGCGCGGCTGGTGAATGAGACGTTGGCGGGCTTCGTGCGCGGACAGGCGACGGTCTGCTTCCTGCTGGGCACCTTCTACGCCGTCGCGCTGTCGCTGGCCGGCCTGAATTTCGGGCTGGTGATCGGCCTTGTCTCCGGCATCCTCTCCTTCATTCCCTATGTCGGGACCATTTTCGGTTTCGTTGCGGCCTCGGGCCTGGCACTCGCCCAGTTCGATGAGTGGTATCGCATCGCCATCGTCATCGGCATCTTCCTGCTCGGGCAGTTCGTTGAAGGGAACTTCCTGACGCCCAAGCTTGTGGGCGACCGTGTCAGGCTGCACCCTGTCTGGGTCATCTTCGCGCTTCTCGCGGGCGGGACCTTGTTCGGTTTTGCCGGCGTGCTGCTCGCTGTCCCGGTTGCGGCTGTCATCGGAGTCCTGACCCGCTTCGCGATCTCCCGTTACACGGCCAGCCCGCTCTATGCCGGAACCACGCTCTCCGAGGTCGGATTCCGACCCCGGCGCGAGCCCAGTGACTAGCGCGGATGGGCAAGGAAGGACCGCGCCAGCTCGCTTTGCGTTTGCCTCACCGGGCGGCTTTGGGGGCCGAGGATTTTCTCGTCGCAGCCTCCAATGCGGAAGCCGTCGCCTGGCTCGACCGTTGGCCTGACTGGGGTATGCCGGGATTGGCGTTGCACGGACCCGAAGGCTGCGGCAAGACGCATCTACTCCGTGTCTGGCGGGCCCGCAGCGGGGCAAGTCTGATTCAGCCCGCCGATCTCGCCGCGCTGGAGTTCGCTGCGCTCGCCGATCGTCCCCAGCCGATTGCGCTCGATGCCTGTATCGGGCCGCTGCCGGAGCGCGAGCTTCTGCATCTTTACAATCTCCTGGCGGCAGGAGGGCGGCATATCCTGCTGGCGGGGCGGGATCCGCCGTCGCATTGGCCCATCGCCCTGGCCGATCTGCGCTCTCGGCTGGGCGCGTTGCCGGCGGTGGCGATCGCGCCGCCGGATGATGTCCTGCTGGCGGGGATTCTGGTCAAGCTTTTCGCCGACCGGCAGCTTCGGGTCGAGGCTGCCGTCATCGACTATCTGCTGGCGCGCATGGAGCGATCCTTCGCCGCGGCGGAGCGGCTGGTCGGCCGTCTCGACACATTGGCGCTGCAACTGGGTCGTCGGGTCACTATCGGACTTGCGCGGGTCGCGATCGACGAGGAGGAGGAGGAGTAGAGCATGGATCTCGGCATCGCCGGCCGCCGCGCTCTGGTCTCGGCAGCCAGCAAGGGGCTGGGCAGGGCCTGCGCCATGGCGCTTGCGCGCGAAGGGGTGGAGCTGACGATCCTTGCCCGCACGCCCGCCACCCTGGACGAGACGGCGGCCGAGATCCGCAAGTCTACAGGCGTGAAGGTGACGGCCGTGGCAGCGGACATCGCCAGCCAAGCGGGCCGCGCGGCGGCGCTTGCGGCTTGCCCCGAACCAGATATTCTCGTCACCAATGCCGGCGGGCCGCCGCCGGGCGATTTCCGCGATTGGTCGCGCGAGGACTGGCTGAAGGCAATCGACGCCAACATGCTGACCCCGATCGAGCTGATTCGATCGGTGATCGACGGCATGATCGAGCGCCGGTTCGGCAGGATCGTGAATATCACGTCGAGCGCGGTGAAGATGCCGATTCCCACGCTCGGCCTTTCCAACGGCGCGCGCGCGGGGCTCACCGGCTTTGTTGCCGGGTTGGCACGTCAGGTCGCCTTTGCGAACGTGACGATCAACAATCTGCTCCCCGGCCCTTTCGCGACCGACCGGCTTAAGAACAACTTCAGATTTCAGGCGGAGAAATCCGGAGTGACATTCGAGGAGGAATGGCAGCGTCGCCAGAACGAAAGCCCGGCCCGACGTTTTGGTGAGCCGGACGAGTTCGGCTTGCTCTGCGCCTTTGTCTGCGGCGCCGGGGCAGGGTACATTACCGGCCAGAATTTGCTGATCGATGGTGGCGCCTATCCGGGGACTCTCTAAAAGCGGCAGTCAAGGGGGGACGGCCATAGCATCGAGCGACGCCATGATCGCAACGCAGAAGCGGCAGGCGCTGGCGCTCTTGCATCTCTTGCGGCCGCGCCAATGGGTGAAAAATTCCTTCGTGGCAGCACCGCTGTTCTTCACACCCAGCGTCGTCTCGTTCGATTCGGCATTTTGGGTGGGTCTGGGCATCCTTTGCTTCTGCGCGCTGTCCAGCGCTGTCTATATTCTCAACGACTATGTCGACCGCGAGGCCGACCGCCTGCATGCCGTGAAGCGCAGCCGGCCGCTGGCCGCCGGCACCGTATCGCCGATGGTCGCCCTGGTCTTGATGGGCGTGCTGATCCTGGCGGGTTTCGTCGGCGCCTTTAGTCTCGATCTCGGCTTCGGCTTGATCGGGGCCGCCTATTTCGCCCTGAACCTGTCCTATTCCTTCGGACTGAAGCGCGTTTCCATTCTCGACGTGATGATGGTCGCACTGGGCTTCGTGTTGAGGGTCTATGCCGGTGGGGCGCTGATCGGCGTTTCTCCGACGGTCTGGATCATCGTGTGCACGGGCCTTCTTGCCCTGTTCCTTGCACTCGCCAAGCGCCGGGACGATCTTTCCAAGGGTCTGGGAGGCGAACATCGCGCCAGCCTTGCGGGATACTCCACGCGTTTTCTCGACACCTCGGTCGCGATCGTGCTCGGCGCACTGGTGGTTTCTTACATGATCTACACGACCGAGCTCGAGAACCGGCACCGGTTCGGCACCGACCAGCTGTTCATCACCACGCCATTTGTCATCGCGGCGGTCCTGCGTTACCTGCAAATCACCATCGTGGAAGAACGCTCGGGCTCGCCGACCGACATCGTCCTGACCGACCGTTTCCTGGTTCTTGCCGCACTCGGGTGGCTGGCGACCTTTGGATGGCTGATCTATCGGTGAGGGGTGGATCGCCATTTGCGGCAGGCCGTCTCAGGCGCCTCGAACTCTGGGCCGTATTCGCCGCCGCGTCCTTTGCCACCTTAGGTGCGGCCGCCGCGCTCTTCGTCGGCGGAGGAGAGGTTTTGGCGGCGCTTGGACGCATCGACGCCCTCACACTGCTTTTGCTCCTGGCGCTTTCCTTGGCGAACTATGGTTTTCGGGTGCTGCGCTGGCACCGGCTCGCTCTTCGGCTCGCAGTGGCGGCGCCGATTGCCAAAACCCTGCTCTACTATGTCGCCGGCTTTGCCATGACCGCAACGCCGGGCAGAGTAGGCGAGGCCCTGCGTCTGTGGCTGATCAAGCGCAGCCAGGGCCACCGTTATGATCGCATGTTGCCGCTCTTTCTCGCCGACCGCCTGTTCGACTCTCTCAGCGTGCTGTTGCTCGGCCTTGTCGGCATCGCCGCCTTTCCCCAGCAGCGCTGGATCGCGATTCTCGCCGTCCTCGTCTTGATGGTCGTGACGGCGAGCCTTGCCCGACCCGGATGGCTGTTGCAGTCCCTGCTCTGGCTGTTTGGCGCCGTGGGACCGCGATTTGCACGGCCGTTGGCGGGCCTGAGGCGCTCGGTGCGCGGTACGGCGGCGATCTTGAAGGCCGCGCCGTTGGCCGACGCGCTCGTCTTGTCGATCATCGGTTGGGGCGCCGAATGCATCGCTTTTTCGCTTTTGCTAGACGCCATGGGCGCGCCTATCGGTTTGGCCGCGGCCTGCTTCGTATTCGCTTTCTCCGCTGCGGTCGGCGCGGCGACGCTGCTGCCAGGGGGCCTCGGCGGGACCGAGGCAACCATGGTTGCGCTTCTGTCCTCTCTTGGCGTGGATCTGGGGACCGGACTTGCCGCAACCTTAGTAATTCGCGCGACTACCTTGTGGTTCGGAGTGGCGTTGGGGTTCCTTGCCTTGCCCTTCGCCTTGCGCATTGCCTCGGGTCCAGCAACGGAGGCTCCGGCGTGAGCTGGGTGGGCATGCAGCTTGAGGGATGGGGCCGTATCGGTGGCGGACCGATGACCGTCTGCCGACCCGAGCGCATCTCCGAGGCCCGTCAACGGATGCGCGAGGTACTTCCCGAACAGGGAGTGATCGCGCACGGGGCGGGCCGGGCCTATGGCGACGCGGCTCTCAACGCGCATGGGCGCGTGATGCTGACAGGCCGACTTGATCGTATGCTCAGCTTCGATCCTGAATCCGGACTTCTGGAGGCAGAGCCCGGTGTGAGGTTTGCCGACCTCCTCTCCGCCCTTTTGCCCCGAGGGTGGTTGGCGCCGGTGACGCCCGGCACCGCGTTCGCCACGCTGGGCGGCGCGGTCGCGAACGACGTGCACGGGAAGAATCATGACCGTGTCGGCAGCTTCGGCGATCATCTTGCCTTCATCGATCTTATGCTGCCCTCCGGCGAGGTTTCGCGAATTACCGAAGGCGAGCATCCAGCCCTGTTTCGCGCAACCCTGGGCGGGCTCGGCCTGACCGGGGTCGTGATCGGAGTGGGGTTTAGGATGATGCGCGTGCCGTCGGCGGTCTTGCGGGTCCGCGAGCGGCGTTGCCGCGACCTTGCATCGTTCCTGGACGCGCTTCTGACGGCGCGAGAGCGCGCCTCCTATTCGGTCGGCTGGATCGACGGGCTGGCCAAGGGTGGCGCGCTTGGTCGCGGCATCCTGGAGGAGGGCGATCCGGAACCCGAGCCGGCGGCGGACCTCTCTTCGACCCGTAGACGGGAGCTGGGGGTTCCGATCGATCTTCCGGGCTTCCTTTTGAACGGCGCCACGGTTGGCCTGTTCAACGCCGCCTATTATCGGCGGGTGCCCGAGAGCGGGCGCGAGCGACTGGCGTCGTACCGGCGCTTTCTCTACCCGCTCGATTCCATCGCCCGGTGGAACCGCATCTACGGCCGACGGGGGTTCTACCAGTTTCAATGCGTACTGCCGGAGGCTTCCGCCCCGCGGGGATTGCGCCGGATGCTGGAGGACGTCGCCAATGCCGGCCGTGCCAGCTTTCTTGCCGTGCTGAAGACCCTTGGAGCAGACGGCAAGGGTTTTCTCTCCTTCCCGATGCGCGGCTTCACATTGGCCCTCGATTTCCCGCGCCGCCCGGGGGTAGAGGAGCTGCTCGCACGGCTCGAGCGGCTGACGCTGGATCATGGGGGGCGCGTTTACCTCGCCAAGGATGCCATGCTGTCGCCCGACGGGTTTCGCGCGATGTATTCTCGTCTACCCGAATTCCAGACCGTCCTGGATGAAGTCGACCCGGATCGGCGCCTCAATTCCGATATGGCCCGACGGCTGCGGATCCGGGAGCGGGTCGTATGACGATGGAGCGCGCCTGGCTAGTGCTCGGCGGCAGCTCGGCCATTGCGCGAGCCTTCGCTCGCGTCGCCGCGGAGGCGGACTGCGACCTGTTGCTTGCCGGTCGCGATACCGAAGATCTGGAACGCACGGCGAGCGATCTTCGCGTCCGCTATGGCCGGAAGGCCGAAGTGTTGGCTTTCGATGCCGCCGATTTTGCAAGCCATGCGGAGTTCGTTGACACGGTTCGCGCCCGCGCGCGCCGGCTCGACGTGATGCTCGCCTTCGGGCTGATGCCCAATCAGGCCGCAATCGACGCCGACCCCGCCCTCGGCATCCAGACCATTGCAGCGACTTATACCGGCGCGGCTTCCGTCCTGCTGCGTCTTGCCCCGGTGCTGGAAGCGCAAGGGGAGGGTCGCGTCGTGGTCGTGGGATCGGTTGCCGGTGACCGCGGTAGGGTGAAGAACTATGTCTATGGCTCCGCCAAAGCCGGGTTGCACGCCTTTACCCAAGGGCTGAGGGCGCGGCTCTTTCGGGCGGGAGTTCGCGTGACGACGGTCAAGCCCGGCTTCATCGACACCGCTATGACCTTCGGAATGCGCACCGGCCCCTTGATGGCCTCTCCCGAGGCCTGCGCGAGAGCGTGCTTACGCCATGCCGGCCGCGGCCGCGAGGTCTTTTATTATCCGCCAGCCTGGCGTCTTCTCATGTTGATCATCAAGCTTATTCCCGAGCCGATTATGAAGCGGCTGAAATTCTGAGCGGCAAGCTTGGACGGCGCCCGGCTTCCATTAGGTAAGCTTGCATCTGTCATAAAACTATCACAAGCCTTTCATAAGTCGGACTGGCATGATCGCGACCTAGTCGCGTCTTCACCCCGGTACCAAGCCATGCACGAGGAGACCGAGCTTAAGCTGCGGATCCCCGAAGGCGCAGCGTTGAGCCTCCGCCGCAGCCCGGTTCTGAGCGCATTAAAGCAGCGCCGCGGCTCACGACGGCATTTGCTGACAGTTTATTACGACACGCCGAGCCTGGCCCTGGCGAAGAAAGGGGTTTCGTTGCGTGTGCGCCATATGGGCCGACGGAAGCTGCAAGGGATCAAGTTGGCCAACGGCAATGAGGGCGGCACCATCGCGCAGCGGCCCGAGATCGAGATGGAGATTGCCGGCGATCAGCCGGAAATCGAACGCATACCGGATGAAAAGGTCCGCAAGCTGGTCAGCGAGGCGGCGGGGACCGAGCCCTTGTCGCCGGCCTTCGTTTCAGACTTTGGCCGCACGGTCTGGCCCCTGAAGCTGGGCGACAGCGAGATCGAAGTTGCGCTCGATCAAGGCGAGATTCGCGCCGGAGCCGATCGCGCGCTGCCGGTGTCCGAAGTCGAGCTAGAGCTGAAATCGGGACGGCCGGACAAGCTCATTGAGCTGGCCTTGGCGCTGGGCAAGTCGGTCCCGATGTCGGTGGAGCGACAAAGCAAGGCGGAGCGTGGAATGGCGCTCGTCGCCGGCCTCGATCTGAGGCCGGTGCGTCCTACGGCTGTCGAGCTCAATCGCAATGCCACCGCAGGCGAGGCCTTCGTCATTCTCGCGCGCAACTGCCTGGCCCAACTTGGCGGTAACGAGGCGGCGGTGCAGGCAGGCGATGCCGAGGGTATACATCAGATGCGGGTTGCGGCGCGTCGATTGCGCGCACTGCTCGTCTGCTTCAGCGAAGTCCTAGCGGTCCAGGTCGCCGCCGAGTTCAAGGGCGAGCTTCGATGGCTCATGGGCGCACTTGGGCCCGCCCGCGATCTCGACGTCTTCATTTCCGAGACCCTGGATCCGATGGTGGAACGCGACGCCGATAAGGACGCCCTGCGGACATTGCGTGCGGCGGCTTGGCGAATGCGTGAGCGCGCCCATGCTGAGGCGCGCGCCACGCTGGCCACGCCTCGCTACACGCAGTTCCTGCTGACCGCCGATCTGCGGCTGGCCAGCGGTGACTGGGCCCTGGCAGGCGCATCCGTGGGCCCTCCTGCGCGCGCGCCGGCGCAAACCATGCTGCGGCGCCGTTATCGCCAGCTCATGAAGATTGGACGCGGCCACCGAGTTCTGGAGGTCGATGAGCTCCATAAGATCCGAATTGTGGCCAAGAAGATGCGCTATGCGGGCGAGTTCTTTCGCTCTCTCTATCCTCGCAAGCAGGCGCGGCGCTTCCTGATGCGGCTGGCCGAGCTGCAGGATCGGCTTGGCTCGTTGAACGACGCGGTCACCGGGCGACGCCTTTTGGAGCAGCTGCTCCCGCAAAGCGGCTTGGAGCCGCTTTCCGTCGCTCGGATTGAGGGACTGGTTATCGGCTGGCAAGCAGCGCGGATCGATGCCGATCTGTCCGCTTTCGGCGCGGAGTGGGAAAAGTTCCAGGAGCTCAAACCCTTCTGGGTCGGGCGCTGACAGTTTCAGTCGAGGTCGGACGGAACGACAAAAAGGGCCACACGGCCGCTGCCGGGTCGAAGCTTGTTCCAATCCTCGATGGCGAAATCGAGGCGGGCGAGCGCGGCCGTCGGGAACTTCTGCTGCAGGCGCTCAAGAGCCTCGCCGGTACCGTTGGCCAGCGCCTGTGCTGTCTGTTCCAGGCCAGGATTGTGGCCTATGACCAAGACCGATCCTATGCTCCCGGCAAGGCGCTGCAAGCGGTGGAGCAATGCCCTGCTGGTCGCCATGTAGAGGGCGCGCTCGAACAGCACCGGCGCGGTGCTGCGCAGGGTTTGGGCAAGCTCGGTCCAGGTCTCTCGTGCGCGTCTGGCATCCGAACATAAGATCAAATCCGGTTTGATTCCCGCCTTTCGCATCCATTCTCCCATGCGCGGCGCATCGCGCCGACCGCGCCGGGTCAGCGGCCGGTCAAAATCCGCCATCTCCGGGTCTTCGCGGCTGGACTTTGCGTGGCGCAGCAATAGTAGCGTTTTCGCCATTTCGCGGGCCTCCTTCCGCGCCCCTAGTCATGACAGAATCACATATTTCGGGTTAGTATGCGCCCATGAACGAAGAGACCGCAGTTGAAACCGCCCTGGCCGAACGGGAGCCCTCGGCGGGCCATCGCAGTGTCGCCGCCATCAGCCTCGATTCCGAGGCGCGCTTCATCAACCGGGAGCTTTCCTGGCTTGCCTTCAACGAGCGTGTGCTCGAGGAGGCGCTGAACCCCCACCATCCTCTCCTGGAACGGGTGCGCTTTCTTTCCATATCCGCGAACAATCTCGACGAGTTCTATATGGTCCGTGTCGCCGGGCTCAAGGGCCAGGTGAATGCGGGCATCTCCGCGCCGAGCCAGGACGGGATGACGGCGGCGCAACAACTCTCGGCGATCAATGCGCGCGCCGGGGATCTCATGCACAACCAGCAGGCCGCCTGGCAGAAGCTGCGTCAGCAGTTGCACGACGCCGGCATCGCGGTGCTCGACGTCGGCGAAATCTCTGCGAACGAGCGGCGCTGGCTCGACCAGTACTTCATGGAGCAGATATTCCCGATTCTGACACCGCTGGCGGTCGATCCGGCGCATCCATTCCCCTTTATCCCCAATCTCGGTTTTTCGCTGGTTCTGCATTTGGTAAGCCCCGGCGAGGCGCGGGACTTACGCGCGCTTCTGCCGCTGCCGAACATGATCGATCGTTTCGTGCGGCTGCCCGGCAAGCAGGTGCGCTTCCTGCCGCTGGAGGATTTGATCGGGCTCTATCTCGACCATCTCTTTCCCGGATTCCAGGTGGCTGGCAGCGGGTATTTCCGCATTATCCGTGACAGCGAGATGGAAATCGAGGAAGAGGCAGAGGATCTGGTCCGGCTGTTCGAAACGGCCCTGAAACGTCGACGGCGCGGAAACGTGATTCGCCTCGCCGTCAATTCGGCGATGCCGGAGGATCTGCGCGAGTTCGTGTTCACGCAGCTCAGATGCACCATGCCGCCCTTCGTCCTGGACGGGTTATTGGGCCTGGCCGATGTCAGCCGGCTCATCATCGACGAGCGGCCGGATCTGAAATTCGCTCCCTACAATGCACGGTTCCCCGAGCGCATTCGTGATTACGGCGGCGACTGCTTCGCGGCCATATCGGCCAAGGACATCATCGTTCACCACCCATTCGAGAGCTTCGATGTAGTGGTGCAGTTCGTCCATCAGGCGGCGCAGGATCCGGCGGTCGTCGCCATCAAGCAGACGCTTTATCGGACCAGCAAGGATTCGCCGATCGTCAAGGCGCTTATCGAGGCGGCGGAAGCGGGGAAGTCCGTAACCGCGCTGGTCGAGCTGAAGGCCCGCTTCGACGAGGAAGCGAACATACGCTGGGCGCGCGATTTGGAGCGCGCGGGCGCGAAGGTCGTCTACGGATTCATCGACTTCAAGACTCACGCGAAAGTTTCGCTGGTCGTTCGGCGCGAGGGCAAGGGGCTTAGATCCTATGTTCATTTTGGAACCGGCAACTACCATCCGGTCACGGCGAAGATCTACACCGACCTAAGCTTCTTCACCTCCGATCCGGCGAGTTGCCGGGATGCGCAGCGTCTGTTCAACTTCCTCACCGGCTACGCCAAGCCCGAACGGCTCGACAAGATCGCCATCGCGCCGCTCACTCTGCGCAAGCGGCTGTGCGAGTTGATCGAGGAGGAGGTAGGGCACGCCGCTGCCGGCCGTCCTGCTGCGATCTGGGCCAAGCTGAATTCGCTGGTCGATCCGGGCATGATCGACATGCTTTATCGGGCCTCGCAGGCGGGCGTGCAGATCCGTCTGGTAGTCCGCGGAATCTGTTGCCTCAGACCCGGGGTTCCAGGACTGTCGGAGAATATCGACGTCAAGAGCATCGTTGGTCGGTTTCTGGAGCATTCGCGGATCGTCTGTTTTGGAGGCGGCGAGCCGCTGCCTTCGCGCGCGGCCAAGGTATTCATCTCTTCGGCCGACTGGATGCAACGAAACCTCGACTATCGCGTCGAAACCTTGGTGCCTATCGAGAATCCGACCGTACACCAACAGGTCCTTGATCAGATCATGGTCGCCAATTTCAAGGACGAGGCGCAGAGCTGGGAGCTGCAGGCGGACGGGAGCTACCGCCGAGTGTCTCCCGACGGCGGCGGCTTCAGCGCGCATACTTTCTTCATGACCAATCCAAGCCTCTCCGGTCGCGGAAGCGCCCTTAAGAGGGCACGGCGAGCGCCCAAGCTGGTGCTCAAGCAGGCGTGAGCGCCGCGTCGTCAGCAGTGACGGGACGCCGGACCAGCAAGGCGCGGTCCGGTCGCATCGCCGTCGTCGATATCGGGTCCAATTCCATCCGCCTCGTCGTCTTCGACGGGTTGAAGCGCGCGCCCTTCCCGCTCTTCAACGAGAAGGTGATGTGCGGGCTCGGCCGCGGGCTCGAGCGCTCGGGAGAGCTCAATTCTGATGGCGTAGCCATGGCGCTCGACAATCTCGGTCGCTTCGTCACTTTGGCCGAGGTGATGGGGGTGGAGCGAATCGATCTGCTCGCTACCGCCGCGGTCCGCGACGCCAGCAACGGTCCGGAGTTCGTGCGTAAGGTGGAGAAGGCCTGCGGGCAGCCCGTGCGCGTGCTCTCCGGTGAGGAGGAGGCGCGTCTGTCCGCCATGGGCGTGCTGATGGGCATGCCCCAAGCGACCGGTGTCATGGGTGATCTTGGCGGCGGCAGCCTGGAGCTTGTGGCGCTGGACCGGGGCAAGCTCGGAGCGCACGCAACCCTGCCGCTTGGACCGCTGCGTCTGGCCGAGGCCGCGGGCGAGGATATGGGAAAGGCGGCCGATCAAGTCGATAAGGCGTTGGAGCCGCTGACCTGGCTTAGGGATCTCAAGGGGCAGACCTTTCATCCGGTCGGCGGCGCATGGCGGACGCTTGCGCGCATCCATATGGAGCAAAGCGGCTATCCGCTCCACGTAATCCAGGACTATCGCGTGCCGCGCCGCGATTTGGAGGAGATGGCGCGGCTGATCGCCGGTATGGGCCGAAAATCGCTGGCCCGTCTCGTCGATGTGGCGCGCCGCCGGCTCGAATCGCTGCCTCTCGCGGCGCTGGTGCTTGATCGGGTCCTCAAGGCGATGCGGCCTGGACTCGTGGCGTTCTCCGCTCTCGGGCTGCGCGAAGGTCACATATACAATCTCCTCCCGGCTGCCGAACGCGGCCGCGATCCGCTGTTGGCGATGTGCCAGGACATCGCCGAGGCGCTGGGCCGTTTTGGCGATCCAGGAATTGCTCTCGAGACGTGGACGGCGCCGCTCTTCGCCGGCGAGGATTCGGCCCTGAAACGACTACGGCAGGCCACCTGCGAGCTCAGCGACTTCGCTTGGCGCGAACATCCCGACTACCGGGCCGCGCATGCGCTGAACCAGGCCCTGCACCTGCCCTTTGTCGGAATCGATCATGGCGGCCGTTGCTTTCTCGCACTGAGCTTGCACGCGCGTTACGGAGGTTCGCCGGAGGAAGGAACGACCAGCCTGCCGCGCGGGCTTCTGGATGCAGAGCTGCGCGAGCGTGCGGTGTCGCTCGGGCTGGCGCTGCGGCTTGCATACGCCCTTACTGGAGCAGCCCCGGAACTGCTCCGGCACTCCCGCCTCGAGCTTCAGGAGGGACGGATCGTGCTGGCCATGGAGCCGCGGTGGCGCATTCTTGCCGGCGATGCCGTGCGGCGCCGCTTGGAGGCGCTTGGCAGGGCATTGAAGCGGGAGCCTGTGATCAGGTAATGACAAGACCGGCAGGTGGATCGCAGGAGACTGAAATCATGGGCGGCGCAAGCGGGGATTTCGGTTTCGCTCCTACATTCGATTCACCGGTTCCGTACATGGAGCGGACCCGCAACTACTACCGGGCGCTGGGATACGGGGCGCCCTATGAATGGGCCCACTATGTCGACGTGCCATTCCATCGTCTGAGCTCAGAGCTTTCCGCAAGCCGCGTTGCGCTGGTGACCACCGCCGCTCCCTATCGGCCGGACAAAGGCGACCAGAGCACGCGCGCCTATAACGCCGCCGCGAAGTTCTTCACCGTATACTCGGGCGACGTTTCGCAAGATCATGATCTACGCATCTCGCACATCGCCATCGACCGCAAGCATACGACCGGCGAGGACAGCGCCACCTATTTCCCGCTTGCCGCGCTCCGCAAGGCGGCGGCCGAGGGCCGGATAGGTTCTCTGGCCCCACGGTTCCATGGCGTGCCCACCAACCGCAGCCAGCGTGTCACCATCGACACCGATGGTCCGGAGGTCTTGAGGCGATGCTTGGCGGAGGAAGTCGATGCGGCGATCCTGGTTGCGAATTGCCCTGTCTGCCATCAGACGCTCGCTCTGGTCGCGCGCCTGCTCGAGTTGAACGGTATTTCCACGGTTGTACTTGGATGTGCCAAGGACATAGTGGAGCATGTCGGCGTGCCTCGATTTCTCTTCTCGGATTTTCCCTTGGGGAATGCCGCGGGTCGACCCAGGGATCCAGAGTCGCAGACCCTCACCATGGAGCTTGCGTTGCGGTTGCTCGAAGCAGCCCCGGCTCCTCGCACCACGGTGCAGTCTCCTGTCAGATGGAGCGACAGTGCAGACTGGAAGCTTGACTATTGTAACATCGAGCGCATGACGCCCGAGGAGCTCGCAAGGCGCCGCTCAGAGTTCGACACGGTCAAGGAGGAGGCGCGGCGAATGCGGGCCGAGGCAGGGCTGCTGCGACCCTAGGACCGGCCTCTTCACCCTCAATACGATGCCTTGCCCTTTGTCGCCGATGCGTGCCATAGCTCGCGGCACCGGCCGGATCGACCCGGACCGTAAATCCGCGAGTGAGGGAAGGTGCAGCAGGTCATCACGCTGATGGCGGCCGGAGACGGTGAGCTGGATGCGGCCAGGATCGCTGCGGTCGGCTCGGGGCTGACCGACGCCGGAGCGAAACTGGGGGACAGGGTCTGGCTCGCGGCCGGCAAGGCGTGCGACCTCTTCTATACCGGCCTCACGGCCGAACAAGCTGAAGCAGCCGCGCGGCAAGCCGCGCCTGAAGCAGCGATAGACCTTGGCGCGCAACCGGCGGCAGGACGGCGGAAGGCGCTTCTGGTGGCCGATATGGAATCCACAATCATTGCCGAAGAGCTGTTGGACGAGCTCGGGCGCCTCGCCGGACACGGAGAACAAATCAAGGCAATCACCGAACGCGCCATGCGCGGAGAAATCGACTTCGCTCAGTCCCTCCGTAATCGGGTCAAACTGCTGGCGGGCTTTCCGGCTTTGATGATCGAAGAGGTGGGGCGTCGGATCACGCTAAACCCGGGGGCCAGGGAATTGGTTCAGACGATGCGCCGACACGGCGGTACGACGATCCTGGTTTCCGGCGGCTTCGACTGCTTCGCAGCGCGGGTGGCTGAGGCTTGTGGCTTCGATTCGTTTCAGGCAAACCATCTTGAGATCGAGGGGGAAAGGATTGCCGGCCGCGTGCGAGAACCGGTGCTCGATCGCGGGGCGAAGCTGTCGGTATTGCGGGAGGCGGCCAGCCGCCTGAAAGTGCCGCTGACGGCGACGGCGGCCATCGGGGACGGAGCCAACGATCTGCCCATGCTACAGGCCGCCGGCCTCGGCGTCGCCTTCAGAGGCAAACCCGTGGTTGCCGCGGTGGCACGCTTTCGTCTAGATCACTGCGATCTCACCGGCATGCTTTATCTGCAGGGCTATCGCAAAGACGCATTTTCAACGTGACCACACCGCATCAGACACGACCTTCGAAGCGCCCGGCGCGCCCATTCTTCTCATCCGGCCCATGTGCGAAGCGGCCCGGCTGGTCGCGGGAGGCGTTGGTCAATGCCTGCCTTGGCCGCTCGCATCGCTCGGCCGCAGGCAAGGAGAAACTGGTGGAGGTGATAGATCGCAGCCGAGCCATTCTCGGCATCCCCGAGGACTATCGGCTGGCGATCGTGCCTGGTTCGGATACCGGGGCGGTGGAGATGGCCCTTTGGTCGCTGCTTGGCCCGCGCGGGGTAGATGCGCTGGTCTGGGAAAGCTTCGGCGCGAACTGGGCCACCGACCTGCGTCAACTTGACGAGCTCGATCTCAGGATACTGGAGGCGCCTTATGGGCAGCTTCCCGATCTGCGCAGCGTCGATTTCGAGCGCGACCTGGTCTTCGTGTGGAATGGAACCACCTCCGGCGTGCGCGTTCCGGACGGCAACTGGATCGCTCCCGAGCGTGCCGGTCTGACCATCTGCGATGCGACCTCGGCCGCTTTCGCCATGGAGCTGCCCTGGGACCGGCTCGATGTCGTGACCTGGTCCTGGCAGAAGGCGCTGGGCGGCGAGGGGGGTCACGGCATGCTTGCCCTTGGTCCGCGCGCCTTGAAGCGCCTCACCGATCATCGGCCGCGATGGCCGATCCCCAAGCTGTTCCGTATGGTCGAGGATGGGCGCGTGGGGGAAGGGCTGTTTCGCGGGGAGACCATCAACACCCCTTCGATGCTCTGCGTGGAAGATGCGCTGGACGGGCTTCGCTGGGCCGAATCGATCGGCGGTCATGCGGGGCTGATCGCCCGCTGCAAGGAGAATTTTGCAATCCTTGACCGATGGGTGGGGCGGACATCCTGGATCGAGTTTTTGGCGATCGAGGCGAGCACACGATCGCCCAGTTCGGTGTGCCTGCGGTTTGCCGACACCACGCTCGAGCGCTCGGCCGAGGCCCGGCTAGTGGGCGCGATGGTCAAACGTCTGGAAGCCGAAACGGTGGCCTATGATATTGGATCTTATCGAAGCGCACCTGCCGGTTTGCGTCTTTGGGCCGGGCCGACCGTCGCAGCCTCGGATCTGACGCTCGTCCTGCCATGGCTGGACTGGGCATATGACGAATGCAGGCGCGATCTCGATCGGCCCTGACCTTGAGTGAGGAGCGCGCCATGGCCAAGATCCTGATCTCCGATGCGCTAAGTCCCAACGCCGTTCAGATCTTTCGCGATCGGGGCATCGAGGCGGATTACCGCCCCGGCCTCTCGGCCGCGGAGCTGAAGAAAGTCTTGGCGGACTATGACGGCCTTGCCGTTCGCTCCGCGACGAAGGTCACACGCGAACTTCTGGCCGCCTCTTCCAGCCTGAGGATCGTCGGAAGGGCTGGCATCGGGGTCGATAATATCGATGTGCCGGCGGCGACCGAACGGGGCGTCGTGGTCATGAACGCGCCGCACGGCAACGCTGTGACCACGGCTGAGCATGCGATCGCCCTCATGCTTGCGCTCGCGCGCAATATCCCCCAGGCAGATGCCTCGACCCATGCCGGGCGCTGGGAGAAAGAGCGGTTCGTCGGCGTCGAGCTGGCCGGAAAGGTCCTCGGAATCATCGGCTGCGGCAATATCGGCTCGATCGTGGCTGATCGGGCGCATGGGCTGAAGATGCGGGTAATCGCCCATGACCCGTTCTTGGCCGAAGAGCGGGCGTTGGACTTAGGTGTGGAGCGCGTCGGGCTCGAGGCGTTGCTGGCCCGCTCGGATTTCATCACGCTGCACACGCCATTGACCGAAAGCACGCGGCACATGATCGACGCCGCCGCCCTGGCCAGGACCAAGCCCGGCGTGCGTATCATCAATTGCGCGCGCGGCGAACTCATTGCCGAGGCCGATCTCAAGGCGGCGATCGAATCCGGGCATGTCGCCGGCGCCGCTCTCGATGTGTTCAGCGAGGAGCCGGCTCGAAGCAATCCGATGTTCGGCTTGGAGCGGGTGATCGCGACGCCTCATCTCGGCGCCTCCACCTCCGAGGCGCAGGAGAAGGTCGCGTTGCAGATCGCCGAGCAGATGTCCGATTTCCTTTTGACAGGTGCTGTTGCAAATGCGGTGAACATGCCCTCGGTGACGGCCGAAGAGGCGCCGCGTCTCAAGCCCTATATCAAGCTTGCCCAGCAGCTCGGCAGCTTGGCCGGACAGCTCACCCGCTCCGGCATCCGAAGCGTTACCCTCGAATATGAGGGCCTCGCCGCCGCATTGAATACACGCCCGCTGACCGCCGCCGCGCTTTCCGGCCTGCTGTCGCCGATGCTCGATCACGTCAATATGGTCAATGCGCCGTTACTTGCGCGTGAACGCGATATCAGCCTGACCGAGGTCAAGCACGACCGTCCGACCGATTATCAGACCCTGATCAGGCTCACCGTCGAAACCGATCGGCGCAAGCGAGACGTCGCCGGAACGCTGTTCGGCGGCGACAAGCCGCGGCTGGTCGAGATCAAGGGCATACCGATCGAGGCCGAGTTGGGACGGCACATGCTCTACGTGACGAACGAGGACAGGCCGGGATTGATCGGCCGCCTTGGCACGCTTCTGGGCACGGCCGGGGTCAATATCGCGACCTTTCATCTCGGCCGGTCCGCGCCTGGAGCGGATGCGATCGCTCTGGTCGAGGTCGATCAGCCCGTGACCGAGACGCTTCTGGCCGAGCTGCGGCATATACCCAACGTCGTGCAGGCTGAAAGCCTCTCTTTCTAACGCCTCCTTCGTGGGGAACTTGGATCTGGTTTGGATCTCAGTCCGCGGCGTGGCGGGTGCGCGGCTTCAGCGGGATCAAGGCAATACGCCTACCCTTGACGCCAAGGGCAAGCGCGCCGTGCTTCAGGGCGAGAGCGTCCTCGCCGAACAGCGTGCGGCGCCAGCCGCCCAAGGCGGGCACCTTAGCCTCATCGTCGGCCGCGATGAGCTCCAGATCGGCCGCACTAGCCACCAGCTTTTGCGCCACCCCCTCGGCCTCGCACTTGGTCTTCAGGAGAACCCGCAGCAGGTCGATCAGCGGGGCGAGGCCCGAGGGCAGCTCCGGCTTGGGCTCGGGTCGCGGCCATTCCGATTCCGGCCGGGCAAGGGCGCGTTGCACGGTGACAAGAATTGCCTGGCCGACCCGACCCTCGGCGGTGCCGCGCGACAGCCCGCGCATGCGGCCCAGCTCCTCTACGCTGGCCGGCATATGGGCCGCGATTTCCAGGAGCGCCTCGTCCCGGATCAACCGGTTGCGAGGCAGGTCACGCCGCTGCGCTTCTTCCTCGCGCCAAGCGGCGACTTCCTTCAGAACGGCCAGGAAGCGCGGTTTGCCGGCGCGTACCTTCAGGCGCCGCCAGGCGTCGGCCGGATCGACACGGTAGGTGGTCGGATCGGTCAGAACGCTCATTTCCTCGGTCAACCACGAGGCGCGGCCGTTCTTCTCAAGCTGCCGCTCGAGACGGTCATAGATCGGGCGCAGATGCACGACATCGTCGAGCGCGTAGCGGATCTGCCGGTCCGAGAGCGGCCGGTGCGACCAATCGGTGAATCGTGAGCTCTTGTCGATGGTGGTCCCGGCCAGCTTCTGGGCAAGGTTTTCGAAGCTTGCCTGCTCGCCAAATCCGCAAACCATGGCGGCAACCTGGGTGTCGAAGATCGGTTCGGGAATCTTGCCGGTCAGATGGTAGAAGATCTCCACATCCTGCCGCGCGGCATGGAAGACTTTGAGGATCTTCCGATCCGCCAGAAGAGCCAGCACCGGCGAAAGGTCGATCCCGGGGGCAAGCGGATCGACTACCGCAGCCGCATCCGGGCCCGAAATCTGGATCAGACAGAGCTGCGGCCAGTAGGTGTTGTCGCGAATGAACTCCGTATCAACCGTGACATAGTCCGCCCCGGTTTGGCGGTGGCAGAATTCGGCCAGTTTTGGGGTGTCGATGATGACCGTCATGGCCGCCCTCTAGCACGGATTGTTCGGGGGCGGAAGGGAGCGGAGCCAAAGGGCCCGCTTGCTCAATGCGGCCGCGCAGCTGCACCAGAAGCACTCCGCTCAGGCAGACCACTCCGCCAAGAAGGGAGGCCGTGGCCGGCATTTCTCCCGGCCACGCGATGGCGATAGCCGTGGCCGCCGGCGGCACCAGATAGAGCCAGGCGGCCGCGCGCGAAGCCGGAAGCTTGGCCAGGGCAAAGCTCCAGACGAGATAGGCAAGCGCGGCAGGGAAGGCGGCAAGATAAAGTGCTGCAAAGAGCGCGCCCGCAGGAGCTTGGGCGGCCTCCTTAACGCCCGGGGCGAGCCAAGGCAGCAACATCGCAGCCCCCGACCAGACCGCAAAGCGTGTGGCCTGCAGCGGCCCGTAGCGGGCGATCAATGGTTTCATCAGTACGAAATAGAGAGCCTGCAAGAACGCGGCGAGCAGCACCAATCCGGCGCCCCAGCCGAGCGACACAGCACCGGCCTCGGCCTGGGCGATGATTCCGACACCCGCAAGACTGACAATCATGCCGATCCACCCCCACCATCCCACCCGTTCGCCCAGGAAAAGTGTGGAAAGCAGTGCGGTGAAGATCGGTGCGATGCTGACAATGAAACTTGCAGCCCCCGCGCTCACTGTCAGCTCGCCCTGGTTCAAGGCGATGTTATAGGCCGCGATGCCGGCCGCGCCGCTCATCAGAATGCGAGGAATGTCCGAACGGAGCGGGCGCGTGCCTCCGCCAATCCATGCAAACGCCAGCAGGATCAGCGCGGCGAGTGAAAAGCGCAGCGAGGCCAGGCCAAGCGGCGAGAATCCCTCCAGCGCCGCTCGAATGCCTGGGAACGCCGATGCCCAAAGAATAACCGTCGCGGCCACCGGCAGGATGGCGACGGAGGGTGAAAGCGATCGCAATACAAGACCTGTCATGGGAGCATGTGAGGAGTTGGCTCGGATCGGAAGCTACGGCGTCTGCTCGTCATCACGACATGAGAATAATTCGGGATATGCCCTAGTTTTCCTTGGTCATGAGGCCCGCCGGTCGCCGGCTTGACAGAAGCGCGGCTTCTCGTGCCTTCTCCGGCTCGCGTAAGACCGGCCGGGAAAAGACCATTCGATGCACCCTTACCGCACCCATAACTGCGGCGAGCTTCGCTCCGACCATGCGGGAACGATTGTCCGGCTTTCGGGCTGGATTCACCGCAAGCGCGATCATGGGAATCTGCTGTTCATCGACCTCCGGGACCATTACGGCATCACCCAATGCGTCTCGGACAGCTCGAGCGAGCTGTTCCGGCGCCTCGAGATGCTGCGTCCTGAGAGCGTCATCACTCTCACCGGTGAAGTGGTCCGGCGCAGCTCCGATACCGTCAATCCCAAGCTTCCTACCGGAGAGATCGAGCTCAGGGCGCATGAGCTGACGCCGCAGTCGGAAGCCGACCTGTTGCCCCTGCAGGTCGCGAGTGAGGAGGATGCCGGCGAAGAACTGCGGCTGCGCTATCGTTTTCTCGATCTTCGGCGCGACAAGGTGCATGCCAACATCATGCTCCGCGCCAACATCATCGCCAGCATCCGCAGGCGGATGACGGCGGCCGGCTTCACCGAGTTCCAGACGCCGATCCTCACTTCCAGCTCGCCGGAAGGAGCGCGAGACTTCCTGGTGCCGAGCCGGCTGCATCCGGGCAAGTTCTATGCCCTGCCCCAAGCGCCGCAGCAATTCAAGCAGCTTCTGATGATCGCCGGCTTCGATCGCTATTTCCAGATCGCGCCCTGTTTCCGCGACGAAGACAGCCGCGCCGACCGTTCGCCCGGCGAATTCTACCAGCTGGACTTCGAGATGTCCTTCGTGACGCAGGAAGATGTCTTCGCGGCGATCGAGCCCGTGCTACATGGGGTGTTCGAGGAGTTCGCGCGGGGTCGAAGCGTCACGCCGCCGCCCTTTCCGCGCATTCCGTTTGAAACCGCGATGCTGCGCTACGGCAGCGACAAGCCGGACTTGCGCAATCCCTTGGTCATTGTCGATGTGACGGACGCCTTCCGCGGCTCGGGCTTCGGCCTGTTCGCCCGTGCGGTGGAGAAGGGGGCTCTTGTCCGTGCGGTCCGCGCGCCGGGCACCGCAGACCGGCCGCGCAGTTTCTTCGACAAGATGAACGATTGGGCCCGCGGCGAAGGCGCCGGAGGCCTTGGCTATATTCAGTACGCCGCCGACGGTGCGAAAGGCCCGATCGCGAAGAATCTGGAAGCCGCCCGCATCGAGCAGGTTCAGGCGATGACGGCGGCCCAAGCGGGGGATTCGGTGTTCTTCATCGCCGACCGACCAAAGATCGCCACGAAGCTCGCGGGATTGACTCGCACGCGGCTTGGCGAGGATCTGGGGCTGATCGAACGAACTGCGTTCCGGTTCTGCTGGATCACCGATTTTCCGATGTACGAATTGGACGAAGCGACGGGAAAGATCGAGTTCAGCCACAACCCATTCTCCATGCCGCAAGGCGGGCTGGAGGCGCTAGAAACCAAAGATCCTCTGACCCTCAAGGCCTATCAGTACGACATCGTCTGCAACGGGGTGGAGCTATCGAGCGGCGCTATCCGCAACCATCTGCCGGAGATCATGTACAAGGCCTTTGCCATCGCCGGTTATGCGCGCGAGGAGGTCGAAGCCCGTTTCGGCGGCATGCTGAACGCCCTCAAATTTGGCGCGCCCCCGCATGGCGGCTCAGCGCCGGGGATCGACCGCATCGTAATGCTGCTGGCCGAGGAACCGAATCTGCGCGAGATCGTCGCCTTTCCGATGAACCAAAAGGCGGAGGATTTGCTGATGCAGGCTCCCGCCGAAGTGCCCGAAAGCCGGCTAAGGGAGCTTTATATCCGGGTAGTGCCACCGAACGCCAAGGCAAAATCTAATATTCAATAAAATATAACTTTAATTTTTGTTCTTGAAGCTGATTCGATTCTGCTTCTATGCTTTGTAGTTCATTGCCCTGGGGAAACCCGGGCACGCGTCGTTTTAGGGGGAACGGCGCAATGGTCTTCAGAGCGCTTCTCCTCGCGGTCTTCGTGGGGCTTGGCGGCTGCGGCGCGGTGCCGCCGGCGGTCAGCGTCGCGTCATTGGCAGCCGATGCATTCAGCTACGCAGTTTCCGGAAAGAGTGTTTCCGATCACGGCCTTTCGATGGCCGTGAAGGAAGATTGTGCTGTCCTGAACTTTATTCAGGGCCAAGCGCTCTGCGCTCCTGGGCCGCATCCGAAAATCGAGATGGTGACCCCACGCGACACCGAGTCGGAGCGGATGCTTCTGGCTTCAGTGTCGGGCAAGAACCATTCTCACCCACCGGACCGGGAAGGATTGCGGTGGGCGCCGACCGGGACCGAGGGTCTCACCGTGGAGTACCTTGTCACCGGCATCTTGGATGGGCCGCGTGCGGTACTAACCTTGGAGCCGTTAACATCGGGTCCCGTCGATATAGTCGCCGCCGGAGATGCCGGCGAACCGTCGGTGTGATCCGACCAGGTCCTGGTTCATCTGGAGCTTCGTTCAGGCTTGGTCCGATCGACTGCGGCGGGGGCGGGCGATTGCCAAGCCGGGGCGCGCCACTTATTGTCCCAGGCTCTTGTCGGCCTGAATGAGGAGCGACCATTGGCCCGTCCGGCGGAAGACGGTTTCTTCATGCCGCCCGAATGGGCGCCGCATGCGCGATGTTGGATGCAGTGGCCCTGCCGCGAGCCACTGTATGGTGAGCATCTTGCGGCGGCGCGCGATGCCACTGCCGAAGTCGCGCAGGCCATCGCCGAGTTCGAGCCGGTGACCATGATCGCCAATCCCGAGCATATGGTCGAGGCATCCCTGAAATGCGGCGCGGGAGTAAGCACCTTTCCGCTGCCGCTCGACGATTCCTGGTGCCGCGACAGCGGACCCACCTTCGTCGTCAACTCCATCGGCGAGGTGGCCGGCATCGATTGGAAATGGAATGCCTGGGGCAACAACTATCCCGACCATCAGCGCGATGCCGGGATCGCTCGGGCGGTGCTTGAGCATTTGGGAATGCGCCGGTACGCAGCTCCTCTGGTCTTGGAAGGCGGGGCGATTCATGTCGATGGCGAAGGTACCCTTCTTACGACGGAAAGCTGCCTGCTCAATCCGAACCGCAATCCCGATCTGAGCCGCGAGGATGTCGAAGAGCTGATGCGCCAATATCTCGGCGTCCGTAAGATCGTGTGGCTCACTGGTGGGTTGGAGGACGACGATACTGACGGCCACGTCGACAATGTCGCCTGCTTCGCACGGCCTGGGCTCGTGCTGGCTCTGCATTCCAGCGACAGCGCGGACGGAAATCACCGGATCCTTGCGGACAATCTCGAGCGGCTACGCTCGGCCACCGATGCAGCCGGCCGGCAACTCGAGATCGTGCCAATCGAGCAGCCGCGTCGCCGAGAGATGGAGGATGGCCGGCGCTTGGCGCTTTCCTACATCAACTTCTATATTGCCAATGGCGGGATCGTGATGCCGGCGTTCGAGGATCCGCAAGATCGCCACGCCTACGACGCCATTCAGCGCGCTTTTCCCGATCGCAGCGTTGTGCAAATTCCAGCAACCGAGATCGTCTTTGGGGGTGGCGGCATTCATTGCATCACTCAGCAGCAGCCTGCGGGCGCGGCCGCGCAATGAGCGGTAAGCCAAGTTTCGGGCGATGAGCAGGCCGTATGTTAGAAAATTATGGTTAATAAGATACTTATGAATGATGCTGCCATTCGGCGGTGGCTAATTTAATATTTGCTTTCGGATTAGATCGAAGCGTGCTAACCGAACATTTGGGCGTGTCCAAAAGGGCGTAATCTTCAGATACTGAATGAAAGATCTCAGCTACGCCATTCCGGACGAACGGCCGGACTCCTCTGGGACGGTCGCCCCATTGCCGGCGCTCCGATCACCGAGACGATCCGCTTTTGGAGCGATGGTGCGGAGCCGGCTCTGCCAAAAGGTCGCGCTAGCCATTTTCCTGTGTCTGATCGCGCCCACGACCGTCTTCCTCATTCAAGCCTATCACGACTGGGAACGCACCGCGCTGATCCGGGCGGAGCAAGGCGCGCTTGCTTTCATCGCTTCGCTCTTCCGTTTGGTTCCTGCCGATGCTTCCTCCGACCGGCTGATCGCTGCCGCCGACAAGCTCATGCCGGCAACGCCGCTTCGGGGGGGCGCACTCTATACCGAGCAGGGGCAGCTCCTCGGCACCTTCGGCGAGGCGCCCGAGCTGCGGTATCGTCCCACGACCTCCCTTTCCGAGGCGGGCGATTACGCCGAAACAAAAAGCCGATACGAGGTGATCTGGACACGCGAGCGTATCGGCGCTCCCTACGTCTTTGTGGCAAGACTGGACCGCTCCTTCACCACGCCGGAGCGCTTTCTCCTGGGTACGGGATTGGCGGCTCTGTTGGCGGTCATCGCCGTCACCGCCATGATCATGGCCATTCTCGCTCTAACCGTATTGGCGCCAATGGTCAGGCTGCGCCATCGGCTCGCTGCGGCGGCAGCGGACCTCGAACATTCCGACCGCCCTTCCATCCCTGTGAAGCGTCGAGACGAGTTCGAAGAGGTGCTGGAGGACTTCAATCGGCTGCTCGGGCGTGTCGCCCTCTCTATCTCCGAATTGCGGGCGAGCCAGGCCCAGATCAGCGAAAGCGAAGAGCGCTGGCGTCGTGTTTTCGATAGCTCGCCGGACGCAATTCTCATCGTCGATCCGAGCGGGCTGATCGTCGACGCCAATGAGACGGCCGTGCGGCTATTCGAGTATAGCCGGGCCGAACTGATGCGGCTCAAGGTGGAGGCGCTCGAAGGCGGACAGCCCGGCCTTGTGCGGCTCGTCGAGGTCGCTGGCCGGGTTGGGCGCGTGGACGCCGAAGCGGTCTCCTTAATCAGTCGTGACGGACGTCAGATCGTGGCCGAGGCGCAGCTTGCGACATTGCCGATCGCCTCGGGCCGCCCGATCCTCCTGATGATCCGGGACATGACCGAACGACGCTTGGCCGAGGAGCCGCTCCGCCTGTCGCAGCGGCGCTTGGCAGGCATTCTCGATATAGCGCAGGACGCCATCATCTCCGTGGACGAGACCCGAACGATCCGGCTGTTCAACAAAGGCGCCGAACGTATCTTCGGCTTCAGCGCCTACGAGACTATCGGACGGCCGCTCGAGTTGCTTTTACCGGAGACACGAAGCCTGGTCGAAGAGATCGAGCGCCGAGCGGCCGACCGCTTGGCCGGTTCGGCCGAGCGGACGGAAGTGCGGGCCCGCCGTAGGGACGGCGTCGAATTTCCGGCGGAGCTCTCTGCCTCGAAGTTTCGGCTCGGCGCGGAGACGGTATTCACGATCATTTTGCGCGACGTCTCCGAGCGGCGGCGGATCGAACTGGAGAGAGCGAACCTTCTGGGCCAGTTTCACCAGGCACAGAAGATGGAAGCGATCGGCCGGCTTGCAGGGGGCATCGCTCACGACTTCAACAATGTGCTCGCCGCGATTCTCGGCTACGCCGATCTGGCGCTCTACGATCTGCCGTCCGGATCTCCCGCCGCGATAAATGTTCAGCAGGTTCTAAAGGCCGGGCGGCGAGGCAAGACGCTGGTTCGGCAGATCCTCGCCTTCAGCCGGCGGGAAGAGAAGGTCGAGCGCCTGATTCGATTGGACCAGGTATTGGACGAGGTCATGGATCTTCTCGCGGCGACGCTGCCGAAGTCGGTCAAGATCGAGCGCCGCGTAACCGCACCCGGTTCTGTCGTCCATAGCGATGAAGCGGAGATGCACCAGCTGATCATGAATCTCTGCGTCAACGCCATCCAGGCCATCGGGCAGGAGCGTGGCCAGATCACGGTCGAGCTGGATCGGATAGAGATCGGGCCCGGTACCGGGGAGAGTGTCCTCACTACCGGTGCAAGGTTGCTCGCGGGAACGCTGACGCCGGGGATCTATGTAAGGTTGGCGGTGACCGACACCGGTGTCGGCATGGATGAGGATTCCGTCTCGCACATGTTCGAGCCCTTCTTCACGACCAAGCCGAAGGGAGAGGGAACCGGGCTTGGCCTTGCCGCGGTGCACGGCATTGTGACTGCCAGGCGGGGAGCGATCGCGGTCCGCACTGCCCCAGGGCACGGCACCCGGATCGAAATCTTCCTTCCGCGCGCGGACGAGCAGCCGGAGCGTGCGGGGGCGGCACGGAAGGATATTGTGGCCACCGGTCAACGGGTGTTGTTCGTCGATGATGAGCCCGACTTGACCCATATCGGGCGGCAATATCTGGAGCGGATCGGCTACCGCTGCGACACGATGTCGAGCGCGGCCGCCGCTCTTTCGGCGTTCAAATCCGAGCCGAACCGTTGGAGCCTGGTCATCACCGATCACATGATGCCGGGATTGACCGGCGAGATCATGGCCCGCGAGATGCTCGCGATCCGACCCGATCTTCCGATCATCATCTGCACCGGTTTCGGCGACACCATCACCGCCGATTCTGCCAGGGCCGCCGGCTTTCGCGACTTCGTCATGAAGCCAGTGAGCGGGCGCGAGTTGGCGGAGATCGTCGGCCGCCTCCTGCGGACGCCCACGACCTCCTCGAACGCCGCCTGAGGGCCTCAGTCCGCGGCCGCCGGGCCTGCCGGCTTGCGCCAACGCCCGGGCAGAAGCCTGTGCAGGGCCGGGGCCATCGCCACTACCATGGAAATTCGTGCGACGTGATGGGTCGAGACGAAGGCTGCATCGGCATGGAGCGCCAGTGCGACCAGGCTCATTTCGGCAAGGCCGCCCGGCGCAAGCGCCAGAATGAGGTCGGGCAGGGGCATGCCGCTGCCCGCATGCAGTCCGGCCGCGAACAGAATCGCCAGAACGACCATGATGACCGTGGCGCTCAAGGCGTGGATTGCCAGTCGCAGAAGCGTGACTGCCGCGGTTCCCGCAAAACGCGCGCCGATGGCGGAGCCGGCCACCACCTGCGCGGCCGCCACCAACTCGGCCGGTGGCTGGGCGGTGGTGAGGCCGGTGAGATGGGCGGCTGCGCTCAGCATCATCGGACCCAGGATGGACGCCGCGGGTAGCCGCAGCCGCCGCGCCGCCAGGTAGCCCACAACCGCACATAGAGCCAAGATCACAAGATCCTCTCCGCCAACGGCAAGAAGAGGTTGTCCGGCGAGCGTGCGTGCGGCTGGATCGTAGCTCTCGAGAAACCGGAATCCGACGGGAATGGTCAGAACCGTAAAGAGAATGCGCGCGGCATGGGTCAGCGAGATCGCCCGCTCGTTGCCGCCGAGCGCGGTGCCGAGAATGGTCATCTCGGCAAGGCCGCCGGGCACAGCGCAGAAATAGGCAGTGATGGGGTCATAGCGCGCGACGCTGCGGAAATATGCCATGCTCGCGGCCGTGGTGACGAGCGCATAGAGGGCAAGAGCGGTCAGGCTGAAGGACCATCGAGCGATCTGGTCGAGAAGTTGTGGCGCAAAGGCGCTTCCGAGCATCACTCCTAGAATGGTGATCATGCCGGTCCGCAGCGCACGCGAAAAGGCAAGCGGCACGCCCAGCACCGCCGCGGCGGTGGTCGCGACCATCGCGCCAATCATCCAGGGGAGCGGCAGGTCGAGCGCATTGGCGATGGCGCCGCCGACGGTCCCGATCACGAGATTGCGGATCGCAGGCAGAAGCCTAGTCCGCGTGTTTCCGCCAGGCCCAGCCTCAGGAGCAGGCACGACCCAGCCTTACCGCGGTCTGCCCGGGCTGGCAGCGGTCGGCAGGCATGACCAGCACGCAATCATCGTAGGGTGTGGCGATGACGCGCTCGCCGTCATGTGCGATTACGGTGCCGGCCTTGGCAATGCGCTCCAGCCCCGAAAACGGTTGGGTGAAACGGAAGCGGGAGCTGAACGCGGTGATTGCATCGGTCACCATCACCAATCGCGGAGACGAAGTGCGCCTAAGCACACGCGGCCTGAGAGAGGGGGAATCAATGGTTCCGAGCAGGGCAAGGAACCGCAATGTGGTTTCGAGGGCCACCTCCGGAGAGCGCGGGCTGTCATGCTGCCCGCATTCGATCAGCACGGCATTTTCCGGGCGAGCGGGATCGGCGAACGCCCCGTAATCGCGAAGGCGCGTGCCGCATGCATGCCCGGCGTCGGAGACCACCACCGAAGGGAACCCCAGTTCGAGCGCCAAACGTCGGCCCTTCTCCAGTGGGCCGCTGAGCAGAATGGGTTCTTTGCCTTGCTGCATGGAATGGATGTCCAGGAGGAAATCCGCCTTGTCCACCACCGCCCGTAGGGCCCGCGCCCGGCGCAGTTCGGCCGATCGGCTTTTGCCGTCGAGATAGGCCGGCGACCAGACCCGGTTCATATCCTCGTCCAGGAAACGGCTCGGCGCAGGGGCGCCCGCATCGCGCCGCTGATAGGCATCGACGTTTGCAAAGGCGAATGTTAGCCGGCCGCGAGATGGACGCAGTCCGGATTGAAGCAGCCGATCGAGAGCGATCGCGCCGCAAATCTCGTTGCCATGCAGGATTGCCGTCAATAGGACGTGCGGTCCCGCGAGCGCGCCTGCGAAGCTCAGCACGTAAGGAACGTCGACATTGCCTTCGCGATATCGGTCGAGCGAAGGCATCTCGGCAGGCGGGGTGGATTTGGCGAGGGCGTCGGTCAAATCGGACATGGCGGAAAGACATAGCTTAGCAGGCCGGTTTTCCCGCGCTACAGCGAAAAGTCAGGGCAGGAACTGCTCCTTCAGGATTCTTTCTTCGAGGTTGTGCTCAGGGTCGAAGAGGAGGCGCAGCTTGATCGAGCGATCTTCGCGTACCCGCACTTCCACGACGTCCCGCACCTCTGTCGAATCGGCAACCGCGCTGACGGGGCGCTTCAGATAATCCAGCACCTCGAACACGACCTCCGCATCGTGGGGCAGGATGGCGCCCCGCCAGCGGCGCGGGCGAAATGCGCTGATCGGAGTCAACGCCAGCACGCCGGACCCCAGAGGCAGGATCGGACCATGGGCGGAAAGGTTGTAGGCGGTGCTGCCTGCGGGCGTGGAGATCAAGACGCCATCGCAAATCAACTCTGGCATGCGGGTCACGCTGTCCACGACTATCCGTATCTTGGCCGCCTGACGGGTCTCGCGCAGCAGCGAGACCTCGTTGATGGCGAATGCCTCGTGAAGTTTGTCCTGGATGGTTCTGGCGGACATGACAAGGGGGAACAGTATGACCTCCTCCGCGCCTTGCAGCCGCTCCGGAAGGCGCTCTTCCTCGTAGCCGTTCATCAGGAATCCGACCGTGCCGCAGTTCATCCCAAAGATCGGCGCGTCTTGCGTCAGATATCGGTGCAACGTCTCCAGCATGAAGCCGTCGCCGCCGAGTGCGACGATCACGTCCGCCTCTTCGGGCGGCACTGTGGAATAGCGCTCCTTCAGCCGAGCCGCGGCCGCCCGCGCTTCGTCAGTGTCGGCGGCGACGAAAGCGAAGTTCTGGCGCGCCATTTTCTTCGGTTCTTACGGTTCGGCTGGGACGCGAGTATAGCCAGCGCGTCCGGTCCCGCCCAGCGCGTCAGTTCTTGAGAATGAATATCATTTGCAATGCAGGTTACGAAAGACGAGGATGCGGATGGTCCCAGACGAGGTTGTGGACATATGGCCGCGGAGATGACGCTCTGTGGGCAGCGGTGGAGTTATCGGGTGCCGACCGGGTCTTTCCGCTCGTGGACGCCGCGCGCGGCCTGGCCGAGGCTTTGGCCTCGTCCGGCCAGTTGCTCCCCAACCGCGACGGTTGGAACGGCGAGTGCAGCGAAAAAACCGGTCGCCGCAGCGTGCACTAACGTCACCCGCCCGTGACGCTCATATGGCGTCTGACGGCGGGTCGGGTGTGGCGGCGGTCGATGATGAAGTCGTGGCCCTTGGGCTTGCGGGCAATGGCCTCGTGGATGGCGGCGATCAGCGCTTCGTCGCCCTCGCTCTGGCGCAAAGGAGCGCGCAGGTCAGCGGCGTCTTCCTGCCCTAGGCACATATAGAGGGTGCCGGTGCAGGTGAGGCGCACGCGGTTGCAAGATTCGCAGAAATTGTGGGTCAGGGGCGTGATGAAGCCAAGCCGGCCGCCGGTCTCCTTGACACGCACATAGCGGGCCGGTCCGCCGGTGCGGTGATCGATCTCCTCGAGCGTCCAGTGCTTGCCCAGCCGCGCCCGCAGCAGCGACAGCGGCAGATACTGGTCGAGCCTTGCATCGGCGCCGATCTCGCCCATCGGCATGACCTCGATGAAGGTCAGATCGAAGCCTTCCGATCCGCACCAGGCGATGAGCTGGTCGAACTCGTCCTCGTTCACGCCCTTGAGCGCCACGGTGTTGATCTTGACGGCGAGGCCCGCTCGCTTTGCCGCCTCGATCCCGGCCAGCACCTTGTCCAACTTGCCCCACCGGGTGATCGCTGCGAACTTGGCGGGATCGAGCGTATCGAGAGAGACATTGACCCGCCTCACCCCCGAGCCGCGCAGGGCCTCGGCATGGCGGGCGAGCTGGCTGCCGTTGGTGGTCAGCGTGAGTTCGTCCAGCGCTCCGGTCTTGAGATGCCGACCTAGGCTCCCGAACAGCGTCATGATATCGCGGCGTACCAAGGGCTCGCCGCCGGTCAGCCTGAGCTTGCGCACGCCCAAGGCTACGAAGGCCGAGCAGACGCGGTCCAACTCCTCCAGGCTCAGAATCTCGGATTTGGGCAAAAAGGTCATATCCTCCGCCATGCAGTAGACACAGCGGAAGTCGCACCGGTCCGTCACCGATACTCTCAGATAGGTGATCTCGCGGCCGAATGGATCGCGCATTCTAATCCGTAGACTCCGATCAAAGCTCGGTCCCAGAGAAGGCTAACATAGGAACTGGCCGGACCCTTGTCGCCCCCACAAAATTTAGGGTCATTCACCTTAGGCGTCTAGCTCTCCTCCACGCCATAGCCGGCGGCACGAATGATCTCGCGCGCTGCCTGCGAGCGCAGGAACTCCAGAAAGCCTTTCGCGGCCGCATTTTCCTTGCCGGGCTCGAGCAGAACCGCTTGCTGGCGGATCGGCGCGTAGAGATCCTGCGGCACCTCCCAGCGACTGCCGCTCCGGTCGAGAACCTGCGAGAGGGCGACGAAACCGAGCTCGGCATTGCCGCTGACGACGAACTGGAAGGTCTGCGCAATGTTCTCTCCACGCACCAGCTTCGGCTCGACCGCCTCCCGCACTCCGAGGGAGGCCAGGGTCTCCTGGGCGGCGCGGCCATAGGGCGCCACGCGAGGGTTGGCGATGGCGAGATGGCGCAAGCTCGGATCGGTAAGGGCGGCGGTGGGCTCGACGGCAAGCCAACGTGGGTCGGGCCCCCATAGAACCAGCCGTCCGACTGCGTAGGTGAAGCGGGTCCCCGCGACCGTCAGACCCTCGGCCTCGAGTTGGACCGGACGCTCCTCGTCGGCGGCGAGGAGGAGGGCGAAGGGCGCGCCGTTGCGGATCTGGGCCACGAGCGCGCCCGTGGAGCCGGTGCTGATCCTAAGGCTGTGACCTGTCTCGGTCGCGAATGCGGCGCCAAGCCGTTTGACGGGCTCGGCGAAGTTCGCCGCGACGGCGATTAGCACCGTGTCTGCTCTGGCTCCGATCGAGCCGGCCATCAGAAGGAACATCAAGAGAAGCAGCGCGCGAGCGCATCTTACCACAGCAGCTCCCCTCGGACGAACGCCGCTGCCTCAAGCGTGCTTGGCGACTGAAAAAAGGCGGCGGCGGGCGCGTGCTCGATCAATCGGCCGCGATAGAGAAACAGTACCTCGTCCGCCAATCGACGCGCCTGGCCGAGATCGTGAGTGGTCATGACGATCTTGGTGCCCGTTCGGTGGATTCGCTGGACGATTTCTTCCACCGCACGGGTTGCGGCAGGGTCAAGGCTCGCGGTCGGCTCGTCCAGAAAAAGTATCTGTGGGCGCAGAGCCCAGACCCGCGCAAGGGCAAGCCGCTGCTGCTCGCCGATGGAAAGCACCCGTGCCGGCGCGTCCGCGAGATCGGCAAGACCGGTTGCGGCCAGGGCGTCGGCGGTGCGCTGTCGGCGTTCGGCCGAGGAAAAACCGCGCACCGAAAGCGCATATCCGATGTTCGCGGCGGCCGAGCGGCGCAGCATCACCGGACGTTGGAACACCATCGCCTGATGCAGCCGCGGGTGGGCGCCGTCCGGCCCTAACCACACAACCCGGCCGGAGGTCGGGCGGATCAGGCCGTGGCACAGCCGTAGAAGAAGACTTTTGCCGGCGCCGTTCGGACCAAGCACCAGCGTACGCGGGCCTGCCGCAATATCCAGGTCGACATCCTGGATCAGTACCTTCCCGCCCGCTGCATAGACGACACGCTCCAGCCGCATCGGCAGGATGGCGCCCTGCCCGGATCTGGGGGAGGAGGGCCGCATAGGAAGTGTGATCATGGCAGGCCATTGTCGCGGCGAGCAGGCGGGGCTGGCAAGCCGCCTGGCTGAGACCCCGCCTTGCGCCGGGTTCACGCTCCTCTCATATTTCAGGCATGAACGATGCGCCGCCGGGCTCCTATCTCGTTCGACCCCAGCCGGAGGACCCCCGTCTGACCCGCCGGATGCCCGGCCTCGATCAGGAAGGCAGGGCGGTCGAGACGGCGGTGGTGGTCGAGCGGCCGCTCACCCTGTTCCTCAACGGCCAAGAGATCGTCACCATGATGACGATCGGCGACTATCCCGACTATCTGGCCGTCGGATATCTCACCAACCAGAACATGCTGACGCCGGAAGACCGTATCGCCGGCATTGATTATGATGAGGAGCTGGAAACCGTCGTAGTTCGCACCGAGCGCGCCACCGACTACGAGCGAAAACTGAAAAAGAAGACCCTGACCTCGGGCTGTGCTCAAGGCACGGTTTTCGGCGATCTCATGGAGCGGTTCGACGAGGTCACGCTCCCCAAGGACGCGGTGTTGAGGACCTCCTGGATCTATTCGCTCAGTCGGCAGATAAACCTGACGCCGAGCCTCTATCTCGCCGCCGGCGCCATCCATGGCTGCTGCCTGTGCGAAGAGGATCGGCCGCTGGTGTACATGGAAGATGTCGGCCGCCACAATGCGATCGACAAGATCGCCGGCTTTATGCGCCTCACGGGAATCTCCGCGACCGACAAGTTGTTCTACACGACCGGCCGTCTGACCAGCGAGATGGTGATCAAGACGGTGCAGATGGGGATTCCGATCCTCATTTCGCGCTCGGGCTTCACCGCCTGGGGCGTGGAGCTGGCGCGCAAGGCCGATCTCACTCTGATCGGCCGGGCCAAGGGCAAGCGCTTCGTCGCGCTTTCCGGTGAGCACCGGCTTATCTTCGATGCCGATCCGAGGGCAGTCGCCGAGGAATCCGCGCGGCACATACGCAAGAGCGCCTTGGACGACGATGGCAGATGAGGGCGTGCCGGTCGCAGGCGTATTGCTCGCCGGCGGCCTGTCGCGCCGTATGGGCGGCGGCGATAAGAGCCTGCATCTGCTCGGCGGACGCATCATCCTTGCCCATGTGATCGACCGGATCCGTCCGCAGGTCATGCGGTTGGCTCTCAACGCCAACGGCGATCCGTCGCGCTTCGCGGTGTTTGGCCTGCCGGTGGTCGGTGATTCGATTGGTGGCTTCGCGGGGCCTTTGGCCGGAGTGCTGGCCGGCCTGGATTGGGCGACCGAGGCGGCACCCGAGTGCCGTTGGCTTCTATCCGCCCCGACCGACGCGCCCTTCTTGCCAAAAGACCTAGTTCGTAGGCTTCTGGACGGCGCAAGCAATGGCGCGCAGGTGAGTGTCGCGGCAAGCGCCGGACGATCCCATCCGGTTGTGGCGCTATGGTCCGTCGCGCTGCGTCAACCTCTGCGGGACGCGCTCGAAGGCGGCGTTCGCAAGGTTGAGGACTTCACGCGCGGCTACCAGGTCGCCACGGTCGAGTTCCCGGTTGACCCGATCGACCCCTTTTTCAATCTCAACCGACCGGGGGACCTGGCCGAGGCCGAGCGCCTCCTCGGCGAAGGCAGCCGCAAAGCGCCAAGCTGAAGATCGGCTGCTCCCGCGCAGAGGGCGAGGGAGCGCCGGCCGCATCATCCTTGCCATTGGCGATAGCGTCATGCCGCGCCGCGGGCCGGGTATTTCTTTGCCAGAATGAAGTCGAGCGCCTGCAGAAGGTCGGAGACCGAGGGCCTGGTGAACGGCATGGACTGGGCCGTGGCCCAATAGAGCCGCGCGTCGGGATGCACCAGGAACAGGCCAGGCTCGGCGAACAAGGGCGGCTCTTCCTCGCGGATCGCGCTCGAAATGTAAAGGCCCCAGGATCGCGCGGTTTCGATGGCAAGGCCATAGCCGACAGGCAATCGCTCGAGCCCCCAACTCGCAACCGACTGCTCGGCCGCCTCACGCGTGTCGGTGGAGACGGCGACCGTCTCGACCCCGCGCTCCTCGAACTCCGAGAACCGAGCATCGAAACCTTTCAAGTAGCTCTTGCAAATCGGGCAGTGCAAACCCCGGTAGACGATGATCTGGGTGAAGCTGCGTGGGCGCCGGCGAGCAAGATCGAAGGGCTTGCCGGAAAGCATCGGGAAGGTGAGCGCGGGCGCCGGGCGGTTGGGAACGAGATGCATGGAAATGCCTTAGGGCCGACTGAGGACCGGCTATTTGTGTAGGGATACGCGCCGTCAGGCGAATCACGCCCGCGTGAGCGCCAGGCGCCGCTAATCCCCCGGAGCGGTTGCGGGCGCCGTACCTGACGGCTCCTCTGCCTCCTCCAAGCCGGTGTGACGGCCTGCAAGATAGGTGTAGGCGGCGGGGATCACGAACAGGGTCAGCAAGGTCCCCAGAAGCAGCCCGCCGACGATGACCCAGCCGATCTGCTGTCGGCTCTCCGCGCCGGCACCGTGCGCCATCGCCAGAGGCAAAGCACCCAGAACCATGGCGCCGGTAGTCATCAGAATGGGCCTGAGGCGCAGGCTCGCCGCTTGAATGACGGCGGCGCGGGTGTCGAGCCCGCGTTCGCGCAACTGGTTGGAGAATTCGACCAACAGGATGCCGTGCTTGGTGATGAGGCCGACCAGCGTCACGAGCCCGATCTGGCTGTAGACATTCAAGGTCCCCCCGGAGAGCTTCAGCGCCGCCAGCGCCCCGGTCATCGACAGCGGCACCGTCAGCATGATGATGAAGGGGTCCCTGAAGCTCTCGAACTGGGCCGCCAGAACGAGATAGATGAAGATCAGCGCCAGAAGGAAGGTGAAATAAAGATCGGCGCTTGAAGTCCGAAACTCGCGCGACTGGCCGGCGTAATCGATCTGCGCAGTCGCCGGCAGCACCCGCGCGGCGGTTTCGTCAAGATAAGCCAGGGCTTCGCCCACCGTGTAGCCTGGGGCAAGGCTGGCGGAAATGGTGGCGGAGCGAAGCTGCTTGAAATGGTTAAGCTCGCGGGGGGCGATCGATTCCTCGACGCGGACGAGGTTGGAGAGCTGAACAATCTCACCTTCGTCGCCACGCACATAGATTTCGCTCAGATCGTCCGGGGTCTGCCGATCCCGATCCTCGACCTGTACGATGACCTCATATTGGCGCCCTTCGCGCTTGAAGCGGGTCACCTGGCGACCGCCAAGCATCGTTTCCAGCGTGCGCCCGATGGTGGCGACGTCGGCGCCAATATCGGCGGCCTTGTCACGATCGACCGTCACCCTCAGCTCCGGCTTTTCCAGTATGAGGTCGGTATCGAGGTTGAGCAGATTCGGATTGTTGCGCGCCTCGGACATCATCGCGTCCGCCATCTCCTGCAGCACCGAATAGGGCGCCGAGGTCAGGATGACGAACTCGACCGGCTTGGAGCGTGGGCTCTGTCCGAGCGAGGCCGGGTTGCTGGGGAAAGCCAGCACGCCGGGGGCTGCGGCGAACATCTTGGGCTGCAGCTCGGCCACGATCTCCTGCTGGGAGCGCTCGCGCTCTCCCCAGGGCTTGAGGCGCGCGTAGGAGATGCCGTTGGAGACAGTGGGCCAGCCCGTGACCATGTAGTACTTCGTGATCTCTGGGACCGCCTTGTAGAGCGGCTCGATCCGCCGGGCATAGGAATCGGTATAGGCGATGGTGGCGCCTTCCGGCGCTCTGATGATGCCGATGATGGTGCCGCGGTCCTCGCTCGGCGCAAGCTCGGACTTGATCTGGCCGAACAGCCACCAGCTCGAACCCGCGACCCCGGCCGCGATCAGTAGAACGAGCCACCGCATGTCGAGGGCCGCGCCGAGCGCCCTGCGGTAGCCGGCCGTGAGCCCATTCAGAATCCGTTCTGAAGACTGATAGAGCCGACCGTGCCGCTCATGGTGGCGCAACAGTCGCGAGGCCATCATCGGCGAAAGGGTCAACGCCACAAATCCCGAAACCAGCACGGCCCCCGCGAGGGCAAGAGCGAATTCGACGAACAAGCGCCCCGTGCGGCCGGTCAGGAATGCAATCGGAGCATAGACAGCCGCCAGAGTTATGGTCATGGCCACTACCGCGAAGGCGATCTCACGCGATCCCTTGATCGCGGCAGCGATCGGCCGCATGCCCGCCTCGACATGCCGGTAGATGTTCTCCAGCATGACGATCGCATCGTCCACGACCAGGCCGATCGCCAGCACCATGGCAAGAAGCGTCAGGGTATTGAGCGAGAATCCGAAGGCGTAGATCAATGCCGATGCTCCGATCAGCGAGACCGGTATGGTCACGAGCGGCACCAGGGTTGCCCGGATCGAGCGCAGAAACAGGAAGATGACCGCCACCACCAGCAGGACCGCCTCGGCGATGGTGATGAAGACGGCGCTGATGGAGGCCTCGATGAAGACTGAGGAATCGTAGGCGACTTCGACCTCAAGACCCTCGGGCAGGCCGGCTTCGATACGTGGCAAGGCTTCACGCACTGCCCGGGAGACTTCCAGCGGATTGGCGGTGGCCTGCTTGACGATGCCGAGACCGACGGCGCTGCGGCCGTTGAAGCGCGCGATCCGGCGCTCATCCTCGGCGGCGATCTCGGTGCGGGCCACATCGGCAAGACGCACCAGATAACCGTCCGCCTCCTTCAAGATCAGGCGATCGAACTGCTCGGGCGTCCGCAGGTCGGTTTCGCTGAGGACCGTGAACTCGCGCTGGCTGCTCTCGATCCGCCCGGCGGGAATCTCCACATTCTGCGCCCGCAGGGCGTCCTCGACATCCTGCGGCGTAGTCCTGTATGCGGCGAGCTTGTTGCGATCCAGCCAGATGCGCATCGCGTAGCGGCGCTCGCCGAAGATGTTCACATCGGCAACGCCCGTCAGGGTTTGGAGCTGATCCTTGACGTACCGGTCCGCATAGTCGCTGACATCCAAGGGTGAATGCCGGTCGGAGGAGAAGGCGAGATACATGATCGGCTGAGCGTCGGCCTCGATCTTGGCGATGACCGGCTCGTCGATTTCGTCGGGAAGCTGCCCGCGCACGCGCGCCACTCGATCGCGGACATCCGCGGCGGCCGCGTCAGGATCGCGCGTCAGCTTGAAGCGCACGGTGATCTGACTGCGTTCGGCCCGGCTGATCGACGTGAGCAGATCGATGCCCTCGATTCCGGCAAGACTTTCTTCGATCGGCCGCGTCACCTGGCTTTCGACGATTGCCGCGCCGGCTCCGGGATAGAGGGTGGTTACCGTGACCACCGGCTCGTCAATGGCCGGATATTCACGCACCGGCAGCCGCTGATAAGAAATCAGCCCGAGGAGCACGATCACCAGGCTGAGCACGGTGGCGAAGACGGGGCGGCGGATGCAGATTTCCGGGAGGCGCATCGGCAATCGACCTTCAGCTTTGCGGGGGCGCCGATTGCACCGCGACAGGGGTCCCGTCGCGTAGTTTGATTTGGCCGGCCGTCACCACCATGTCGCCGGGCGTCAGCCCTTCGATGATCTCCACCATCGCATCCCGCCGGGCGCCCGTCTTCACCGGCGTGACGACCGCCTTTCCCTCGACGATCTTGTAGACGAGTTGCTCGGTCCCGCGCGGGACCAGGGCGTGCTCGGGGATCGTGAGCGCGTTCTCGCGCTGTCCGACCAAGAGCGAGACCGACACGAACAGGCCGGGGCGCAATACCCCCTCCTCATTGGGCAAGCGGGCGCGCAGCACCACCGCCCGGCCATTCTCGTCAACCAGAGGATCGATCGCATAAACCTCTCCGGCAAAGCTCTGTCCCGGGAAAGCATCGGCCGAAACCGTGATCGGCTGACCGATAGCCAGACTTCCCAGATATCGTTCGGGGATGCGGAAATCGACCTTCAGCCGCTCGATATCCTCCAGATTGACGATGTCCTGCCCGGGGGTGACATAGTCGCCAATGCTCACCTTGCGCAGGCCAAGCGTGCCGTCGAATGGCGCCTTCAAGGTAAGCTTGTCGAGGCGCGCCCGCGCCAGTTCGAGGTTAGCCTGGTCCGCCCGCAAGGCCGCGAGCGTCTGATCGCGGTTGGCCGCGCTGGCCGCCTTGCGCTCGAAAAGCTCGACAGCGCGCTTGTGGTTTGCCTGGGAAAGGGCGAGAGCCGACGCGGCCTGGTCGAGTTCGGCCGCTGCAATTGCGGTATCCAGCTTGATGAGCGGCGTACCGGCGGAGACCTCTTGACCTTCCTCGAACAGGATTTCGGCGACGCGCCCGCCGACCTCCGGGCGGATCACCACCGATTCATTGGACCGCAGGCTGCCCACTACCCGAATTTCGCTGGTGAGCCGCGTGACCGTGACCAAGGCGACCTCTACCGGCACCGTGCGTTCGCTCGCCTCGCCGGCGGCCGTCGGCTGAGCCTGACGGGTCTGCTCGGTGGCCCGGGCGAACCAGTTCCCGTCCGAATATTGCCAAGCGGCACCGCCGACTGCGGCAATCGCCAAAAAGCCCAGCGCTAGCCAAAGTACGGGTCGCCTACGCATCGGAATTCAGCCCCGAAACCGGGACGCACCCGGCCGTACACGCGCAGTCCCAGACGGCCGAGCTTGCACACGACCCTAGTAGCCCATGTCGGGCGCCTGCGCCACGGGGGTATCTGTGCGAAGCGATTACAAGCTCGTGATCCCGCGCCGTATCAGCGCCCTGAAAAGCGTTCCAATCCGTGCGCGAGCGCAGATCCGTCCTCGGCTTCGCGGCGGATCTGAGGGCTTGCGTGCCCTGCTTTCCCCGGGGGAACCAACGCGAGGCTGTCGCAGCCATAGCCATATGCATTACTCTCGTCCCTGTGACAACCGTGCCCACCTCCATTTCCATCGACCTTCGCGTCTGCGAGCTTCTATGCTCGCGCTTGTGCCATGACCTCATCAGCCCGATCGGCGCTGTCACCAACGGCATCGAGCTGATCGAGGAGGAAGGCGGCCGGATCGCCGCCGACGCCCTCGACCTGGCTGGGCGCAGCGCCCGTCAATCCTCCCGGCTCCTACAATTCTACCGAATCGCCTTCGGGCTCGGGGGGTCCTTTACCGGCAGTAGGCTGGTTGAGGTGCGCGAGCTTGCCGAAGGCTACCTCAGCGCCGGCCGCCACCGGCTCGACTGGCCCGGCGATCCCAACCTTCCTCTGCCATCCGGGCTCGGCAAGCTTATCCTGAATATGGTGCTTCTTGCGACCGATTGCCTGCCGCGCGGGGGGCGCATCGGGGTGGCGACCCAGACTTCCGATGGCTGGACCGCCGCTGCGGTCACCGTCGATGGGGATCTGCGCCTTTCCGATGAGCTGCGAAGCGCGATGAGCGAGGGGGCTGATCCGGCGGCACTGACACCCCGCACGGTGCAGGCCTATTTCACGGCTTTGGTGGCAATCAGGGCTGGCGGCGAGCTGATCGCGGCGGCGCCGGATGCGCAGACGCTGCGCCTGACCGTCGCAATACCGGTGGCTTCTGAATGAGCGAGAGCAGCCCTGAGGGTTTGCCCGCCGGCGTGATCGATCCCGCACGGGTTCCCGCGCGACGCACCACCAGCTATCCCGACCCGTTCAAGGCGGCCGTAGCGGGGCGCGAGAAGCGGGCGCTCGGCGATGCCGCGGGTCTGCGTAATTTTGGCGTCAATTTGACCCGCCTGGAGCCTGGCGCGGCGTCGGCTCTGCGTCACTGGCACGAGCGGCAGGACGAACTGGTTTATGTGCTCGAAGGAGAGGTGACGCTGGTGACCGACGAGTATGAGCGGGTGCTTGGCCCAGGAATGGCGGCCGGCTTTCCGGCCGGGCGCGCTTGCGGCCATCAGCTCGTCAATCGGAGCCGGCGCCCGGCGCTCTATCTCGAGATTGGCGACCGCAGCCCGGAGGATCGCGTTCATTATACGCAGGACGATCTCGATGCGAGGCTCGACCCCGCAGGGCGCTGGCGCTTCACGCACAAGGATGGCCGACCCTATTAGGGGTGCCTACTCATAAAACGAGAAGAGGGCCGTGCTCGAGCGGCATGTCGAACCATCACAGCGTGAGATCGCCCGTCTTAGGAGATGCACATGCGTCGGACAGCGTTGATCGCGCTCTTCGCTATGGTGGTTTCGATCCCGGCGGTTCATGCCGATCAAGTGCAATATTTCGAAGTGCCGAAGGGGGATCGGCCCCATGACGTAGCGCCGGCCCCCGATGGATGGGTTTGGTACACCGGCCAGCGGACCGGGGTCCTGGGGCGGCTCGATCCGGCGACCGGCAACGTCGAGCGCATTCCACTCGGCAGCGGCTCAGCACCTCATGGTGTCATCATTGGGCCGGATGGCGCCGCATGGGTGACTGATGGCGGCCTCAACGCGATCGTGCGCGTCGATGCCAAGACCAAGGAGGTCAAGACTTGGCCGTTGCCGGAGGCGCGCGGCTACACGAACCTCAACACGGCGGCGTTCGACGGCCAGGATCGTCTCTGGTTTACGGGGCAGAACGGCATATACGGGCGCCTCGATCCTAAGACCGGGGAAATGACGGTTTGGGATGCCCCGAAGGGTCGGGGCCCGTACGGTATCGCCGCGACGCCGAGCGGCGAAATTTGGTGGGTATCGCTGGCGGGCAGCTATCTCGCAACCGTCGACGCCGACACCGGCTCGGCGAGGGTCTTCGAACCGCCGACCAAGGATCAGGGGGCGCGCCGCGTGTGGTCCGACAGCGAAGGCAGGCTCTGGATCAGCGAGTGGAACACCGGCCAGGTCAGTGTGTTCAACCCCGCAGACAAGAGCTGGAAGAGTTGGAAGCTGCCCGGCGATTCCCCGCGGGCATATTCGGTCTATGTGGACGAGCAGGATAAGGTTTGGCTGACGGATTTCAGCGCCAATGCCATTGTCCGCTTCGACCCAGCGACCGAGTCATTTGATAGTTTCCCCAGCGACCGCGACGATGCCAATGTGCGTCAGATGCTGGGTCGCAAGGGCGAGGTATGGGGTGCGGAATCCGGAACCGACCGTCTCGTTGTAATTCGGTATGGCTCTTCAAGTTGATCGCGGAGCCAAGGTCGTCGTGATCGGTCTCGCTTGCTGGCTTTGGGCCTGCTCGATGCGCGCGACCGCAGCGGTTTGATTGCCTATCTCAAGGATGCGGCGCAAGGCCGGCGCTGACTGAGTTTCAGGGATGGGCGCCCGAAGGACTTCCCTTTGCGCTCGACTAGCCTCCACAATCTCCGCGATGGCGATGATGTTTCTGGCACGACTGTTGAGGCGTGCAGGAAGGGCGATTGACTAATGATTTTACCGCGCTCATCGACCGGCGAACCGAGCGGATAATTGCCACCGAGGAATATCCTTCCCGGAATCGATGCCGTAGGATGGTTGGGCGAATAACACCTGTTCCCGCCGGTTGAGATGGCTCGAGGTGTGAAGCCTATGCAGCTCAAGGACAAGGTCATGATCGTCACCGGCGCCACATCCGGAATCGGTGAGGCCGTCGCCAAGGCGGCGGCCGCGGCTGGCGCGCGCCTGATGCTGACTGGCCGCTCCGCCGAACGGGGCGAGCGGGTTCGAATGGATTGCGGCGCCGCGGCGCAGCTCCTCTCTTGCGATATCACCCAGGCCGGCTTCGCAGAACGTCTGGTCGACGAAACCGTACGTCGCTGGGGTCGGCTCGATATACTCGTCAACAATGCCGGCGTCATTCACCGCCACACCGCCGAGACGGCGACCGACGAGGAATGGGACCACGTCATGGCCGTGAACGTGACCGCCGTGTTCCGCCTCAGCCGCGCGGCCATCAGGGTCATGAAGCGCAATGGCGGCGGCGTCATCGTCAACATCGGGTCGGACTGGGCGTTGGTCGGCGGCCGCAACGCCTTCGCCTACTGCGTTAGCAAGGGTGCGGTGGCGCAGATGACGCGCGCCATGGCCCTTGACCACGCGCACGAGAACATCCGCGTCAACTGCGTCTGTCCTGGCGAAATCGATACGCCCATGACGGCCTCCGGCATTGCCCACCGCGGGCTGACCCACGAGCAAGGCCTGAAGCTGCTGGCCGCGGAAATCCCGCTCGGCCGCGTCGCCCGTCCCGACGAGATCGCCAAGGCGGTCCTGTTTCTCGCCTCGGACGACTCCTCCTTCATGACCGGCGCCATGATGTCGGTCGATGGCGGCAGCACGGCTGCGTAGCCGGCAGGAAATATCGCTGATTAGCGGAAAGCCCTGTCGATGTAACCCAACGGCTCCCGACGGAGGCACAAGGCGATGGTCCGATCAGTGCACTTCAGGCAAATAGCAGTCTTTGCGTGCGCTGTGGCGAGCAGAAAAGATGGCTGGAGGTGCTCGACGCGAGACAGGAGGTTGGCCCTGATATAGCATGCTGCATCAATTCAAGTTTTGTTGCGGAGGTCGGCACTGGCTGGCGTTGTGACGGCTTCTTGATGGGAGGAGGCGATGCCTTCGCTCTTTATGAGGAATGAACCGCCAGAGGTCGCAAGTGTGGATGGCGCCAGCATATCTGTCCTCGTCGACAATGTGAGCGATGGTCTTTCGACGGTTCCCGCGGGCGTCACCAACGAGGTCGACAATCTGATCGAAGCGGGTGCGAAGGAATTCTCCGGAGAAGGCCTTTGTTGCGCATGCTGGGGCATTTCTTTGGTCGTCTCCGGCCGGATCGGGCACGTGACACGGACCGTGCTCTTCGACGGCGGCCCGGCCGCCTACGCCATAGACCACAACGCACCCCGCTTGGGTATCGACATGGGCGCCATCGAGGCGGTGGTGCTGTCGCACGGCCACATCGATCATGCCGGCGGTCTCCCGGCCGCGCTGAGGCGAATCGTGGCCGCGAACGGAGGCCGACCGGTCCCGGTCCATGTCAATCCCGGCATGTTCGTCCATCGCGGCGACCTGCTGGAGAGTGGCGAGGTGTTTCCCCTGGAGGACATCCCAAACCCCGAGACACTCGCCCAGGCGGGAGGGCGTGTGCAAAACGCGGTCGAAGAGCGCGTCCTGCTTGACCACATGTTCTACCTGAGCGGTGAGATACCTCGAGTCACGAGCTACGAGAAGGGCCTGCCGGGCCAGGTGAACTGGAATGAAGCCGAGGCGAGGTGGGAGCCCGATCCTTGGGTGATGGATGAGCGATTTCTGGCGCTGAAAGTGAAGGACAAGGGCGTTCTGATTTTCACCGCTTGCTCGCATGCCGGCATCGTCAACATTCTCAGGAACGCGCGAGATATCTTTGCCCCCGCACCCCTTTACGGGATCGTGGGAGGGTTTCATCTAGCCGGAAGGGCCTTCGAAAAGATCCTTCCCGATACGATTCGCGATCTAAAGGAATTCAACCTGCAGGTGATTGTGCCGGGACATTGCACGGGCTGGCGCGCCGTTCACGCCCTGCTTGATGCCTTCGGGGAGTCCGTGGTGGTGCCTTCGGCGGTCGGGCGCCGGCACTTGTTCTAACACAGGGCGACGCATCTGAGCTTCAGGCGGGCCGACCGTGATCCTGCATGTCTGTGACGGCTATCGATTTGGCGTTCGTCAACCAGGCGACAATCAGCTTCGGTTTCTTGTTAAGGAGTTGGAGGTCCAATCTGCTTCCATGTCATGCGCCGTCCGGCGCAAGGTCGCTTTCGGGATGATCCAGCACCGCCCTGGCGCCACCGCGCTGGATCCAGGCGGCGAGCGCACCGGCTTCGGGCAATATCATAGCCGCGTAGGATTGCGCCGCAGCGATTCTCGCCTGAAGGAACTGGCGGTCGGGGCCTTCCCGTTCCATTTCACGCAAGGCTGCGAGCGCTCCGCGGGCGAGCAGCGCTCCGCCGGCGACCGTCCCGAACAATCTGAGATAGGCTGAGGCGGCGGCCGCCGTCTCGCGCGGCTCACGTCCGAGTGCTTCGACCATCCATTCGGTCGCGCCCTCCAGGCTGGAGTGCCCTTCGGCAAGGCGACGACCGAGCTCGGCCAAGCTCTCGCCGGGCGCCTTCATTACCTCAGCGGCCATCTCTCTCAACGAGCCGATATAAGCTCGTGCCGCCGCGCCATCGTCACGACCGAGCTTGCGGAAGACGAGATCGTTGGCCTGGATGCCGTTGGTGCCTTCGTAGATCGGCGTGATCCGCGCATCCCGGTAGAGCTGCGCGATGCCGGTTTCCTCGATGAAGCCCATGCCGCCATGAACCTGCAGGGCGAGCGAAGCGATCTCCACCGCGCCGTCTGTGGACCAGGCCTTGACCACCGGGGTCAAGAGGTCGACAGCAAGCTGCTCGCGCCGCTGTGTCTCAGGGTCGGGATCGCGCTGCGCCAGATCGAGTGCCAGCGCGGCCGACAGCGCCAGCGCCCGCATCGCCTCGATGCGCAGGCGCATCGACAAGAGCATACGCCGGACATCCGGATGCTTGAGGATCTGGACCGGCTCGCTCGACCCGGCGCCAAGCGCCCGGCCCTGCACGCGGCTTGCGGCATGGGCCGAAGCCATCTGCGCGGCCCGTTCCGCAATGCCGATGCCCTGCACGCCGACGCCGAGCCGGGCATTGTTCATCATCGTGAACATCGCCTCGATGCCGCCGGTCTCGCGTCCGACAAGGTAGCCGGTTGCTCCGCCCGCATCGCCATAGGCCATGAGGCAGGTCGGGCTGGCGTGGATGCCCAGCTTCTCCTCGAGCGAAACGCAGCGCAGATCGTTGCGGACGCCGATGCTTCCCTCCGCGCCGGGCAGGAATTTCGGGACCAGGAAGAGCGAGAGACCGCGCGTTCCCTCTGGAGCGCCCTCCGTGCGCGCCAGCACCAGATGCACGATGTTCTCGGTCAAATCGTGCTCGCCGTAGGTGATGAAGAGTTTCTGTCCTTTGATCCGCCAAGTCTCACCCTCGCGTCGGGCGCGCGTGCGGATAGCGCCGAGATCGGAGCCGGCCTGCGGCTCTGTCAGGTTCATGGTGCCCGCCCATGTGCCGCTCACCAGTTTGGGCAGATAACGCTCCCTCAGCATCGGATCGGCATGTCGGTGCAGAAGCTCGACCGCTCCCTGGTTCAAAAGGGGGCACAGTGCGAAGGCTGTGTTTGCTCCATGCCAAAGTTCCTGGACGGCCGCGGCGATCGTCCAGGGCAGGTCCTGTCCTCCGATCGCGACGGGGAAGGGCAGGCCGTTCCAGCCGCCCTCGGCGAATTGACGATATGCCTCGCGCCAGCCGGGCGGGGTGGCGACGGCGCCGTTTTCGAGTTTGCATCCTTCCAGGTCGCCCACGCGCTGGAGCGGTGCGAGCACCTCCTCGGCAAGGCGCGCCGCCGCCTCGAACACCGCATCCAACAGTTCCGGCGCCAGGGCGTCGCCTTCGCCCGTGCTACGCAGCCGGTCGAGCCCGGCCACATGCTCCAAAGTAAAGCGGATCTGGCGTAGCGGAGCTCTGAACATTCGGAGATCAGATGGTCAGGATCGGAAAGCCGGAAGCCAGGTTACGCATAGGCCTTTCCGAAGCGGTTGGCGAGAAAATCGTCGAGACTTGCATCCTCCTGGCGGACGAAGCCCCGGGAGCGCAACTTGCCGTCTCGCATCAGATCGACCATGGCGCAAATTCCGGCGGCGGTGGTGATTTGGATCGCCGACTGCTCGCTCGCCCCGATATGGCCGTTGTATATTTTCTTCGCGTAGCTTTCCTGCGTCAGGCGGCCCTCGCGCATGCCGCTGACCGTTACGAAGATCAGCACCACATCCTGCTTGGTCATCGGCACCGAGGCTTCGAGCACATCCTTGAGAATGTGCCGTCGCTGCCCAAGGCGCAGATCCTCGACCAGAAGTTTGACCAGGTCGCGATGTCCGGGATAGCGCACGGTCTTGTAGTTCAGCGTCTCGACCTTGCCTTCCAACGTATCGCAGAGCGTCCCGAGTCCGCCCGATGTGTTGAAGGCCTCGTAAGTGACGCCGTCGAGCGAGAAATGCTCGAGCCCCTCCAGCGGCAGCACCTCGCGGCGTTCGGATTGGTGGATGGCCTCGCAGGGATTGCAGTACTCGTTGATCAGCCCGTCGGTCGACCAGGTAAGATTGTATTTGAGCGCGTTGGTCGGGAACTGCGGCAGGGCGCCGACCCGCATATGGACCGTGCGCAGGGTTTCGAATTCCTTCGCCAGATCGTAGGCGACGATCGAGATGAAACCGGGCGCCAGGCCGCATTGCGGCACGAAGGCGGTCTCGGCCTCCTCGGCGATCCGCTTGACCGCTCGCGTGGTCTCGACATCCTCGGTGAGATCGAAATAGTGCGCGCCGGCCGTACGCGCGGCCTCGGCGACGGCGACGTTGAGATAGAAGGGCAGGGCGCTCAGCACCATGTCCATGCCCCCAACGGCTTGCTTCAGTGCGGATCGGTCGGCGACGTCCACTGCCATCCGGCCGACATCGCCGCGACCCATCGAGGAGAGCGCCGCTTCATCTTGATCGGCCACGGTCATGAGATAATCGCCGCTGCCGGCGAGATACTCTACGATCGCTCCGCCGATCTTGCCCGCTCCCAGCAGCAGCACCTTGGTTTTGCCCGCCATATGTCACCCTCGCCTGTTGCGGCAGTCGGGTGCACGGCCCGACATGAGATGCTGTTCTCCAGGCTAAAGCCATACGCGATCAAAATGAACATTCGCGACCGGCCCATGCTGTACCCATGGGGATAGGCGGGGCTCAGCGCCCCGCCTTACTCGACCAGTGCGATTGCCATCCCAATATCGCGGAAATGGTCGGGCCGCAGCGAAGTGACCCGGGCCGCCAACCGCCGGCCGTCGTCCATCAGCGCGGAGAGCGCCGAATTGTCCAGGCGCGGCACATAGCCAAGCTTCATCCCGCTGCGCGTGAAGACCTCGATGGCCTTCCCGTCATAGGGATTTTCCGGCTGTCGGCGCAGGATCAGATCCTCGCCCAGGCCGAGCATAGGATGGGCGGGCTCGGCCTCGTAGTAGGCGGTGCCGGCAACGAAGGTGCGCACCAACTCGACCTCGCGCGCAAGCTTCGCCGGGGCAGGCTTCGGCGCGACCGACAGCGCGATGCCGGCCAGAGGAGAGCGCAGGAAGAATCGGCGATTGACGGGTACGGTCTGCAGCAAATCCCAGAGCATGTTGCGCCTCCTTCCCTTCGCACGGTCTCGCCCGAGACCGGAAGGGGCGCGGCTTTTATTGCGGACCGTTAACTCCGTCAAGCGCCAATATTCGTATTTTCTGAAATAGACATAGCCTTGTCCGAAGAGCCGCAGTTCAGATCAGAACCTTGCTTCTTACAGACTTGCAAACGAATTGAAGGCCACTCTAGGCGGACGTCCCTTTCGCGCGACCAAAGAGGCAGAAGGGGCTCGGAGGCGAAGCTGGCGATGCCCGACGGAAGAGCCTTACCCAGCCAAGAAGCTCTGCGGGCCGCGGCTGAGACAGGCGGTGAGGAAGCTTGGCGCCGCTATCGATTCATCGTTCAGATCGCGATCTATCCGACCCTCATGCTCGGCCCAATGCTGCTGCTTTGGGCATTGCTGGAGCGCGGTGTTCCGCTTCTTTGGGCGCCCTATGCGGCGGTGTTGGCCGGTGCGCCCCTGGTCCTGATCGCCGAGCGTCTTCTGCCTTACCGGTCCGAATGGCGGCCGAGTCTCGCCGAGTTCCGCGATGACGGCCTCTACATGTTCGCCGTGCAAATTCTTTTGCCGCTTGGTCTGGCATGGCTAACGGCCTTGGCCGCCCAGTCATGGCTGAGCGGCGTAGGATTCAATCTTGGGCTCTGGCCGACGCTCTGGCCGCTTTGGGCCCAACTCGCCGCCAAGATCGTGATCGGCGATTTCTTCCGATACTGGCTGCACCGCGCCGCGCATAGCTGGCCACCCCTGTGGCGTCTGCACACCGTCCATCACGCCCCCGAGAAGCTCTACACTACGAGCGTGTTCCGTTTTCACCCGATCGAAAAAGTGCTGCAATTCCTTTGCGACAGTCTCCCCTTCATCCTCGTCGGCGTCGGCCCCGAGCTGCTCGGCTACTATTTCGTCTTCTATGCGATGAGCGGCCTGTTCCAGCACTCGAACTGCGACATCCGGCTTGGCTGGCTGAACTATCTGGTCAGCGGCCCGGAAGTGCATCGCTGGCACCATTCCCGCAAGATCGTCGAATCGAACGCGAACTACGCCCACAGCTTCGTGGTCTGGGATCTTATCCTCGGCACCTATTATCGCCCGCGCGGTGAAACAGTTGACAAGTTGGGTCTCTTGAACCGCGGCTATCCGAGCGGCTTCTGGCGGCAGCTGGCCGCTCCCTTCCAGCCATGGCTGCGGCCCTAGATGCGCATCGCGCGGGCCGTTGCGGATGTCTCATTCCGCCTGTCGATGGAGCTGGCTGGCCGCTGGGCGCACGATCGGCTGCTCCGTGCTGCCGAGGATCCCGAGAGCGCGCAGAGGCGCATCCTCCGCCAAATCCTGAAAGCGTGCCGGACGACCGAGCTCGGACGGCGCTACCGGATCTCGACGATCGACGGCGTCGAGGCATTTCGCGCGCGCGTGCCGATCTGCGATTCGGAAACGCTTCGTGGCGCGGTTGACCGCCAGATCGCAAGCGGTCGGGCCGTCGCAAGCTCGTCTATGCCGATCATGTATGCACGCACCAGCGGCACTACGGGCGCTCCAAAGCTCATTCCCGTCACATCGACTGTTCTTCGCAGGCTGAAGCGGGCGCAGCGCATCATGGCTTATGTGCAGCACGCTTCGCTCGACGCGTTTCGAGGCAGCATCCTGGGCATCGGCGGAGCCGTTTGCGAGGAGTGGCTGAGAGATGGAACCCCGGCCGGGGCTGCCACGGGTCTGATCTACGAAACCATGCCGGCCCCGTTGCGGGCAAAATATTTGGTGCCGCCCGCGGTCTTTGCCATCGCCGACTATGATCTGAAATATGCGACTCTCGCACGCCTCGCAGTAGGGGCGGGCGATCTGAGCGCAATCGCCACGGCCAACCCATCGACCATCTTGCGTCTGGTCGATGTTCTGCGAAATACGCTCCCGGAAATCGTAGGCGAGATCGAGGCCGGCGTCACACCGCTCCTGGCCGGGCTTTCGCCGGAAACCGCACGATCGCTGTCGTTGCTCAGAAGTCCCGACCCGCGCCGTGCAGCGGCGTTGCAGACGCTGCTGGACCGGCGCTGTGAAGTGACGATCGCCGATCTCTGGCCGGACTTGCGCTCTGTGGTGACCTGGCTTGGAGGCGGCTGCGCGCATGCTGCGGACAGGGTACGGCGGCAACTTCCGCCAGGCGCGCGGATGATCGATGCGGGATATGTGGCAAGCGAGCTGCGCGGCACCGTGGTCGTCGATGCCGACCGCAATCTGGCGCTTCCGCTCCTGCAGGATGTCTTTTTCGAGTTCGTCCCTGTGGAGGAGTGGGACAAGGGCGCGCGTGAAACGCTCCTTCTGCACCAGCTCCAGCAGGGCAGGGACTATCATGTGATCGTCTCAACCGAAGCAGGACTTCTGCGCTACCACATGAACGACGTACTGAGAGCCGGCGCGTCGATCGGCCGTACACCGAGCCTCTCCTTCATTCGCAAGGGCCGGGGCGTGACGAACATCACGGGTGAGAAACTCACCGAGGATCAGGTCCACCTGGCGATGGCCGAGGCGTTGCGGAGCAGTGGGGTTGGCGCACGTTTCTATACCCTTGTCGCTCTTCCGGCGCTTTCCCGTTACCGCGCCTATGTCGAGTTCGACGCTCCCATCGGCGATGCCGGTCGGTTTCAGTCGGTCCTCGACCAGGCGATTTGCAGACTGAACATCGAGTACTCCGCCAAACGCCGGAGCGGACGCCTGCATCCGCTTCGTCTCGCAGTGCTCAGGGCCGGCGCCGCCGAGGCCCATCGCCGCCATTGCGTCGAGGTCAAAGGCCAGCGCGAATCGCAGCTGAAAATTCCGGCACTTCTCACGGCGGAGGAGTGCCGCTTCAACTTCGACGCTCATCTCTCTACCGATGCGCCCCTCGCGGTTGGCCATAGCTAGCGCGCCGATTCCGTTCCGCGGCAGCTTCGGCCATGCCTCCGCCTTGCGGGAGCACGCGGAGAACGTGCTGGTGCAGGTCGAAGATGAAGACGGAAACTACGGGCTCGGCGAAGGGTGCCCTCGGCCTTACGTCACCGGTGAGACGGCGCACGGGGCGCGCGCCTTTCTGGATCGCCATCGAGGCGAGTTCCTGGAGCTGGACGGGATCGCCCCGCTCCGACAATGGATGGAGCGCCGCTCCGCGGAGATCGACGCCAATCCCAGCGCCTTCTGCGCCGCGGAACTGGCGCTGCTCGATCTCTTCTCGCGCCAGCAGCAAAAAAGCGTCGAATCGCTTCTCGGGATTCCGCTACTTCATGGCGGGCTGAGCGCCACCGCAGTCTACAGCACAGGCTCGTGGGCGAAGTTCTGCCTTACAGCGCTTCTGTTTGCCGCCTACGGGATGCGCGAGGCCAAGCTCAAGGTGAGCGGCCAGGTCCGCGTAGATGGCCGCCGCGCTGCCTTCCTGGCAAGGCGCGGACGGGTGAGGCTCGACGCGAACAATCTCTGGCCGAGTGCGGAAGCGGCGGTTGCGGGACTTTCGCATGCCGCCGTCCATGCCTGGGCGGTCGAGGAACCGGTCGGCCCCCGTGATTGGCACGGCATGCGGGAAGTTGCCGATCGGACAGGGCTCGCCATCATCCTCGATGAAAGTTTCACCTGCATCCAGGATCTGGATGAAGCGCCTGCTGATCCATCCTTCATCGTCAACTTGCGAGTTTCGAAGCTTGGCGGGCTGTTACGTTCGCTGGCGGCGCTGCGGCATTCCCTCGGCCAGGGCCGGAGCGTTATTCTCGGATGCCAGGTCGGCGAGACCAGCATCCTCGCCCGGGCTGGACTTGCGATCGCCTCGGCCGCGGGTGACCGGCTTATCGGATATGAGGGCGCTTACGGCACCCGCCTGTTGACCGAAGATGCCGTCAGTCCCTCGATCGCCTTCGGCTGGAGGGGATCGGTCGACCTGTCAAGATTCCCGGTGAGTGAAACGGGGCTCGGCCTTCGGCCGACCCCCGTCTTCCAAAAGGCCCTGCTCAACCGAGAAGCTTTCCTGGATTCATGATTCCAATAGGATCGATGGCCGCCTTTACACG
>DASPGI010000042.1:0-16264 GCA_035620695.1 Alphaproteobacteria bacterium
TGGCGCAACTCGACATCAACTCCCGCGGTCGGCTCGTCCAGCACCAGAACCGGCGGATTGTGGACCATGGACTTGGCCACCAGAAGCCGACGGCGCATCCCGCCCGAAAGCGTGCGAGCATAGGCCTCCGCCTTGTCGGCCAGGCGCAATGCGGCGAGGATCTCGTCGGTCCGCCGCTCGCGCTTGGGCACCCCGTAGAGCCCCGCCTGCAGATCGAGAAGCTCGCGGGGCGTGAAGAAAGGATCGATGTTCAGCTCCTGCGGCACTACCCCGATGGCCGAAGCGGCCATGCGCGGCTGGCGGTCGATGTCATATCCCCAGACCGCCGCCGCGCCCGAGCTTTTGCGCACGAGCTGAGCCAGGATATTGATCAGGGTCGACTTGCCGGCTCCATTGGGCCCAAGCAGCCCGAAGAGGCTCCCGCGCGGGATCTCAAGATCGACATCGACCAGGGCCTTTATCCCGCCCGAGCGGGCGCGGTAGACCTTGTTGAGACCGCGGACGGAAATGGCGAAGTCGGGTGGATGATCGGTCATGGGCGAGTTCTCGCGGCTGGACGGCAGCCGAGGAGCCGCCGGACCGGAGTTGAAGGAGCGCGGTGGCTTCCCTATCATCCGCCGCGCCGCAGGGTCAATGACGGCCGTCCTTCATAACCCCTCCTGCCATTGGCGACTGGAATTGGAATGCCCATGGATCCTCATAAGATCATCGAGGTAGAAACCACGACCGTCGGATGCGACGGCGGCGGCGGCGTGCTCGGTCATCCGCTTGTCTATCTCAACATGGAAAAGCGGGGCTCGATCGACTGTCCCTATTGCGGGCGGAGATTCGTGCTGGTCTCCGCGGCCAAGGTGCCGGCCGACTGAGGGCTGTGGAGGCCGCTCTCGACTCTTTCCCTCGGCTCGGGCCATTCTCTCAAGACATGGCCAGGACATCCGCCGCACCCTCCCCCGTCGAGGCGGCCGGCAAGCGCCGGCATGTGTTCCTCATAGACGGCTCGGGATTCCTGTTCCGCGCCTTTCACGCGCTGCCGCCGCTGACGCGTGGCGACGGGACCCCCATCAATGCGGTGCTCGGCTTCTCCACCATGCTGATGAAGCTCTTGAGCGAAACCGAGGCCGACCATGTCGTTGTCGTCTTCGACGCCAGCCAGCGCAGCTTTCGCAACGAGATGTTCGACGGCTACAAGGCTCACCGCCCGGAGGCGCCGGCCGAACTCGTGCCGCAATTCAAGCTGGTGCGCGAGGCCGCGCGCGCCTTCAACGTACCCGTTGTGGAGATGGAGGGCTTCGAGGCCGACGATATCATCGCGACATATGCCAGCGCGGCCGCCGAGCGGGGGGATGAGGTCACGATCGTCTCTTCCGACAAGGATTTGATGCAATTGGTCGGCGACTGCATCCGCATGCTCGATCCGATGAAGAACCGCATCATTGGCCCCGATGAGGTGAAGGAGAAATTCGGCGTAGGGCCGGACAAGGTGGTCGACGTCCAGGCACTGATCGGCGATTCGGTGGACAATGTGCCGGGCGTGCCAGGGATCGGCGTCAAGACCGCGGCCGAGCTGATCGGGGTCTATGGCGATCTGGATACGTTGCTTGCCCGCGCGGGCGAGATCAAGCAGCCGAAGCGGCGTGAGATGCTCGTTCAGCATGCCGACCAGGCGCGGCTTAGCCGCGAGCTCGTTCGCTTGAAAAGGAATGTCCCCGTCCCTGCCCAGATTGACGAGTTTCGACGCCGCGAGCCCGATCCCGAGGCGCTCCTCGCCTTCCTGCGGGAAAACCAGTTCCGTTCGCTCATCACCCGCGTGGAGGCGAAGCTCGGCCGCACCGGAGCCGAGCGTGAGGACGCGCCACCGAAGCGGCCCGCCGCGCCGCGGCCACAAACCTATCTGCTCGTCGACGAGGCGTCGGCACTAGAAGAATGGACCGAGCGCGCGACTGCGCAAGGCAGCGCGGCCATCGCGGTGAAGATCGATGCCACCGATCCGATGCGCGGCCGGCTGATCGGCATCTCGCTGGCGTTGGCCGACGGCGATGCCTGCTATGTGCCGCTGCGCCATCGGTCCGTGGATAGCCAGGGCGCGCTCGAGCTGACCGCTCCTTCCGCGCCCGGCGCCAACTTCCGGCAGGTGGCCTTCGAAGAGGCCTTGCGCATTCTGAAGCCGATGCTGGAGGACCCGGCGGTGCTGAAGGTCGGCCACAATATCAAGCTCGATGCGCTAGTGCTGGCGCGCCACGGCATCGCCCTTGCGCCGGTCGACGATGCGATGCTGATCTCTTATGTGCTGGAAGGCGGCGCGCATGGGCACGACCTTGAGGAGTTGGTCGGACTGCATTTGACGCCGCGACGCACCAAGCTCGCCGATGTGGTCGGCACGGGCAAAAGCCTGATCGCCTTCGCCGAGGCGCCGATCGAGAAAGCGCGTGACTGCGCGGCGGAGGACGCCGATGTCTGCGGGGCGTTGCATCGCCGGCTGAAGGCCCGGCTGATCGAAGAGCGGGTGCTGACGGTCTATGAGACGATCGAACGGCCGCTGGTGCCGGTGATCGTCGAGATGGAGCGCGCCGGCATCAAGGTCGATCTCGGCGAGCTGAAGCGCCTGTCGGCGGAGTTTGGGCGGCGCATCGCCGAGCTGGAAGGCGAGATCCACATCCTCGCCGGACGCGAGTTCAACATCGGCTCGCCCAAGCAGCTTGGCGAGGTGCTGTTCGACGATCTCAACCTGCCGGGAGGCAGGAAGGGCAAGACCGGCGCCTACGGCACCGGCGCGGAGATTTTGGAGGCGCTGGCGCTCGAGCATCCGTTGCCGCGCAAGGTCCTGGATTGGCGGCAGATCGCCAAGCTGAAGAACACCTATGCCGACGCCCTGACGGAGACCATCAACCCCGAGACCGGCCGCGTGCATACGAATTTCGCGCTTGCCGTCGCCTCGACCGGGCGGCTCTCCTCCAATGATCCCAACCTTCAGAACATTCCCATCCGCACCGAGGAAGGACGCAAGATCCGCCGCGCCTTCGTGGCCGAGGAAGGCTCGGTGCTGCTCTCGGTCGACTATTCGCAGATCGAGCTGAGGCTTGCCGCCGAGATGGCGGATATCGCTCCCTTACGCGAAGCGTTCCGAGCCGGAGCCGATATTCACGCCCTGACCGCGAGCCAGGTGTTCGGCGTGCCGGCCAAGGGCATGGACCCGATGGTCCGCCGCCGCGCCAAGGCGATCAACTTCGGCATCATCTACGGCATCAGCGCCTTTGGGCTCGCCGCGCAGCTCGGAATCCCGCAAAGCGAGGCGGCGGCCTATATCAAGGCTTATTTCGAGCGCTATCCCGGCATCCGCGACTATATGGAGCGCACTAAGAAGACCGCACGCGAGAAGGGATTTGTCACGACCTTGTTCGGGCGGCGTGTGCATGTGCCGGGGATCAACGACCGCAATCCGGCGCGGCGCAGCTTCATGGAGCGCGCCGCGATCAACGCGCCGCTGCAAGGCAGTGCTGCCGACATCATCAAGCGGGCGATGATCCGAGTTGCGCCCGCGCTCAAGGCGGCTGGCCTCAAGGCGCGCATGCTTCTGCAGGTGCATGACGAACTTCTGTTCGAGGTGCCGCGGGCAGAGACCGAGGAAACGGCCGCGTTGGTGCGCAAGGTGATGGAAGGCGCGCCCGAGCCCGCGGTGCGCCTCGCCGTGCCCTTGGTCGCTGAGGCAGGCTGGGGCCGCAATTGGGCGGAGGCGCATTGAGGCCCTTGCCCCGCATCTGGTTCTCCGCCCATCTGCAGCGCCATGTGCCGACACCCGAGCTCGAGGTGGAAGCTGCCGATCTGGGCGAGGCGTTGGCCAAGGCGTGCATGGACCGGCCGCGCCTCAAGGGCTATATCCTGGACGATCAAGGCCGGCTGCGTCGGCACGTCGCGGTCTATCTCAACGGGCATCCCGCGAAGGATCGGGTAGGGCTCAGCGACCCGGTCGGGCCGGGCGACGAGATCGCGGTCTTTCAGGCGCTTTCCGGAGGCTGAACGGATCTGAAGGTTCAAGGAATGGCCGCTGCCAGCGATCGGCTCCTCGCCGCCACCCGCAAAGGGTTGTTCACGATGGTTCGTTCCGGCGGCCGCTGGGCGGTCGACAAGGTGGACTTCGCCGGCGTCCCGGTCGGCGCCACGGTCGAGGATCCGCGCGACGGCTGGCGCTATGTCGCCCTCAACCACGGGCATTTCGGGACCAAGCTTCACCGCGCCGGCCCCGGCGAGAGCTTCGAGGAATGCGCCGCGCCCGCCTTCCCCAAGTCCGATGCCGAGGGACCTTCGTTGGGCGCGATCTGGTGTCTGGAGATCGGCCCTGCTCCCGGCACGCTCTTCGCCGGCGCGATGCCGGCGGCTTTGTTCCGTTCCGATGATCGCGGCGCGAGCTGGTGCATGAATGAGAGCTTGTGGGCTCTGCCCGGACGGCCGGACTGGTTCGGGGGCGGCTGGGACGAGCCGGTGCTGCACAGCATCCTGAGGAACGACCAAGCGCCCGGGCGCATCACCGTGGCGATCTCCTGCGGTGGGGTGTGGGTGAGCGAGGATGACGGGGCGAGTTGGACGGCATCCAAGGGCATGATTGCGCCCTATGTGCCGGTGGAGCGCGCCGAGGATCCCAACATGCAGGACCCCCATCGCATCGCTCAATGCCGGGAGCGGCCGCAGCGTCTTTGGGCACAGCATCATTTCGGCCTTTATCGCTCCGATGACGGAGGGCGCAGCTGGCAGCGGCTACCCGACCCTAAGCCGAACGGTTTCGGTTTTCCGGTCGCGGCCCATCCGAGCGATCCCGATACCGCCTGGTATGTTCCCGAGCAGGCCGATACAGAGCGCATCCCGGCCGAAGGGCGGATGGTGGTGGCGCGCACCAGCGATGGCGGGCGTAGCTTCGAGTTGCTGAGCCGGGGGCTGCCGAGCGAGCATGCCTACGACCTGGTCTATCGCCACGGCCTGGCGGTCGATGCAAGCGGCGGACGGCTGGCCCTGGGCTCCACCACCGGCGGCCTCTGGGTTTCCGAGGATGGCGCGGAGAGCTGGGAAGGCGTGCCCGCGCGTCTGCCGCCGGTCTACGCAGTGCGCTTCGCGCCGTGACCACGACGCGCGCAGGACTTTCGCCGCCCGAGATCGGCGATTTCGCTCCGAACTTCAATCTGCCGGATCAGGACGGCAAACCGTTCGTGCTGCGTGCCGACCGAATCGCGGGACGACCGGTCCTCATCGTCTTCGCGCCGGCCGATGCCGATGGCGCAATGCTGGGCCAGATCAGGGACGCTCTGACGGAGCTGAAGGCATTGGGCGCCGTCACGGTGCTGACCCGTCCGGCCGCGCCTCCAGACAATGCCCAATTTCTGAGGCAATTCGACCTTGCAATCCCGGCCGTCAGCGATTCGAGCGGACGGCTGCGGGACGCCTATGGGCTGGCGGATGCCGCAGAGACCAGATTGGTGTTGCTGAGCCCCAATCAGCGCATCCAGGCGTTCGAAATCGCGCTTGCGCCCGTGCTAGAGCGGCTACGCCGCGATGCGGAGAACCGGCAGAATGTCCAGGCCCTGCCCCACCCGCCGGTGCTTCTCGTTCCCGAAGTCTTGAATCGGGCCGAGTGCCGGAGGCTGATCGATCTTTACGAGAGCCCCGGCTGGCCCACGCGCAGCGTCGGCGAGCATTTGCAGGAAAAGGGCAACTACAAAATCGAGATCAACGACTATGGCCGCGTCGATCGTATTGATTTTGTGATTCAAGATCCACAGACCAGGGCATTCCTGGATCAGCGCATCGGCAGGCGGGTGATCCCCGAGATCCTGAAGGCCTTTCAGTACCGGGTGACCAATCGCGAGCGCTTCCACATCGCCCGCTACGAGGGTTCGCGCGGCGGTTTCCAGCACGGTCATCGCGACAATCCGACGCCCGAGCTGGCGCATCGGCGCTTCGCGCTGTCCTTGAACCTCAACACCGAGGAGCATGAGGGTGGCGCTCTGCGCTTTCCCGAATATGGCGATCAGCGCTACCGTGCCGAAACCGGCACCGCGCTCATCTTCTCATCCTCGCTCCTGCACGAGGTGCTGGAAGTGACCTCCGGCCGCCGCTATGTGCTGCTCTCGCATCTGTATGGCGCTGATGACAAAGGCCGGAAGGTCGGCGGCGGTCGGTGACGCCGATCCTTACGCCGCTGGATGGATCGCCGCAGCCTTCACCCGTTCGTCGACGAAGGGCTCGAACTGCCGGAAATTGGCGTCGAAGCGGCGGGCGACATCGCGCGCCGCCTCGTCATAGGCGCCAGGGTCGCGCCAGGTTTTGCGCGGCAGCAGCACCTCGCCCGGCACTTCCGGACAGGACATCGGGACCGTCAGCCCGAAATGCGATTCCCTCTGCATCGGCACATGGGCGAGCTTGCCCTCGAGTGCCGCGCGCACCATGGCGCGGGTGAAGGCGATCTTCATCCGCTGCCCGGTTCCGTAGGCGCCGCCCGACCAGCCGGTATTGACAAGCCAGCAGGTCGCCTTGTGGCGGGCGATCCGCTCGCCCAGCATCTTGGCATAAACCGATGGATGGCGCGGCATGAAGGGAGCTCCGAAGCAGGTCGAGAAGGTGGCCTGCGGCTCGGTCAGACCCTTCTCCGTCCCGGCAACCCGCGCCGTATAGCCGGAAAGGAAGTGATACATCGCCTGCTCTGGCGTGAGCTTGGCGATCGGCGGCAGCACGCCGAAGGCATCAGCGGTCAGCATGATCACATTCTCGGGATGGCCCCCCATGCCCGAAGGTTGGATGTTGGCTATGAACTCGATGGGATAGGAGGCGCGCGTGTTCTCGGTCAGCCGCGGATCGTCGAGGTCGAGCCGCCGCGTCACCGGATCGATGATCACATTCTCCAGGATCGTTCCGAAACGCCCGGTCGTGGCGTAGATTTCAGGTTCGGCCTCGGGCGAAAGCCGGATCACCTTGGCATAGCAGCCGCCGTCGAAATTGAAGATGCCGCGATCGGACCAGCCATGCTCGTCATCGCCGATCAGCATGCGGTTGCCGTCGGCCGAAAGCGTTGTCTTGCCCGTGCCGGAAAGGCCGAAGAAGATAGCGGTGTCGCCCCGCGGCCCGATATTTGCCGAGCAGTGCATCGGCAGCACGCCCCTCTCGGGCAAGAGGAAATTGAGTAACGTGAAGACCGATTTCTTGATCTCGCCGGCATAGCGGCTGCCTCCGATCAGCACCAGGCGCTTGGCGAAGCTGACCAGAATGAAGACTTCGGATTTGGTGCGATCCTGATCGGGCACCGCATGCAGCCCGGGGGCGTGCAGGATGGTGAAGGCGGGCTCGAATTCCTTCAGCTCGTCGTGCCCCGGCGCAAGGAACATGTTGGCGGCGAAGAGATTGGGCCAGGCGCTTTCGGTGATGATGCGCACCGGCAGGCGGTATTCCGGATCGGCGCCTGCGAACATGTCCCGGACGAACAGGTCCCGGCCCTGGAAATAGGCCAGCATGCGCCGGTGCATCGCTTCGAAATCAGGCTCCGAGAAGGGCCGATTTACCGGTCCCCACCAGATCGCCTCGCTCGAGCCGGGCTCATCGACGATGAACTTGTCATTGGGCGAGCGGCCGGTGTATTGGCCGGTCTCGACGGCCAGCGCCCCGCCGAGGGCCAAGAGCCCCTCCCCCCGTCTCAACGCCTCCTCATAGAGCGCGGCGGGCGGCAGATTCCAATGGGCTCGGCGAAAGTTGCGGATGCCCTGCCCTGCCAGCCCATATCGGCTGACTACCGGGCCGCTCTGCGTCACGTCGTCGTTCCTCCCATCATTAGCGCGGGGCTTTAGAGTGGCCCATTAGCAAGACAGCATAGGGCCAGATCAGCGGCCGGAAAAGGACGCGATCGGCTCGCCTACTCTATTACTCTTCTCTAATGAAACTAAGCGCCCTGCCAACCGATTCCACGGCCACTGGAAAGTTCCAACGCGCCGTGCGCTCCCCCGCCCTAAAATCGCAGCCCTCGGCATCGATGCCGGTCAAGCGCCAAGATGCAGACACTCCGCTCGCCCGGACTCCCAGGCGCTCCACCAGCCCGGTTTCCTCAACATTCAGCCGACGGCAGAGGTTCCCCCCCTCGGGCCAGAGTTGGAACGCCGCCGGACCAAGCAGCAACCGCTCGGACTCCAGCCAGCGAATGCGCCCAAAACCTGCAATCAAATGGGCCAGGTCGCAGCGCACACGGTAGCAGCGGAAGTCGGTAAATCCGGCGTAAACGCCGGCCTCGGGGTGACGGTCGAGAAAGCGCTGGCGAACCCGCTCCTCGTCCGCCGGACGGGCCTCGCCGATCAGGCTGAGACGGGCATGGGCCAGCGGTTCGGCGGCGCCTAAATCCGGCGCCAAGAGCAAAGAGACCCTTGGGTCGGCTGCGATGTTCCGGCTGTGATCGGCCAGATTTGACAGCATCAAGAGCGGGGCGCCGTCCAGATCGGTGGCTACCAACGCCAGCGAGGCATAAGGCCAGCCCTTCCCGCCATCGGAGGTAGGCCGGGCAAGCAAGCTGGCGAGGGCGCCCCGGTCGGTGAGCCGCATCAACCAGCGGGCCAGGGCCTCCTCGGAGCCGGAGGAATCCACATGCGTTTGCATGGCAGTCTCTGTAGAATGCGCCGCCACGGCTGGAAAGCATCCAGGCGCGGGCATCCTAGCATCTCTTCAGCCCCGCTGCCGGCCGCGGGGTGTCCGGCCAGTGCCGGGCTGGAATGGGGGAGTAAGAGGCCGGCGGGCGATCATGTCCCTGCCTCTGGGCCGACTGCCGCCGGGGGGGACGCCGATTCGGATCAATAACCGTGCAACAGACCATCGCTCTCGTCGACGACGACCGGAACATCCTGACCTCCGTCGCCATGGCCCTGGAGGCGGAAGGATTTGCGGTACGTACCTTCACCGACGGCGCCGAGGCACTGCGCGGCCTCACCTCCAACCCGGTCGACCTGGCAATTCTCGACATCAAAATGCCGCGGATGGACGGTATGGAGTTGCTTGACAGGCTGCGCAAGCAGAGCCGTGTTCCGGTGATCTTCCTCACCTCCAAGGACGACGAGGTCGACGAAGTGCTGGGTCTGCGCATGGGCGCCGACGACTATATCAAGAAGCCCTTTTCCCAGCGGCTGCTGATCGAGCGTATCCGGTCGATTCTCCGCCGCGAGGCGACGGCGCGCGACGGCGGGACAGGTGCCAGCGCCGAGAGCATCATCCTGCGCGGCGAGTTGATGCTCGATTCGGCGCGTCATCTGTGCACCTGGAAGGGGCAGGCCGTGGATCTGACGGTCACCGAGTTTCTGCTGCTGAAGGCGCTTGCCTCGCGCCCTGGGCATGTCAAGAACCGCGACCAGCTCATGGATGCGGCCTATGGCGAATCGATCTATGTGGACGACCGCACGATCGACAGCCACATCAAGAGGCTGAGAAAGAAATTCAAGGCGATTGATACCGATTTCGCCGAGATCGAGACCTTGTACGGAGTGGGCTATCGCTACCGCGACCGTTAGCGTCTGGCGCGAGCGCCAAGGCGCTCGCCGTACCGAACCGCGCCTCGTCGAGGACAACGAGCGCGTTGCACCGGTCGACCAGCCGACCGCTCGGGCGAAGTCTGCTTCTCGGGGCGAGCAGCGGCGGGGGCGGCTGACCCTCACCAGACGCATTCTGGCGCTGAACATCCTTGCATTGCTGATCCCGATCGGCGGCCTGCTTTATCTCGGCGAGTACCGCTCCAGGCTGATCGCCTCCGAGCTCGATTCGCTGCGAGCACAGAGCGATCTCTTCGCCGGTGCCCTCGGAGCCTCGGCCGTGACGATCGGGGCGGCCGGCGAGGAACGGCTTTCGGCCGAGACCTCGCGACCAATCATCAGGCGTCTGGTCGACCAGTCGCGCTTGCGCGCCCGCTTATTCGACCTGGACGGGCAGGTGCTGGCCGACAGCTTCCGCCTGGTCGGGCCTGGCGGACGGGTGGAAATCCAGGAGCTTCCCGCGCCAAGCGCGCTCGCCCCGCACGAAACCTGGCTGGCGAATATCTATGACTGGGTGGTGAGCTGGCTGCCCCGCAAGCCTCTCTACCCTCCCTATCACGAGCCGACCAATCAGAGCGCAGCCGACTACGAGGAAGCCGTGCGGGCGCTTGGGGGCGAGAGCGGGGCGGTTGTGCGGCAAGCCTCCGATGGGGGTTTGGTGCTTACCGTCGCGGTGCCGGTCCAGCGCTACCGGCAGGTCCTGGGCGCGCTGATGCTTTCCCGGAGCGGAGCCGAGATCACCCAGGCTGTCCGCGAAGTCCGCTTCGACATCCTTAAGGTCTTCACCATCGCGCTCGCGATCACCGTGCTGCTGTCGATCTATCTTGCTGGAACCATCGCGCGGCCGATTCGCCGGCTCGCCGACGCGGCTGAGCGGGTGCGCCGAGGGCATGGCCGTCACGCCACCATTCCCGATTTCACCCGGCGCGGCGACGAGGTCGGCGATCTTTCCGGTGCTCTACGCGACATGACCGAGGCCTTGTGGCAGCGGATGGATGCCATAGAGCGGTTTGCCGCCGATGTAGCCCATGAACTGAAGAATCCGCTTTCCTCGATGCGCAGTGCGGTCGAGACGGTGGCGCGGCTTGACGATCCCGAGCAGCAGAAGAGGCTGATCCAGATCATCGTCGACGACGTGCAGCGTCTCGACCGCCTGATCAGCGACATTTCCGACGCTTCGCGTCTGGACGCGGAACTGTCGCGCGCGGAAGGCGAGCCGGTCGATATCGGCGAGATGCTGGGCACCTTGGTCGAGGTCTATCGCGCAACCACCGCTCCCGGCGGTCCGGTCTTCGAGTTTGACTACGCGGGAAGCCAGGAGCTTGTAGTGCAGGGTATCGAGCGCCGGCTGGTCCAGGTCTTCCGCAATCTCATCTCGAACGCCATCTCATTCAGCCCGCCCGGTGGGGTCATCCGCGTGCGGATGTGGCGCGAAGGCAAGGCGGTGCGCGCGACCGTATCCGATCAGGGACCCGGCATTCCGGACGGCAAGCTCGACGCCATATTCGACCGCTTCTATTGCGAGCGTCCGGCGGGTGAGAAATTCGGGACCCACTCCGGCCTCGGCCTGTCGATCTCCAAGCAGGTCGTGCAGGCTCACGGCGGAACGATCTGGGCGGAGAACCGCGTCGATACCGAGGGGCGGGTGGTCGGCGCCCGTTTCGTAGTCGAGCTTCCCGCGCGATCATGAGCCGCGACCGGCAGACCTTGCATGCCACCACCGTCGCCTTTGCCGGCAAGGCGGCGTTGCTGCGGGGGGTGCCAGGCAGCGGCAAGTCGGATTTGGCGTTGCGCCTGATGGAGGCCGGGGGCGAACTGGTGGCCGATGATCAGACTGCTCTCAGTCGGCGCGGGAGGGAGCTTTGGGCGACGGCCCCGCAGCCGTTGAAGGATCTGATCGAGGTCCGTGGACTGGGCATCGTGCGCGTGCCAACGCTCGCGGAAGCGCAGGTCACGCTCCTCGTCGACCTGGTGACATCCCCCGAAATAGAGCGCTGCCCCGATCCCGAGCGGGAAATGGTGCTCGGGATTGAGCTGCCTCGGATGCGGCTTCACGCTCCGGAGGCCTCGGCCGTGGCAAAGTTGCGGTTGGCGCTGCGTCTTACCACTGATTCGGGAGCGCGGCCGTGACACCAGCGGATGGAGCCTCCGACCCCGCCGCAGCCCAAATCAGGGGCAGTGCGTCGGTGCGCCGGCGCGTCGTCCTGATTACCGGCATGTCGGGCGCCGGCCGTTCGACGGCCCTGAAGGCGCTGGAGGATATCGGCTATGAGGGGGTGGACAATCTGCCGCTGAAGCTGTTGCCGGCCTTGGTCGGGGAAGCCGGTGGTCGTTCACTCGCGGTCGGCATCGATTCGCGCACGCGCGATTTCGCCGTCTCCTCCGTGATCGAGGAGCTCGATGCGCTGAAGGGCAATCCTTCCTTCGATGTGCGTCTTGTCTTTCTTGACTGTGATGACGAGGTCTTGCGCCTGCGCTTCACCGAAACGCGCCGCCGTCACCCGCTCGCCCTCGATCGCCCGGTCACCGACGGCATCGCACGTGAGCGCCGGCTCCTGTCGCCCTTGCGCAACCGGTCCGACCTGGTGATCGACACCACGGGCCTCGCGATCGGGGACCTGCGGCGGATGCTTCAGGCGGGAGCGGCCGCGGGCGAGGGCGCCTCGCTTGCCGTGTTCGTGGTTTCCTTCGCCTATCGCAACGGGCTGCCGCGCGATGCGGATCTGGTCTTCGATGTGCGCTTTTTGCGCAATCCGCATTACGTCCCGGAGTTCAAGCCGCTGACCGGACGAGATCAGCAAGTGAGAGATTATGTCGAGGCCGATCCGGATTTCGCTCCCTGGTTCGAGCGCCTCACCGCTTGGCTTCGTCCCCTTCTGCCGCGCTTTGCCGAAGAAGGGAAGAGCTATCTGACCGTTGCGATCGGCTGCACTGGTGGACGACATCGCTCGGTCGCCATCGCTGAACGCCTTGCCGCTTGGCTTGCGGCCGAGGGCCGCCGCGCCGAGCTGCGCCATCGTGACATCGGCGGCGAGGTCGCATGAGCAAGGCCGTACCCCTTCGGAAGAGAGAGGTTGGGACAAGCATGATCGGAATGGTCCTGGTGACCCACGGTCGCCTTGCAGCCGAGTTCATCGCCGCCCTTGAGCATGTGGTGGGCAAGCAAGAGCGCATAGCGGCGGTCTGCATCGGGCCGGAGGACGATATGGAGGCGCGCCGCGGCGAGATCATCGATCGCATCACTGAGGTCGACACCGGAAAGGGCGTGGTGCTGCTGACCGACATGTTCGGCGGCACGCCCTCCAACCTGGCGATCTCGGTGCTCGATCGTGGAAATGTCGAGGTGATTGCCGGCGTCAATCTGCCGATGCTGATCAAGCTCGCGACCGTGCGCGGCACCGAAAGCCTGCCGCGCGCCGTAGCCAGCGCCCAGGAGGCGGGCCGTAAATACATCAACGTTGCCTCCCATCTCTTGACAGGGGCGCAGCGCAAACGCAACGCCTGACGGCAGGCGACCGGCTCTCGAAATGACGGGCGGTAAGGCAAGACGGGAGGTCGTGATCTGCAACCAGCGCGGGCTGCATGCCCGTGCCGCGGCCCGCTTCGTGAAGCTCGCCGAGCAGTTCGAATCCGAGGTCTGGGTCGAACGCGACGGCCAATCGGTCTCCGGTCGTTCGATCATGGGTCTGATGATGCTGGCCGCCGGTCCCGGCTCGCCCGTTCTGCTCAGAGCCTGCGGGCGCGATGCCGTGGCTGCGGTTGCGGCGCTGGCGCGGTTGGTCGAGAGTAAATTCAATGAAGATTGAAGGAGCGGCGAGCGAACCGAAGGCGCAGATCCTCGAGGGGCTGGGTGTCGCCCCTGGAGTGGCGATAGGCCCGGCCTATCTGCTCGAGGCCGGCGCTATACCGGTTGCGCTACGCAAGCTCGAAAAAGAGGAGGTCCCGGCCGAACTGGAGCGCTTCAACACCGCCGTCGCCAAGGGTCAGAAGCAGCTCCGCAAGCTCAAAACCAAATCAGCCGGCCTGCCCGGCGCCGCCGCCGAGGAGATCGGCTATCTCCTCGAAGCCTATCTTCAGATGCTGTCCGGCTCGCGCCTGCTGCGCGGCGTCGAACGTCGCATCACCGAGGATATGATCAATGCCGAGGCCGCGGTGCAGGCCGAGATCGCGGAGATCGCGGAGGGCTTCACGGCCCTCAGCGACCAATATCTCGCTGCCCGGGCCGGCGATATCCGCGATGTGGGCGATCGGCTGATCCGCAATCTGACGCAGATTCCCTATGCCGCCTTCACCAGTCTGCCGCCCGGCACCGTCGTCATCGCCGAGGAGCTCTCCCCGGCCGACACCGCGCTGCTCGATCCGGAGCTGATCGGCGGCTTTGCGACGGTTCTTGGCGGGCCGGAGGGTCATACCGCGATCATGGCCCGCTCGCTCGGACTACCAGCGGTGCTCGGCGTAGCCGGCCTGATCGGCGCGGTGAAGAACGGCGATCTCGTGGTGGTCGATGGCTCGGCCGGGCGGGTCGTGGTCAATCCGACGGCGGAGATCAGGGCCGAGTATGAACGACGCCAGGGCGAGTATCGGCGCGAGCAGCGCCTGCTCGGACGGCTGAGGCGGGTTGCCGCCGTCACGCGGGACGGCGAGGCGGTGACGCTGCTTGCGAATCTGGAGCTGCCGCGCGAGTTGGAGCCGGCGTTGGCGGCGGGGGCCGAGGGCATCGGGCTTCTGCGCACCGAGTTCATGTTCATGAACCGCCCGGACCTGCCCGACGAGGAGGAGCAGTACCAGGCGCTGAAGGCCATCGTCGTGGCGATGGAGGATCGGCCGGTCACGGTGCGCACGCTCGACATCGGCGGCGACAAGCTGGCCTTCCCTCTGGGTGGGCATGTGGCCGAATCGGCCAACCCGGCCCTGGGCCTACGCGCTATCCGGCTCTCGCTGAAGGAGCGGCCGCTTCTGGAGGCGCAGCTCGGGGCCATATTGCGGGCCGGCGCGCATGGGCCGGTGCGCATTCTCCTACCGATGATCTCCACCGTCACCGAGGTGCGCCAGGTGCGCCAGGCGATGACGAGGGTGATCCGGCGCTTGAAGCGCCGCAAGGTGAAGATCGCCGAGCCCCCGCCTCCACTGGGCGTGATGATCGAGGTGCCGGGTGCTGCGCTTTCGGCCGATGCATTGGCGCAGGCCTGCGAATTCTTCGCCATCGGCACCAACGACCTGACCATGTACACCCTTGCCATCGATCGCGGCGAGGAGCAGGTCGCCCATCTCTACAATGCCCTGCACCCGGCGGTGCTGCGCCTCATCCAGTTCACCGCCGAGGCGGCCTTCCGCGCCCGCATCCCGATCTCGGTCTGTGGAGAGATTGCCGGCGACCCGCGCTATACCGCCCTGCTCCTGGGCCTGGGCGTACGCGAGCTGTCGATGGCCTGGCCGGCGCTGCCCCGTGTCAAGCAGAGGATCCGCTCCCTCGATCTCCTGGCCGCCACCCGCCGCGCCCGGATGATCATGGACCAGTCGGACTCCGGCCGGATCGCCGCCCTTCTCGACGATTTCAACGCGCTCGCCTGAGGAGCACGGGCAGAGAGGGGATACTCCTGCCCGCTTGCCTCGCTTGCGCCGGCCCTGCTATAGCGCCGCTCTTTGCGGTGGAGATCTGGAGAAACTTGATATGAGCGCCGATTACAAGGTCGCCGACATCGCTCTGGCCGATTGGGGCCGCCGTGAGATCGCCATCGCCGAGACCGAGATGCCGGGGCTCATGGCTCTGCGCGCCGAGTATGCGGGCAAGAAACCGCTCGCGGGCGCGCGCATTGCGGGCTGCCTGCACATGACGATCCAGACCGCGGTTCTGATCGAGACCCTGGTTCAGCTCGGCGCTGAGATCCGATGGAGCTCATGCAACATCTTCTCCACCCAGGACCATGCCGCGGCGGCCATCGCCAAGGCCGGCATCCCTGTCTTTGCCTGGAAGGGCGAGAGCGAGGAGGACTATTGGTGGTGCGTCGAGCAGACCATTACCGGGCCGAAGGGCTGGCACCCGAACCTGCTCTTGGATGATGGCGGCGACCTGACGCAGCTCATGCATCGGAAATATCCCGAGCTTCTGAAAGAGGCACGCGGCGTCTCGGAGGAGACCACGACCGGCGTCCACCGGCTCTATGAGATGGCTCGGGCGGGGACGCTTCTCTTGCCCGCGATCAACGTCAACGATTCGGTGACGAAGTCGAAGTTCGACAATCTTTACGGCGTGCGCGAGAGCCTCGTCGACGGCATCCGTCGCGCCACCGACGTCATGATCGCAGGCAAGGTGGCGGTGGTCTGCGGCTATGGCGATGTCGGCAAGGGCTCGGCCGAATCTCTGCGCAGCCAGGGTGCGCGCGTGGTGGTGACCGAGATCGACCCGATCTGCGCGCTGCAGGCGGCGATGGAAGGTTATGAGGTCGACACTATGGACGAGATGGCCACCAAGGGCGACATCTTCGTGACCGCCACTGGCAATGTCGATGTGATCACCGTTGAACATATGCGCCAGATGAAGGACCGGGCCATCGTCTGCAATATCGGCCATTTCGACAGCGAGATTCAGATCGCCGGGTTGCGCAACTACCGGTGGGAGGAGGTGAAGCCGCAGGTGGACGAGGTGGTCTTTCCCGACGGCAAGCGCCTCATCGTGTTGGCCAAGGGCCGGTTGGTGAATCTGGGCTGCGCCACCGGGCATCCGAGCT
>DASPGI010000043.1:0-9420 GCA_035620695.1 Alphaproteobacteria bacterium
CCGAGGCCTCCGCGCTGCCGCCGACGGCCGTGCTGCCGATGCCCGTTGCCTGGGCGTTGACCCCGAGGGCCGAGGCGCCGTCCATCGTGGCATCGGTGCCGAAGCCGAGTGCGACCGATTGAGCGCCACTGGCCTGCGCGCCCGAGGCCAGTGTGCCGCCGCCGCCGATCGCCACGCTGTTGCCGCCGCTGGCCTGCGTGAACTCGCCGATCGCCACGCCGCGCGTGGCCGATGCATTGGCGGACACTCCGATCGCGACCGATGCTCGCGTTCCCCCCGCATTCGCGCCCTGGCCGCCGGCGAAGCTGCCGAAGCCGCTGGCCACGGCCGCGTTGCCGACCGCCGTCGAAAGATCGCCCAGCGCCTGGGTGTTGGAGCCGCCGGCGAAGGCGCCTCGATTCGCCGCCAAGGCGGCGTTGCCGATCGCCGTCGCGCTGATGCCCGCGATCGGCATCATACCCGTCGGGGCGCGGGCGACCGCCAACGCGCCGACAGCGACGCTGGCGTCGCTCAGGGCCTGGGCGCCGGTGCCGACCGCAGTCGCGTTCGGACCACTCGCCGTTGCAATCTGGCCAAAGGCTGAGGAGCTGATCCCCGAGGCCGTCGCGGCGTTGCCGACCGCCGTAGCGCCGCTCGTGGCCATGGCGCCGCCGCCGCCCGCTGTCGAGCCTGGGCCAACCGCGGCGGCGCCGGCGCCGTTTTCGCCCGCGGCATCGGTATCGAACACAATCTGCGCCTGGACCGGTCGGGGCGTCAGGGCGAGTACCGCAACCAGGGCAGTGGCGGCGAGCAGGGCCTGGCGAGACTGGGCCTTGCCAAGCGTCCGGAGAAGAATCGGCAAGTGAGCGCGCATTTTTATTCCTCTTGCAAGCCTAGAAACTGTGGGAACATCGGCCTATCCAAGAGCATAGATTGGATAGATTACATCTATAAGTTTATATTAATATATCAGGAGCGCGCAATATTTATGCGTAACAATCTATTTTAAATTTTTAGACAAATTTGATCGATTCGACCCGCGTTGGTCGACGCGACACTGGAGTATGCGGCGTTTCAGATTTGCTCGGCCGGCACGGTTGGGCCAGGATCAAAAGACGAGGCCCGGCCCCCGATGTGCTCCATGCGCAACATGGTAAACAATATTCCGCATCTTAACCCATGCTTAAAAAAAACGTGCTTTATTAGGCGGCGCTAGCCCTGTTCCCCAGCGGCTAGACCTGAGTAGCCAAAGGCCGTGGATCCACCCATCTGCGGCCTTTGGTGATTTTCCGCGATCAATTAATACGCGAATTCCGAAAACGCCGGATCGACGCTCTCACGCCACCTTCCGTGATAGAGCCCGAGCAGTTCCTCGGCCGGCGTTATCCCGCTTTCAGCGATTTCCCGAAGCGTATCCAGAAAGCAGGTCTCGTCCTTGCCATAGCCCGTAGCACGGGCGCGGGCGGCAAGCCCTTCTGCGGAGATGGCCACTGCCCGGCGAGCAAGGCCCCCCACGTTGCCCCCTCTAAATGGGGTCTTCAGACCAAGGCGGGGCACCTCACGGCGCAGATGCAAGTGGTCGTCCATGGTCCAACCCCCGACCAACTCCTCGGCCGCGGCCAGCGCGTCCTCCTCATAGAGAAGCCCGACCCAGAAAGCGGGCAAGGCACAAAGCCGCTTCCACGGGCCCCCATCCGCCCCACGCATCTCCAGATAGCGCTTCAGCCGCACCTCGGGGAAAACGGTGGTGACATGGTCGGCGAAATCGCCGGTAGTCGGGATCTCGCCCGGAAGCGCCGGCAGCCGGCCCTTCAGAAAATCGCGGAAGGACTGGCCGGAAGCGTCGACATAGCGACCCTCGCGATAGACGAAATACATCGGTACATCGACGAGGTAGTCGACATAGCGCTCGAAGCCCATCGCCGGCTCGAAAACGAAGGGTAGGATGCCGGTCCGGTCGGGGTCGGTATCGGTCCAGACATGGCTGCGGTAAGAGAGAAAGCCGTTGGGCCGGCCCTCGGTGAAAGGCGAATTGGCAAACAAGGCGGTCGCCACCGGCTGCAAGGCGAGGCTGACACGGAACTTGCGCACCATGTCGGCCTCGGACGCAAAATCGAGATTAACCTGCACCGTGCAGGTGCGCAGCATCATGTCGAGGCCGAGCTTGCCCTTCTTGGGCATGTAGTCGCGCATGATCTTGTAGCGGCCCTTGGGCATCCAGGGAACGTCCTGCCGCCGCCATTTCGGATCGAAGCCGAGCCCGATAAGACCTACTCCGAGCTCGGCCGCAACCTCCTTCACCTGATGGAGATGCGTATGCACCTCGGCGCAGGTTTCGTGAATGGTGCGCACGGGCGCGCCTGAGAGCTCGAACTGCCCACCCGGCTCCAAAGTGATCGCGCCATCGTCCTGAGCAAGTGCGATGACGCGGCCCTCTTCCTCCACGCCGGTCCAGCCGTATCGCTGCAAGCCCCTCAGCAGCGCGCCAATTCCATCGGGCCCCTCGTAAGGCAGCCGTTTGAGATCGGCGATGCGGAAGCAGAACTTCTCATGCTCGGTGCCGATCCGCCAGCGTGGTTTGGGCTTGCAGCCAAGCTCGAGCCATTCGACGAGTTGCCGGCGATCGGTGATGGGCTCGCCGCGGCTCTTCGGTGGTGCCGACATGAAGCTCTTCCCTCAATTGCGAGCGTCAGGTGTCCCGAAACGGGGCGGCGGACGCCGGTCGCCGTCGCCGGCGAGCGCCTGCCAGAGCGCCAGCGCAGCAATCGCGGCGGTGTCGGCGCGCAGCAGCCGCGGCCCGAGGCCGACGGCGCTAACAAAGGCAAGTTCCCGCAGAAGGTCAAGCTCGTCGGGCGAGAAGCCACCCTCAGGCCCGACCAGCACCCCGCCGGGAGCGTCTCGGCCCGAAGCGGTCGCCCCCAGCGTCAGAGCCTCGGCCAGGGGACGCGCAGGGCCAACCTCCGCGCATGCGAACAGCCGACGCTCGCTGGGCCAGGCATCAAGAGCCTCGCGCAAGGAAAGCGGTTCGCGGATCTCCGGCACGGTCAGCCGCTCCGATTGCTCAGCCGCCTCGACGGCGTGCGCCTTAAGCCGCCGGATATTTACCCGGCCAACGACCGTATAACGGGTCATCACCGGTTGCAGGCGCGAGACGCCGAGCTCGCTCGCCTTCTCGGCCAGGTGATCGATGCGGTCACCCTTGATCGGAGCGAACAGGAGCCAGAGATCGGGTTCGGGCGCTTGCGAGCGATGTTGCACGAGAGACAAGGCCGTCCCACCCGATTTGCGCAGCTGCACCAGCTCGGCCAGCCACTCGCCGTCGCAGCCGTTGAAGAGCAGCACGCGACCCCCGGGCCCCAGACGCAACACCGATCGCAGATAATGCGCCTGGGCTTCGCTCAGCCCAATCTCGGCCCGTGACACCAGCGGCGCGGTCACGAACAGGCGCGCGGCCGGCTTCATGCCGGACGGTTTAGACACCTCGGCCCCCTTGCAAGGCACTGTGGGTCGAAAGCCTAGCAGCGCTAGAGCGCGACCGGGAGTACGATGTCGAAGCGTCCCCTCAGCGCTCCCGACTCGGCGTCGGTCGGCGCCAGCGGCACGATCAGTCGCTCGCGCGCCTTCTGATCGCGAACGGAATTCAAGAGGAAGTCCCGCTTGTTCAAAGGCTCACCCGCCACATACATCTGCGTGACGAAACGCGCCGCGCCGGGCGCCAGAACCGCGAAATGGATGTGCGGCGTGCGCCCCGGATAGGCGACAGGGCGAATGGTGCGGAACTGATAGGCTCCGTCGTCGGCCGTATCCACGCGTCCGAAGCCCTGGAACTCCTCGTCGCGGGGCCCGCGGGCATCTCCTGGATGGCGATAGCGGCCTTTGGCGTCGCATTGCCAGATCTCGACCCGCGCCCTCGGCACTGCCTTGCCGTTGCGGTCGAGAATTCGTCCTTCGATATAGGCGATGGTGCCGAGTGCGGGCTGGGCCGCGCCCCCCATCCTCACTAGGTCCCAATCGGTCTCGGGCGGGAACTCGACGGGGTAGAACGGACCTTCCGACTGGGCAGGCGTTGGGATCAGTTCGGCTGCGCGGGCGGGCAGCGCCAATCCGGGCAGAGCGAGCCAAGCGACACCTGCGGCAAGGGCCGCGCGGCGCGTAAAAAATCTGGACGCCTCGGGCATGGCTGCTCTCCTGATCGCCAGTCGCTCTTTGATTAAGATTGGGCGGTTGCGTCCTTTGCGCAACTCCGGCACAACCACGGACATGAGCGAAAAGGCCGCCGGCTTCACCGATATTCGCAGCGGTGGCTGGATCGACCGCCTCGCACCCGTCTGGCTGCGGCCTTTTTTGAAGCTGGCCCGCCTGGACCGGCCGATCGGCACTTGGCTGCTGCTGTTCCCGTGCTGGTGGGGCCTGGCGCTGGCGAGCCGGGGCTGGCCCGATCCGGCATTGGCGATCGCATTTGCCGTTGGCGCGGTGGTGATGCGGGGCGCGGGCTGCACCTATAACGATATGGTGGACCGGGAGTTCGATGCCCGAGTCGAGCGCACGCGCGGGCGGCCGCTTCCCAGTGGCGCGATCAGTTTACGCGGCGCCGCAGTCTTTCTCGCCCTCCAACTTCTCGCCGGCCTTGCGATTCTCTTCACCTTCAACACAATCACCATCGCCCTCGGCATCGCCTCGCTGGCCCTCGTCTTCACCTACCCCTTCATGAAGCGGGTGACCTGGTGGCCACAGGCCTTTCTTGGCCTCACCTTCAACTGGGGTGTGCTGATGGGATGGTCGGCCGTGACCGGAGATATCACCCTGCCCGCATTGCTCCTGTATACGGGGGCCATCGCCTGGACGATCGGCTACGACACCATCTATGCCCACCAGGACAAGGAGGATGATGCACTGATCGGCTTGCGCTCGACCGCGCTCTTGTTTGGAGCCGCAAGCGGCAGGTGGATCACATCATTCTATGTCCTGGCTTTGGTCTTGTTCGCGGCGGCCGGCGTTGCTGCAAATCTGGCCTGGCCGTACTGGATCGCCCTGGCCGTCGCAAGCCTGCAGCTTGGCTGGCAGGTGCATGTTCTTAAGCTTGACGATCCCGCCGACTGCCTCATGCACTTTCGCTCCAATCGCTGGGTAGGCTGGATCCTGTTGGCCGGCATCGTGGCGGGGCGGCTATTTGCGGCATGACCGGCTGGACGGCGTTCATCGAGGCCAATACCGCCATCTTGTTCCCGCCCCTGGCGCCGGAGATTAAACTGCATCTGGCCACGGCGGTTACGCCGCTCTGGCAGGCGACCGAGGCCTTTCTCGAGCGCACCGGCCTGCCGCCGCCCTATTGGGCCTTTGCCTGGCCCGGCGGTCAGGCGCTCGCCCGCCATCTTCTTGATCGCGCCGCGCTTGTGCGCGGGCTGAGCGTGCTCGACTTCGCAGCAGGTTCGGCGATCGCCGGGATTGCAGCGGCACGGGCCGGTGCCGCGCGCGTCGCGGCAACCGAGATCGATCCCGCCGCCCGCGCCGCTATCGCGATGAACGCAAGGTTGAACGATGTCGAGCTCGGCATTATCGACACCGATCTGACCGGCGCGTGGGAACCTGCGGCGGATGTGATCCTCGCTGGCGACGTCTGCTACGAAGAGGGCATGGCCCAGCGGGTCAGCGCGTGGCTGACACGTCAGGCGATGCAGGGCGTGAATGTGCTGCTGGCCGATCCGGGCCGCGCCTATCTTCCCCGGGGAAACCTTGTCGAACTGGCCCGCTACCGCGTACCGACGAGCCGGGACCTCGAAGACAGCGAGGAACGCGAGACCGTCGTCTGGCGGTGGGCCGCGCCCGGCGCGCGGATCTAGACTCTTAGTCGAGAGTGTCAACACTCTCGAAGAAGTGAGGTGGGCGGCATGGAAATTTCCGAGCCTTTCAGCGCGCCAAGTCTCCAACGGTCGCGATTTCAGCGGCATGACCAGCGCGACCGTCCCCGCCAGGTAAGGCACACCCGATTGACCCTCGGGACCGTATTGCGCGCTACTTCATCAGAGCGGCGCGGCAAGAGAACCAGAGAGGGGCATCCGAGTAGCTCGCTTGTAACCGATGACCATCGTAGCCAAGTTAATAGTCGATCTCCACGCTCTCCATGCCCGGACAGGAACATCTGTCATAGGATGCTGGTTCAAGGAGTTCGTCTATGCGTCCCCCACATATGCGTCTCACACAGCTTCAATTGTGGATCACACATAACGGCAATGATTTGATCTGGACGGCTCTCGTCATCGCTTGCGTCCTGGTTACCGCGCGGCTGCTCGGCGCCTAAATCAATGCTGATACCTGCGGCTCATGCGAGAGCGGTGACTTCGGTATCAATCGGACTCGAATGCGCGTCTTGCGCTCTGTTGAATAGGCCTCGGATATGCCACTATGTAAAACATCGATGTGAGCACCATTTGAGAGCGGCAACTTATTCGATTCGCTTGCAACAATGAAAAGCATCTCGCATGTCCCACATGTCCTATAGGAAATTTTCCTCATCGCAGAGAACTCCCGACACCAGCAAGCCTGAGTACAAGGTCAAGGCCGCTTCGGTAGCCGACCAGCCGATCACACAGCCTGACAAGAAGCAGGCCGAAGTCGTGCCTGCAGAGAAGTCGTAGCGATCGGTGTGCATCCGATGACAATACGCACGACAAAGAAAGCGGTGACCTTCGCGAGGCCCTTCGTCCTCGGCGACTTCGATGAAGTGCTACCTGCGGGCGTCTACAACGTGGAAACGGACGAGGAGCTTCTGCAAGATCTCTCGTTTCCTGCTTACCGGCGGATATTGACCGTGATCTACCTGCACGCGCAGTCGGATCATCCGGGTCTCGCTCGGACCTTGACAGTCGATCCCAATGATCTGGACGCGGCTTTAGAACGCGACCGGGCGCCACCGAATTTCCCGGTAGTCAAGGGTGTCAATTCGTCCTGAATGAATGGGCTTACAACCAGAGCTCCGAAACAGTGGCGTTCAGGGACTTGGGAATTGATGGGGCTATGCAATGTTGAACATCAATCCTGAATTTGGCGGCAGTATTAATAAGAGAGTCATGTCGGATGGAAAAGTAGCAGGGGCGAGGTTGCGGGCTGTTGCCAACATGGAGACGGAAAACCGCCGGATCCTCCTCTGTTGGGCGGGCTGGAACGGCGGCAAGACGGTTGGAAAAGGGCATGACGGACGATCCGGTTGATCTCGACGAACGTCGCGGCATGGTTGCTCAGAAAGCGACAGAGGTTCGCCGTCAGCGGCTTCAAGATTTCCAGGCCGGTCAGGCAGCCTTGCGACGTCAACAAGAGGAGTTAGAGAAACTTCTCCTGGCCGCCCCGGCCGAGACATGGCCGGAAGCCGCAGCCAAGGCGCAATACCTCATTCAGCTCTTCGCGGCCACACTGGAGGCACAGGATCCGCGCCGCAAGGAACTTATCGCTCATGCGCTCGACGATCTCGCCCGACTGTGCGACCGCGCCAACGAGCATTCATGAGCAGTTCCCTCTCATCCGACGCGCGAAGCGATCGACCTGCTAACGCTGCTCCCAAGTTTCGCCAGTGTCTTAGGTGCCAAACCAGGTTTCCCAGCGAGTGGGCCGGCGAACGAATTTGCTCTCGCTGCAAGAGCACGGTCGCGTGGCGAACGGGTGTGCCACCGCGGTCGGGACCCGACCACCGTCGGTAGTGATCGGTCGCAGGTTCTTGCCGCTTTGTTCAAGAAAAACCCAAAGGAGTGCGGCGTTTCGGGGCAGGTTTCTAAAGGGCAATTCTTTGTGTCCGGACGTGGCGTCGTCCCGGGAACTCCGGCGGCGGCTAGCGCGCACATCGTCTGACCCGGGACGGCCTACGCGCTGTGGCCGGATTAAAACATGGCCGCGCGCCCGAGCGGAGTGGAAGCTCGCTCGGCAGCGAGTAATTGGGCTAACTCAGGTTAATGCGCGCTGCCTCGATTGCTGGTATGAGTAGTTACGTCAGTGGGTCCATGCGGGCCCATGCAGCCGACTTGTGGCATTGAGGTGGGATCACTCTCATCTCCGTTCTCAGTTTTGTCCTGGCGCGGAGAGGACGTGGCATCGTTGCGTCGATCGGCAACACAATGATGGGATCGTCAAATGCTAGAAGCTCTGGAGGATCCTCACTGGGCCTTGCAAAGAAAGGTCAAGCAAATTGTACGCTCGGCATTGCGACCGAAGCGCTCGGAGCACCAGAAATTGTCAGCAATTAGGCACGCGCAATGAAGGCTTGGTTCGTCCCTCCGATTGTCATTCCAGTCGCGATTCTCTTGTTGGTCGTGGCGTATGCGGCCATTCGGGCACTTTATTGACCGTACCGCGTTAGACTCCGTAAGCTTCGCCTCCGCATCTAGGCTTTGTTGAAATCTTACCAAGCAGTGCTTGACCGTAAGGAAACGAGTTCTTTTGCGCTCTCAAGTCAGATATCACATGCTTGAGAATTGCCCGGTATCGTCGAACAATGGGTATTCTCCGTACCGGTCGCCTATTGAGAGAAGGCGCTTGAAGTCTCCTTGCATAGGGGCGCCCGAAGCCCCATGTGCTTGCAATGCAATTCATTGAGGAGTAGAGCCAAGTGAATATAGCCAAACAATTCATCGATAAAGTGCACCGGGTAGTGAGACGCTGGGAGCAACAAACCTCAAAGAACGGCAACGAGGAGCAGTCGACTATTGCTGTGACGCATGCGAACGGCGCACAGTCGGGTGCTGTCGGGCCCCCACCGGCTGGTTCGTTTGGAACGAAGAGTTCCTCACCGCCACGTTCGAGCTAGATTGGCGGGATCCGCAACCGCAAGGTACCAATGATAATGTACAAAGCGTGGAAGGACTGGCTAGCACTCAACTCTGATGAAGTGACAACGACTGTACTGGTTGTGGTTTGTCTAGCATTCCTAGTTATGCTTATGCATTGGTCTCTTTAACAATCGTTCGGTGCGTTTTTTTGGCGGTTTTGCAACGGCACGATAGAACAAAGGGTTCACCAGTGTCGGTATCATTGTAAGCAACTTAAACGGCGGCACCGTCTAGCTCGTTTCGGACGTTAAGCGGCGACTAGTGCACCGATCAGGTAGCGTGCTTTTCCCCCGGGCTTCCTGCCACGTCGAGGCTGGCGCCGTCAGGAAGCCTCAGAAAGGCGACGGCGAATTTCGATTGCCCTTTTGAGCTTCCGCCGCTCAGTGCTCATTGAGGTGGGTGGGTCTTCGCTCATATCCAAATCGCCTCTGTCTTTATAGAGTTCCACAACAACGTCTGGCCCGTAAGCTAGCTGTGCAAGAGCTCTGAGGGGCGCAAGCGTACCCAGTGAGCCTCTCAGCGCAGGTCCCCAATTTTGCGGCTGCCCCGTCAAAGCTAACCGATAGTCAGAATGGCTCATGTAGGATGCAGCTGATGTCGAGCGCCGGCGGTCCGAGGGAGCGATTCT
>DASPGI010000044.1:0-17425 GCA_035620695.1 Alphaproteobacteria bacterium
CGCTGTGGCTGCCGGATTATTTTGTCGGCGGATCCGCAGCTTTCAACAGCAGTCCCAGCTGCGGCCAGGGGTAAACCGCGCCAGCATCGCACGAGGCCGGCACTTGCCCCGGTGACGGCGCCTAGGGCCGCTTGAGCTCCAGCGAAGCGCTTTCGATTTGGGTCAAGAGCGGAGAGATGGATGTGAAGGAGATGCCCACTATTGAAGAGTGATGTGCGGCAGGACGGCGCAAGACAGTGAGTTGACCCTTTCAGTTGAGCCATTTGGGCCCGCTTCGGAGCTGAACTTCAGCCTCGACGGTCGCCTTCCCGCGCGGTCGATGCCGACGCGGCGGCTAATGGGGTCAACGCCACACCCTCCGACGGGCGAAAGATGCAAAGTTCAAATCCATCGTGCATTCACGGCGGTGTTTCCACCCACAGCTTTTGCTACCCGATTATGCGGCACATCCCATGAGAATGACCAGGATCGCCGGTGTCGCCCTTTTCGCGGTTGGAGCGGTTCTCCTGGTGTTTGCCTATCGCTCGACGAACGCGCCATTGGAACAGATCTCAGAGACGATTACAGGTCGCTATAGCAGTCAAACAATGTGGTACTTCGTTGTCGGAATTGCTGCCGTGATCGGTGGCGCCTTGCTTGCGGTGTTCGGGAATCGAAAATGATGCATTGGCTGCGCAATCCGAGTTGGAGAAAGCCATGAGCCTCGGGACCATCCTAATCATCATATTGCTACTCATGCTGGTCGGCGTCTTGCCGACATGGCCACATAGCAGAAGCTGGGGTTATTACCCGAGCGGTGGATTGGCACTTGTTCTGGTCATAATTCTCGTGCTGCTGTTGCTCGGACGGATTTAGGCGGATGATGAAGCCTTTCCGGATGTACGCGAAAGCCGGCGCGAACTCCTTGAGATAGCCTAGAATTCGCCGACATCGATTTTGCGCCGAAACCCCTTGCCACTACGGCGGTCGCGCTGGTTTCGACCGTCTATGAAACGTCACGAGACGAGGAGGTCGAGAATGACTATCAGCAAGCTTTGCGTGGTCGTCGCCTGCACCGCGGCTCTGACCCTCGCCGCGTGCGACACCTCGGGCGGGATTGGCGGCATGAGCAGCGGCCAGACGCTGGGCACCGCAGGTGGAGCCATTGCAGGCGGCATCGCCGGCTACGCGTTGTCCGGCGGGGCTGTCGGTGCGGCCATCGGCGCGGCGGCCGGCGGCCTCATTGGAAATCGGCTCGGCAATTGGCTTGAAGGCGATGCTCAGAACGCTGCTGCGCTGGCTGCTGCACGCGCCGCGGAGTCCGGCGAGAGGGTCACTTGGAAAAAAACAGGCGCAACGTTCCAAACCACTCAGGAAGGCTGGGCCAGCCCGGCGGGAGCCGCATACACCGCAGGAGACGGCCGGACTTGCCGCGCCATCCGTCAATCGGCGACTCAGGGTAGCGAGACGAGAGAGGATACGGTAACGCTGTGTAAAGGCGCGACGGGTTGGGTCCCGGCGTGATCTTGGTGTAACGACGGGGCCGAAGACGACTGGCGCGATCTCTCGCCAACCTGAGGCAGAACCGGCGGCCGCTTGGAAGCTCCGTGGGCTACAGAAGGAGTGGGTCCCTAGTCGACGGCCGGCGCCCGGCAAGGCTTGCTCAAACTTTCGTGACCGGCGGTCGTCGCATGCGCTGGAATATGGCGAAAAACATCGCAGCCTCAACTCCCCAGGCGCCGTTCCATACGCTACCGATGAGAAACATCCTTGCCAGACGATCTGAGGGCGCCCTGGTTTGGAGCAGTGACACCACGAACGCCGGTCATTCACCTGCCGGGCACGTCAAAGTTAGCGTAGATAATTGACAAGCCTAAGATCTCAAGCCCAACCCAGAACCGAGGACCGCAGGTAGCGTGGATGCGTCCTGGCTCAAACGAAAATTCACCGCTTGCCTCTTTCTTCCACGTGTCCCATCAGCTCATGCCCTCACTCGATCTCTCGGCGCCTTAGACGACTGTCCCGAAGATGGCGCCAATTCCCGCGGTCAAAGCCATTGCCAGCGCGCCCCAGAAGGTGACGCGCAGGGTGGCCCGACCAACATTCGCCCCGCCGGCTCGCGCACCGATCGCGCCGAGTAGCCCAAGAAAAACGAGCGATGCAATCGACACGCCGGCGACCAGGGCTGGGCGAGGCATGAGGTATACCATCGCCAGGGGCATTGCGGCGCCGACTGCGAAGGTTGCCGCCGAGGTCAGCGCCGCCTGGACCGGGCGTGCGGTAGAGACTTCCGAGATACCGAGCTCATCGCGCGCGTGTGCTCCGATCGCATCTTTCGCCATCAACTGGTCGGCGACCTGGCGCGCAAGCTCCGCTTCGACACCGCGCTGCACGTAGATCTGCGCAAGTTCCTCACGTTCGAACGCCGGTTTGCTCGCAAGCTCCACCCGCTCGCGCGTGAGATCGGCTTGCTCGGTGTCGGATTGAGAGCTGACCGATACATATTCGCCCGCAGCCATGGACATGGCTCCGGCGACCAGACCCGCCACGCCGGCGATCAGCACCTCGGAGGTCGCGGCGGAGGCAGCCGCCACGCCGACGATCAGACTGGCAGTCGACACAATCCCATCATTGGCGCCCAGGACCGCAGCCCGCAGCCAGCCGATGCGCGCGACGAGATGGCTCTCCAAATGCAGGCGAAGCCGTGTCACAGCATTCTTCCGAACTTTATCGCCTCTTTAGAGACCAAGGAGCCCTTGCGCAAGATAAGAGCGCGGTTCGATTGCCTCGATCATGGTCAGGGTCGCGGCGAATGCCAGAAAGCCTCGGCGTGACACGGTCATGGGCAATCCCCCCAAAAAAGAGATTGAGTCACATTTTCGCAGGAACGATGAAACCGCCAGCTATAATGACATGATAGCCGGAACGACCACCAAGGGGAACGCGTCGCTCCCTTGGAATTTCGCCTCTGCGAGATCTCGTCTAGCGTCATGAGCAAATGTAACCGCGGCGTGCCATTCGGATCGACCCGGCCGCATCTTGTTGCTGATGCTCGCTTCATCGATGCACTCGCCCATTCTGTCATGCGTTGCCCTGATGAAGCTAGGCTAGTGGCTGGTGCAAGCTCAAGGCTAACCGGTCTTACTGAGGCAAGTGAAATAGCTCGAAGAAAGAGGATGGATTGATCAGCGCTGCCTAGTGTTTCGCCCCAGCATCTCTGGTTCATCGCATGATGCGACGACGGTTCCTTGCGCTCGCCGCGGCGGCGACCTCGGCAGCACTGCTAGAGTCGCTGCCTTCTCTTCGCGCCTACGCCGCGCCCCAAACCGATTTGCGCTTCCGCGCCTTGCATCGCGGCTCGCAGGTCGGAGAGCATAGGGTTACATTCCGGCAGCACGGCGATCGTCTAATCGTCGGGACCCAAGTGGACATCACGATAAAGATTCTGTTCTTCACCGCGTTCCGCTTCAAACATCGAGCTGAAGAAATTTGGCAGTCCAAACGCTTGGTGTCGGTCAGGAGCACAACAGATGACAACGGAACGACGCTCCAGGTCTCCGGTTACGCGGCAAAGGACGGCTTCCGCATGCTCGGCAACGATGGGCCTTTCCTCGCATCAGCGCACCTGTTGACGTCGAACTCGCTTTGGAATAGCGGCATCGTGCACGAAAGCAGGCTGATCGACGTCCAGCATGGTTCTGAGATCGGGCTGGTTGTGAAACTGCTCGGTGATGAGCAGGTCGACACGCCGCAGGGACCGGTTCGCGCCTCCCGCTATCAGCTGATCACGCCCCACTATGCCGGCAGCGTCTTTTACGAGAGCAACGGGCGGTGGGTTAAGGGCCTGATCGAGGAGAAAGGGGAGGTCATCGAGTATGCGCTCGCATTCTAGGGGCGCCTCCATACCCTGGGAGCGTGGGCTGGCGCTCGCGTGCGGGTTCGCGTATCTGGCCCTCACGGCGCTGGCGTGCACACAAGTGACGAACCGGCCGGACGTCACGATCGGCACGGCCAGCCCGGGTGATATTGATTATCCTCTTGGCGGTTCGATTTGCCGGCTGTTCAACCTCGGCACGCTGCGGCATGGCCTACGATGCTCGGAAGAACTCTCGGCCGGCCCTGTCGCAAACATCGAATCACTGCACAGAGGGAGGTTCGATATCGGGATCGCGCCGTCGGATGTACTTTCCGACGCCGTGGCCGGCCGGGGACAGTTTGCCTCGCGCGGACCAGATACCAAGCTGCGTGTCCTATTCGCCGGTCATGACGAGATTTTCACGATCGTTGCTCGGCAGGAATTGGGAATCCACATTGTGTCGGAGCTGCGTGGCAAACGCATCAGCATCGGCAATCCCCGTTCGCGGCAAAGAGCCACACTGGAGCGCCTCATGGAAGCTCTCGGTTTTCTACGGACCGAATTCGCGGAAGTGCGCGAACTATCATCCGCGGAGGAGAACCGTGCCTTTTGTGCAGAGGAAGTCGACGCCGTCGTCTATTCAGCCGGTCATCCGAACGGCCTTATCCAAGATGTGGCCCGCACCTGCGGTGGCGTATTGGTCGACGTCAGCGGAGCACGTATTGACGCACTGCTATCCGAGCACAAGGAATACCAGCGCGCGGTCATCCCAGGAGGTACATATTGGGGCACTCCGGCGGATGTGCACACGATCGGTGTCCGCGCTGTGGTTGTCACGACCACGCGTATGTCGGACACCGTCGCCTACGAGATCACGAAAGCCGTATTCGACAATTTCGATGTCTTCCGGCGCCTGCACCCGGCTTTCGAAAGACTGTCGGTCGTGGACATGGTCCAGGGCGCCGCGAGCGCGCCCCTTCATACAGGGTCGGCACGGTACTACCGCGAGCGCGGCTGGCTGCCGTAAACGGGGGCGCCCCGCTGGTGAATCCGAACCGCAATTATTCAACGTCACCGAACGGGTCAGGGCAGCGACCGAAGTCCGGCAAGATGTTCCTTGAGGTCAGCGTCGGGTACTTTGGTCAGATCCCTTTGCAACTGAGTCATAAGTTTCCGCTGGGTAGGCGCGTCGAGCGCGTGGCGAAGTTCACCAAGAACGGGCGCCGGCGCGACGAGCACGAGGCGATCAAACTCATTACGCGTATTTGCCGACCGTTAGGGTCTCAGTCTTTGATGCAGCCATCGTAAGACCGCGTCAGCAGATCGGGCTTCTGCGATAAGCAACAGCTACGCACAGCCGAACTGATGTTCATCACTGCATAAGCTGCTGTTTGCGCCCAATGAGTTGCGCGCCTAACGACTTCAGGTCCAGCTTAGCCTTCCGTGCGAGCGGGAAGATCTCTCCCTGCTCTTCCTTGACGTGATGCTTCACGTATTCGCCAAGTACCTTCACCTTGGCATCGAACAGCTCGGACTGCGGACCCTCCGCCTCGAGCTGCGCGATGAGCTCTTTGGCGCTGGCATGTTCAACATCAGCCTCGTCCAAGAGGTCGGCGGAGGCATCCCCGCGATCGGATTGCCGGAGGGCTGGATAGAACAACTCCTCTTCGATCTGAGCATGCACCTTGAGCATCCCGCAAATTTCTCCCGAAAGCTGCTGCTTCTGGTCGTCCGAGAGCCGGTCTTTACGACGCTCGTACTCATCGAACAGCTTCGATACGGCCTGATGATCGTCGCGAAGCAAGCTGAGAGCGTCGGCCGGCGCGCTTCGCCGCGACTGGCTGTCTCGAGTCCGCGAACTGCGTCAGGAGGTGGTGCGCGAGGTACTGCGCAAGGTGGTTTGCTTCGACGTCTTATTGGTGGTGACTTTGCGTGCCATTCCTTCCTCCTCTGCTCGCTGGCCGCTAACGCATCAGTGAGAGGCGCGGTTGCTACGGGGTGAACCTGGGGGACGTCGAGCGCCCCCAGCCTATCGCGCGCGCGTGTGATGGGGTTCGGGGTTGGCAGATTCGGCGTTGGGCGCCGCGGCATTGATCCGGTTCTGTCGGAGGTTGGCGGTAGCCTTCATCCGTCCTTCCGCCGTCTTCGGCCCAGTGCTCATGCCCCCATGAAGCTTGCAGCAGCCATTCTGGAGGGGCTTGGCCAGGCAGGGCTGACCATCGCGCTTGCGCCTTGCCCCACAGCACCGGAGCCGCGCTGTCGCTCGAGCAGCTGCTGCTAGTTCATTCGCGTGGACTCGCAATATCCAGTCGTAGGCGAGCAGGGCGGGGTTGGGCCCGCACGCCACGAACCCACCGAATCGGGCCAGGGTGAGCAGCGCGTGATTGGCTAAACGGATGTCGGATCCGCTTTTCGCATTCTCCAAGATCCTCTCGCACTCGTCTACGAGCCAAGCCGCAAGCTCTTCGGCCGCTTCGGCCTCCATGTCGCCCAAGCCCGTCCTCCTAACAGTAGGCCTAATGCCGACACTTAGGATGGCGAGTCGGCCACGGTCCCCGCACCACCCTGCAGTGCCTCGCCGGCAAAACTCCCCGGATTTTCTGGACCGTTTTGACCGTGAAAGGGGTTCCGGCCGAACCTATAGGACCACAGCGAGCAGCGCGTGATCGGGCATTCCGCAACTTCGGCATGGCTGAACCCCGAACAATCGAGGCACTTGCGCCGGATCGCCGCTAAAACTGACGGGCCGAGCGGGGCGAGATCGGTTTGGGATTGGGTCCAGCTAAGGTTTTCCTCCCGGCTTGCGATGGCCGCCTCCAGCGAAACCTTCTGCATCGGTTTGTCTCCTCATAATTGCGCTCTTCCACCCCAGAGGCGCAGCTTGGCTATGCGCCGTCCGTGATCAGGTATCTGTTGCAGGTCGGATCGAAGACCGCAGGCACATCGCCGGGGACGCCGATCTGATCGTGGAAGCGGGATTTAGAGACGCGGATGATGCTGCGGGTCTGATCCAGCCGGTGGACGACGATCCCGACATCGGCCTTGTTGTACCAATGCGCCGAATCCGAGATGTCGTAAAGCGAGGGCATTTGCATGGTGCCGTCCTCGCCTTTGCGCTGCTTGACCGGGTGCGCGGCGACGATGACGTGCACCTCGTGCTTCTTCGCGAATCTCCGAAACTGCTTGATGGCGAAGCCGGTGTACTCGGTGAGGCTCATGTCGTGCGGGCGCTGGTGGTCCATCTCGTTCCAAGGGTCGACCACCACGATCTTTGCCCCGTGCTGGACGACGGCCGCCGAGCAGCGCTCTAAGGTCCACTCCAGCGTGACCTCCTCGTCCTCATTGGGGACGATGAAGACGAACTGCCGCTCGATCCAGGCGTCCGCCTCGGCCCGCTCCTCGGGCGACTGGTGGACCTCGAATTTGCGGTGGAAGTAGGTCCGCAGGTTCCGGCGATGGTCGCGCTGCGGCAGTTGCTCGAAGGAGGCGAAGGCCGTGACCCAGCCGTAGCGATCCGCCATGCGGCAGGCGATCTCGTTGATGAAGCTCGACTTGCCGTGGCTCGGGATGCCGGTGACGACGCAAAGATCGCCGCCCCGGATGTTGTAATGGGCCGAGAGCACCGGGATGCCGATGTCGTAGGGCTTCTGCTCCGGCAAGGGCGGCAGCTCGCTCAAGCGATAGACGCCCTCGACCCGGATGAACTGGGCGCGCGCGATCGAGGCTTTTACCCCGGCGGCGCCATGCCGCTGGAACGCCTCGTTCAGGTCTTTGCAGCCCTTGGGATAGGGGATCCATTTGCAGCGGGCCTTGCCGAGTCGGAGCGCGAGATCGTGCATCAGGTTGACGCCCGGCCCGTCCCCGTCGGTCGCGAGGATGATCTCCTTCACCGAGCGCAGGTCGGAGAGCGCATCGGCGACGTAGCCGTACTTCGCCCCTTCGGCCGGCCCTTGCGCCTCGGCCGGCGCGCCGTCCGGCACCGAAACCGTGCGCGCGAACCCGCACTGGACGGCGATGATCGCGTCGAGCTCGCCCTCGGTGATGATCAGCGGTTCGGCGGCAAGACTCGGGTCGGTGAGAACGTGCACATTCCAGAAGCATTTGCGCCCGCCCGCTTCCTGGAGAAAGCGCTTCTCGCCGGCGAGGGTGCGGTATTTCCAGTTCACCGTCTTGCCACGCTCGACATAGGGGATGCGGATGTCAAAACCAGGCTTTGGCGAGTCTTCGACGCCAAGCCGCACCGCCGTCTCCAGATCGATACCGCGCGCCTCGAGCAGGTCTATCTGCCGCTTGCTCAGCGCCATCGTCTACGCCTCGCCAGCCGCAGTGGTGGCATCGCCACTTGATCCGATCCGGCTCGATCCGCACGGACAGGCAAGGTTCGCCTTTGTGACGCCGGAGGTGAGAGCATTTGGGGCAGCGGGTCTTCTGGTTGCCGAGACCGCTTCGCCTGAGTTCGATGCCATGCTTGGCCAGCAGCTCATGCATCAGCCCCCCACCCCGAGCGGGACGAAGCCGCCATTGCCGCGCTTCGGCGCGGTCGCGCCATTGCTTTCCGCCAGCAGCTTCTCGTGCCTGGACTTAAGCCAAGCGCTGACCATGCCGAACCACTTCCCGTTCTTCGGCGGATTGTCCGCCAGCTTGGCGTCGATCGCCCTGAGTTCCGCCTCCATGTCGGGGATCGCCGAGAAGCTGGTCCGCCATTGTTCAAGGTCTCGGGCGCTGAGCTTGATGATCCGCCCTGAGAAGGCGTAGCCGCCGGGAGGCGCCGCGCTCTTGCGCGCGCCGACTTCTTCCTTCTTTCTTTCTTTTCGACTCCCTTCCTTCTCCCTTCCCTTCCTCTCCTTCTCCGGGGGTGATTGCTCGTCGATCGCTCCCTGAGCATTCGACGAATCCTCGCCGAGCACTCGACGATCAGCCGTCGAGGCATCGGCGAATGGCGGGGCAGGAAACCAGTAACTCGGGCGGTCGATTCGCTGATGCTTCGCCCAACCGGTGACGAACAGGTATGACTGTTCCTCCGATTCAAACCGCGCCAGCAAACCCACCTGGACCAGCTCCTCCACCAAGGCGCCGACCTCAGTGGCGGTCATATCGTCGGCGGGGAACACTTCCATCTTCAGGCGCTTCGGGCTGTCGGGATGGACGCCGCGGTCATCGCAGAAATTCCAAAGCCCGATGAAGAGGAGGCGCGCATCGCGCGAGCAGTTCGTGACCTGCTCGGATGTCCAAAACGCGGGCTTCACGGATCGGATGCGGGCCATATCACCGACTCGGAACCAGTCGGAGTGGGGGCGGATTCAGCCGATCGGCGCCAAGCGCACTCAGGGTCGCGCGATCCAGCGCGCCGTACGCTTCAAGGCGCTGCTGAATCTCCGGCCGAAATATCGGCGGCACCAACTCGATTAGCTCGTAGGTCGGCCGCACGCCGAGGCGGTGAATGCGCTCAACCAGCAGCCGGCGCCGGAATTTCTCGACCACGTCGACTGCAACGTTGCCGAGCTGGCGCATCACGCCACCTCGCCGCGGATGAATGCGTCAAGATCGCTCCGGTAATAGAAGCAGCGCCCTCCAACCTTCACCATGCGAGGGCCACGACCCTGCAGTACTCACATGGCCAAGGTTTTTTCCTTCAAGCCCAGATAGCGGGCCGCGTCCTCGCGCGTCATTCGCCCGTCAGGGAGTATGCGGCATCTGACAGTCTCCAGCCTTGTGTCGAGCGCCGGGTCCATCACGACAAGTTCAGGCATCTGAACCTCTCTGCAGGATAGGTAATGCAGAAGAGGGTAACTGAGGTGGCTTGCCTTGTCCAGCGGGAATGCGTAACGTATCCTGCAGATTTGAACCGCACAGAATGGAACGGGCTAGATATGCCTAGGACCGTCGCAACTCAGACGCCGCAAAAGACCAAGCGGAGAAATGAAACGGGCAAGCGCTACCCGTTGAGCATGAGGACTACCAAGGAGACTCGGAACCGACTGGAAGCTGCGGCGCGCGCGAGCGGCCGATCATTGGCGCAGGAGGTGGAGCACCGGCTCGAAGAGTCGGATCGCATATACGAGGCGTTCGGTGGACCCGACACGCTCCATTTCATGCAGCTCTTGGCTCGGTGCATTGCTGAGATTGAGCAGACCACCGGGAAGCCTTGGCGAACTGACATCGAGACCCGTGAGCAGGTTCGCGAGGCGCTGGATTTGATGCTTCTCGTCTTCAGTCGCCAAGCCGATAAGCACCCCTTCCCGATGGCAGCTGTACTTGGTGGTCAGCACCTCGGACTTGGCAAAACCGCAGTTCGGCGGACACTTGAGAGAACCATTACGATTCAGAAACTCACTCAAGCCCTAGACGAGCCTGTGTCGTCTGGACCGGATCGTCCTGGAGTGAAACTGGCTGCATCTCTCGCGCGCGGAATAACGCAGGGTTTCGAACCGGCTGCATCTGACAAAAGCGGCGTCACCTCTGAGGATAGGGATGAGTGATGCCGCTCCGCTTTGAAAAGCTCAATCGACCTGATATTCGGAAACTGAAGCCGGGCGAGAAGATCATGGAGCACGGCATCATCGCCGAGCGCCTCGCCGACGGCGATATCCGCTACTCCGTCAACATTATGGTCGACGGCGCCCGGATTCACCGGGTGATCGGACGCGAGAGCGATGGCGTGACCCGAACCCAGGCGGAGGAGTTCATTGCCTCCGCTCGCAGCCAGGCGCGTGAAGGCCGGCTATCGCTTCCGCCAGGGCGTAAGACTTACTTGGGATTTTCAGAAGCTGCCGAGCAGTACCTCGCCCGCCTTGAGGAGACGGGCGGAAAGAACATGATCGAAAAGCGTCGGCATTTGCGCAGCCACTTGAAGCCGTTCTTCGGCTCTCAACGGCTCGACGCGATCTCGACCTTCACGGTTGACCGATACAAGCGTCGGCGAGTCACGGCGGGTGCCACAAACGGCACTGTGAACCTGGAATTAGGAACGCTGTCTCATTTGCTTCGCCGGGCCGTCGAATGGCGGTGGCTGAAAGCTTTACCGTGCAAGATCGAGCATCTCGACAGGCCCCTCGGACGAATCATCGCCCTCACGGACGAGCAGGCGGATCAGCTGCTGCGCGCGGCTGCGGCAGATTCAGATCCATATTGCTGGTTATTCGTGGCTTTCGGCCTTAACACCGCCATGCGTCACCGAGAAATCCTTAAGGCTCGGTTCGAGCATCTCGATCTTGAGCGCAACCGCCTGTTCGTGCCGAAAGCGAAAGCAGGCATGCGGGAGCAGCCGATCACGCCCGAGTTGGCCTCGATCCTCCGCAAAGAGCTCGAAATGGCGAACGATCCGAAGGGCTGGATATTCCCCTCGCCGCGGCCAGGCGCCACCCTCACCGGACATCGAGACCGCATGAGCAAGCCGTTCCGCCGGGCAGTGATCGCCGCAGCGCTCGATCCACGGCTGATCACGCCCCACGTGATGCGGCATACGGCCATCACCGCCCTGGTGAAGGCCGGTGTCGACCTGCCGACCATCCAGCGGATCAGTGGCCACAAAACGCTGGCGATGGTGCTTCGCTACACGCACGTCCATGGCGAGCACATCGATCAAGCGATTCGCGCGATCGGACGGGCTATTCCGGAACCCTCCGGGAACAGACCGCCTGGCGCGGCTACACCGGGATTACACACGCCGGTTGGTAACGTCACTCCGCTCAAGCCAGCGGCGGCAAAAATAGTTAGTTACGGCAATAGCTTAGATTGGCGTCCCCGGCAGGACTCGAACCTGCGACCCACAGTTTAGGAAACTGTTGCTCTATCCTGCTGAGCTACGGGGACGCGGGGGAAAGCGTGCGCCGCGGGCGCAATGAATAGCACGCCAGGGCCGCCGGAATCGAGGGGCGCCAAGGGGTGGAGCCTCCTTGCCCTACCGCAAGCCCTTGAACCGCTCCATCGCCTCGATCAGGCGCTTGCGCGTGCCGGGCTCCAGGGCCGAGTGGCCGGCATCGGGCACGATCATGTAGTCCGCCTCCGGCCAGGCCCGGTGCAGCTCGTCGGCCGAGACGATCGGGCAGACCATGTCGTAGCGCCCCTGCACGATCACGCCCGGGATCTTTCGGATGCGCCCAACATTCGACAGAAGGCTGTTCTCGGGAAGGAACATGCCGTTCGTGAAATAATGGCACTCAAGGCGTGCGAGCCCCAACGCCATCACGTCCGCGCCGAAGGCGGCCACCGTCTCGGGGCTGGGCAGGAGGGTCGAGCAGGCGCCCTCGTATGTCGACCAGATCCGCGCCGCCGGCATGTGCACCGCCGGGTCCGGGTCCAGGAGCCGCGTGTGATAGGCCTTCAAAAGATCGCCTCGCTCGGCCTCCGGAATGTGCCCTGCGAATGCCCGCCAATGCTCCGGGAACACGTTGCGGATGCCATAGAGGAACCAGTCGATCTCCGCCCGACGGCAGAGGAAGATACCGCGCAGGACCAGGGCCATGCAGGGGTCCGGATGCGCCTGGGCATAAGCCAGCGCCAATGTCGCGCCCCAAGAGCCGCCGAAGACGATCCAGCGCTCTATCCCCAACTGCTGGCGTAGCGCCTCGATATCGGCGATCAGGTGTCGGGTGGTGTTGTCCTTGGTCTCGCCAAGCGGCCGCGAACGGCCGGCTCCGCGCTGGTCGAAGATGATGACGCGGTAATGGGCCGGGTCGAAGAAACGCCGGTGAGTGGGATTCGTCCCCGCCCCGGGGCCGCCATGCAGGAACACCACCGGCACGCCGTCGCGCCTGCCGACCTGCTCCCAAAAGATGCGATGCACGCCCCCGACTTCCAGCATGCCGGTCTCGAAGGGTTGAATCTCAGGGTAGAGATCGCCAAGGGCCATCGAAGCCGAAATCCCTCTCTTCAGGTCCGAAGCGTGTTGGGGAAGGAGGTGGAAACGCTTCCCTCATTCGCAACGCCGTCGCGGATATATACTGTCCGCCATGCCGCCTGTCTTGCGCTTCCTGGCGCTGATCCTGCCGCTCACCGCGACTGCTCTTCCTGCCCATGCCCTGGAGCTTCCCCTGGAACTCGCGCCCGCCGGGTCGGGCCGCGTCGTCGAGGTGATCGACGGCGACACGGTCGCGCTGTCGGACGGACGTCAGGTCCGCCTGGTCGGCATCCAGGCGCCAAAGCTCCCGCTCGGCCGGCCCGACTTCCCGACCTGGCCTTTGGCGTCGGAAGCCAGGCAAGCCTTGGAGGATCTGGTTCTCGACCGGAACGTGGCCCTCGGCGTCGGCGGGCGCGAACAGGACCGGCATGGGCGCATTCTGGCCCATCTCTATCGCGGCCAGGACGGGCTCTGGGTGCAGGGCGAGCTGGTCTCGCGCGGTCTTGCGCGTGTTTATACCTTCCCGGACAACCGGGCGCTGGCAGCTCACCTCTACGAGCGCGAAGGTCAGGCGCGAGCGGCGCGCCGTGGCATCTGGGCGCTGGATTATTATGAAGCACTTTCAAGCGATGCGGCGGTGCGCGCCATCGATCAGTTTGCGCTGATCGAGGGAACCGTTCTGGCGGTGGGCGAGGTGCGGGGCTCGACCTATCTGAATTTCGGGTCCGATTGGAAACGCGATTTCACGGCCGTGATCCGAGCGGAGGGGTTGCGCGTTTTCAGATCAGACGGCATTGACATCACCGCATATGAGGGACGGCGCATAAGGGTGCGCGGCTGGGTCGAATACTGGAACGGGCCGATGATCGAGGTGACCCATCCCGAACAGATCGAGGAGGTTTCGGAATGAGGATTTGCAGCAGGGCGCGGTCGGCAGTCGCGGGCGCTGCGATGGTGCTCATCGCCCTGAGCGGCTGCGGCACCAATCCGGCGACAGGGCAGCAGTCGATTCTCGGTTTGTCGGAGGACCAGGAAATCAAGGTCTCCCAGCAGGAGCATCCGAAGATCCTGGCCGAATTCGGCGGCGAGTATAAGGACCCGGAGCTGCAGAAATATGTGTCGAGCCTGGGCATGCTCCTGGCCAAGACCTCCGAGCGGCCGGATTTGCCGTGGAGGTTCACCATCCTCGACACACCGCAGGTGAACGCATTCGCCCTGCCGGGCGGCTATATCTACATCACACGCGGCCTGCTTGCGCTGGCCTCGAACGAGGCCGAGGTCGTGAGCGTGCTCGCGCATGAGATCGGGCATGTGACCGCGCGGCACTCGGCGCAACGCCAGGGCCAAGCGACCATCGCCGGGCTCGGCGCGGCCTTGGCCGGCATTCTTACCGGCAGCAGCGCCGTAGCACAGCTCGGCCAAGCGGCCGCCACCGGCTACATCCAGAGCTATTCGCGCGACCAGGAGCTGCAGGCCGATACTCTGGGCGTGCGCTACATGACAAGGGCCAACTACGATCCGCAGGCTGCGGTGAGCTTTCTTAAGAAGCTGCAAGCCGACACCCGGATGCGGGCGAAGGCGGCCGGTCGCGATCCGGATGAGGCCGAGCAGATCAGTTGGACCTCCTCCCATCCGCGCACCGCTGACCGGGTCGAGCAGGCGATTGAAAATGCCGGCGTGACCCAGGTTTCCAATCCGATCGTCGCGGAGGACATTTATCTCTCCAAGATCGACGGCATCATCTATGGGGAAGATCCCGCCGGAGGCGTTGTGCGCGGGCGCAGCTTCATCCATCCCGGGCTGCGCTTCGCCTTCGAGGTGCCGGAGGGCTTCCAGGTTGTGAACCAGCCGAGCCAGGTGTTGGCTCAAGCGCGCGAGGGCGACGGCTTCATCGTCTTCACCGGAGCCAAGCCCACCGGATCGCTACAGGACTGGTTCTACGACCATCCCAAGGCGAGCTTTGAGGACGTGGAGCAAATCAATGTCAATGGCATGGAAGGGGCCACAGGCCTTACCCAGGGCTCGGTCAACGGCCGGAAGGCCGATCTGAGGGTGGTGCTGATTCGCTACGATGCAAGCACGGTCTATCAGTTTCTCTTCGCAACCCCGCCAGACCGCGCCGACCGTTACAACCAGGCTTTCCGCGAGACCACCTACAGCTTCCGAAAACTGAGCCAGGCGGAGGCGTCGGGCTTGAAGCCGCAGCGGGTGCAAGTGGTGACCGTCGGCTCGGGCGACACGGTCGCGAGCCTGGCTGGCCGTATGGCGGTGGATGATCTCGCCGAAGAGCGCTTCCGCCTCCTCAACGGCCTTGAAGGGGATGAACGCCTCGAGCGCGGGCAAAAGGTGAAGATCATTCAGTGAGGTAACCGCCGATGGGCCGACGGTCCCGGTCGATGCTGGGTTAAGGGGCTCCATCCCACCAGCCGTCCCCTCCGGCAAATTAGAACACTGCGTTGGAAGGCTCAAGATGGTGCGAGGCGTCGTTATTCAATACCTTCGCCCTTTCGAGGCAGGGTCAGCAGGTCGATTGCTGGAAGGGCTTGCTCTTTCGTAGAATTTCCAAAACGGGCGCAAGCGGCACCGGCAAACCGACGCCGCGCGACCTTTGGGAGCATTCAAGCTATGAAGCGCAGGGCGACGATCTTCGCCGCGACGGCTCTGGCCCTGGCCATCGCCGGTTGCGGCCACCAGACCAGTTCCACCTACAATGCCGACGAAGTCGGCCGCGTCATCGACACTTCGCGCGCGGTCGTCTTGTCGAGCCGCGTCGTCGAGATCAGCGGCGAGGGTGAGCAGAGCGGCTATGGCCCCTTGGTGGGCGGCGCCGCGGGGGCCTCGGCGGGCTATCTCGTCGGCGGAGGCGATGCGGGCCAGGTGATCGGCTCGGTGCTCGGCGGCTTGATCGGCGCGGGGCTCGGTTGGGCGGCGGAGGAGACCGTCGACAGCCGTGAGGGCATTGAATATGTGCTTCGCCTGGAAAGCGGCAAGGATGTGACCTTGGTGCAGAACCGCGAGGGCGAGGAGACCCCGCTGGCCGTCGGCACGCCGGTCTTGATCCAGCGCGGTGGCAGCTACGCCCGCGTCATAGCGGACCCGGTGCCGCGCTGAGCGCGTTTTAGGTGCGCGCGCTGGTTCTGGAAGGAGCGGGCCTGAAGGGCTTGCGCCTCCGCGAACGGGAGGAGCCGCGACCGGATGCCGGCCAGGTGCTGGTCAGGCTGCGCGCGGCCGCCCTCAACCATCGAGACCTCTGGGCCTGCCGCGGCTGGAAGCCGGGCGCAAAGCCGGTGGTGCTCGGCTCCGATGGGGCGGGCGTGGTGGCAGGAGTGGGGCCGGGGGTATCGGATCCGCCGGTCGGGACGGAGGTTGTGATCAACCCCTCGCTCCACTGGCCCGCGCACCAGCCCTTTCCGGGCCCAAAGTTCGAGATCCTCGGCGATCCGACCGACGGCACCTTTGCCGAGCAGGTGGTGGTGCCGCGGGAGAATGCCTGTCCCAAACCGGAACATCTCGCCTTCGAGGAGGCGGCGGCACTGCCCCTCTCTTCGCTGACCGCCTGGCGTGCGCTGGTGACGGTCGGCCGCCTCGTGCCCGGCGAGACGGTGCTTATCCCAGGCGCGGGCGGCGGCACAGCCAATGCTTGCGTGCAGCTCGCTCACGCCCTCGGGGCCCGGGTGATCGCCACCTCCCGCGATCCGAGCAAGCGCGACCGGCTGGCGGCGCTCGGCGCCGAGCCCGTTCTAGACAGCGCCAGCCCTTTCGCTGAGAAGGTGCGGGAGGCCACCTCGGGCGCCGGCGCTGCGCTGGTGATCGAAAGCGTGGGGCGCGTCACCTGGGAGGAATCGGCCAAGGCGCTTGCCCGCGGCGGACGCATGGTGGTCTATGGCTCCACCAGCGGTGATGTGGTGGCGTTCAACCTGGTGCCGTTCTTCCTGTCCTGGCAGTCGATCCTGGGTTCCACCATGGGCAATTCCGGCGACTTCGCCGCGATGTTGGCCTTCGTCCGGCGCCATCGCCTGAGGCCTACGATCGATCGAATCTTTCCATTCGACGAGGCGCCTCAAGCCTTCTGCTACCTCGACCGCGGAGAGCAGTTCGGCAAGGTCGTGCTGACATTCTGAGGGCGGGACCGATTTCCCTTCCTTCATCCGTAGGTGGGGTTGGTCGGCCCGAAAGGCGCGTGTTAGCCTTTCGCACCCCGGCCGGCCGGGGCGCGGCGTCCGCCGATCGGCATTCTCCGCGCCCTCCATTCAAGGTCGGCGAACAAGAAAGGGAAGGGAGGCCATCGCCGTGTTGCATCTCGACCGCCGTGAGTTTCTGAAGAGCACCGCCGCCGCCGCGGCTCTCGCGCTGCCGGCTTTGACCTCACGCAAGGCCCTGGCGGCTCGCGAGAACGAATTGAACATCCTGTGCTGGGAGGGCTACAACTCCGCACAGGTCCTCGACCCGTTCCGCCAAGCCAAGAACGCGACCATCAAGGCCGAATCGCTCACCAACGATCCGACCATGATCAACCGCCTAAGGGCAGGCGAAACCAATGTCTGGGACCTGATCAACGTCAATAATCCCTGGGCCCGTAAGATCATGCATCCCGAGGGCCTGATCCAGCCCTTGGACCGCGCGCGCTTCGAGCCCTATTTCGAGCAGATGCTGCCGGCCTTCAAGCCGCCTTACAAATGGGCGATGAGCGAGGATGGCAGCCAGCTTCTCGGCATGGCTCAGCGCTTCGGGCCTTACAGCTTCGTCGTCAA
>DASPGI010000045.1:0-11802 GCA_035620695.1 Alphaproteobacteria bacterium
CAGCGCCGTTGACCGAACAGCCTTCATCGACCCTCCGCCATCAGGACCTCGCCAACGCCATCCGCGCGCTGGCGATGGACGCGGTCGAGCGGGCCAATTCGGGCCATCCCGGCATGCCGATGGGCATGGCGGACGTGGCGACGGTGCTGTTCACACGTTTCCTGAAGTTCGATGCCGCCGATCCGGCCTGGCCGGACCGCGACCGCTTCGTGCTATCGGCCGGGCACGGCTCGATGCTGCTCTACGCGCTGCTCTATCTCACGGGCTATCCCGAGATGTCGCTGGAGGAGCTGCGCAATTTCCGCCAGCTCGGCAGTCGCACCGCCGGTCACCCCGAATACGGCCACGCACCGGGCATCGAGACCACCACCGGTCCCTTGGCCCAGGGCCTCGGCAATGCCGTCGGCATGGCGCTTGCCGAGCGCATGCTCAACGCTCGATTCGGGCCGGAGCTGGTCGATCACTACACCTACGTGCTCGCCGGCGACGGCTGCCTGATGGAAGGGCTCAGCCACGAGGCGATCTCGCTCGCCGGCCATCTGCGGTTGCGCAAGCTGATCCTTCTCTTCGACGATAACGGCATCACGATTGACGGCCCGACCAGCCTCTCCGAGTCGGGCGACCAGATCGGACGGTTCAAAGCCGCAGGCTGGGCGGTCGCGCAGGTGGACGGACATGATCCAGAGGCGGTGGCGTCGGCGATCGGCGCGGCGCGGGAGAGCGATCGGCCGAGCCTCATCGCCTGCCGGACCACCATAGCCTACGGAGCTCCGACCAAGGCGGGCACGGCCAGCGCCCATGGCGCGGCGCTCGGCGCCAAGGAGGTGGAGGGTGCGCGCGCCAAGCTTGGCTGGAGCCATCCGCCGTTCGAGATTCCAGCGGAAATTCTCGGTGCCTGGCGCGCGGTCGGTCGGCGCGGCGCGGCCGAGAATGCCGCTTGGCGCCAGCGCGCCGCGCGCCATCCGGAGCGCACCGAGTTCGACCGTCGGATTTCCGGCGCCCTGCCGGTGGGCCTCGAGAGCACGGTGGCTGCGCTGAAGCGTGGCTTCGCCGAGGAGAAACCGAAACTCGCCACCCGCGTCGCTTCGCAACGCGTGCTCGAGGCGCTCGTGCCTGCGGTACCCGAGATGGTCGGCGGCTCGGCCGACCTGACGCATTCCAACAACACCATCGTCAAGACGATGAAGGCGGTCACCGCGACCGAAGCCGATGGCCGATACATCTTCTATGGCGTACGCGAGCATGGCATGGCGGCGGCGATGAACGGCATCGCGCTCCATGGCGGCTTCATTCCCTATGGCGGCACATTCCTGGTCTTCACCGATTACTGCCGTCCGTCGATCCGACTCGCGGCGCTGATGGGTTTGCGCGTCATCTATGTGATGACCCATGATTCGATCGGGCTGGGCGAAGACGGGCCGACCCATCAGCCGATCGAGCATCTGGCCGGCTTGCGGGCGATCCCCAATCTCAGCCTTTTCCGTCCGGCCGACGCGGTGGAGACGGCTGAATGCTGGGCGCTCGCCCTGGCGCAGGCCGACCGCCCCTCGGTCATCGCGCTTACCCGACAAGCGGTGCCGGCCTTGCGCACCCGACATGTATCGGAAAATCTGTCCGCCCGTGGCGCCTACATCCTTTCGCCATCCGAGCGCCCGCGCGAGGCAACCCTGCTGGCGAGCGGCTCGGAGGTGCAGATTGCCCTGGAGGCGCAGAAGCTGCTGGCGGCCGAGGGCGTTGCCGCGGCAGTGGTCTCGATGCCGTCCTGGGATCGCTTCGAGGGCCAGCCTGTTCCCTACCGCGAGGAGGTGCTCGGGTCCGGCAGCCTCAAGGTGGCGGTCGAGGCGGCTTCACCTTTCGGCTGGGAGCGCTATATCGGACCCAAGGGAGCTTTTGTCGGCATGAGCGGATTTGGCGCCTCGGCCCCCGCGGACATGCTGTTTAAGCATTTCAACATCACCGCCGAGGCGGTGGCCGCTGCCGTCAGAGCGCGGCTGTAGGCCACGGGAGAGGAGATTATGGCAGTACGTGTCGCCATCAACGGGTTCGGGCGCATCGGCCGCCTGGTGTTGCGCGCGGCCTTTGAGGCGGGCCGTCGCGATTTGGAATTCGTGGCGATCAACGATCTCGGATCGGTCGAGGCGAACGCGCATCTTCTGAAATGGGACTCGGTGCATGGCCGTTTGCCCGGCGAAATCAAGACACGCGAGGACGGCTTCGATCTTGGAAATTTCGGCTTCGTCAAGGTGCTGGCCGAGCGCGACCCCGCCAAGCTCCCCTGGCGCGAGTTGAAAATCGACGTGGTGATGGAATGCACCGGCCTCTTCACCAAGCGCGAGGCCGCCGCCAAGCATTTGGAGGCCGGCGCCAAGCGCGTGCTGATCTCCGCGCCCGCGACCGACCCGGACCTGACGGTGGTCTACGGCGTCAACGACAAGGCGCTCAAGCCCGAGCACAGAATCGTCTCCAACGCCTCCTGCACGACCAACTGCCTGGCGCCGGTCGCGCAGGTGCTTCACAAGGCGGTCGGCATCGCCCGCGGCTACATGACAACGATCCATTCCTATACCGGCGATCAGCCAAGCGTGGATACGCTGCACAAGGACATGCACCGCGCGCGAGCCGCGGCCTTGTCCATGATCCCAACCTCGACCGGTGCTGCCAAGGCGATCGGTCTGGTGCTACCCGAGCTGAAGGGCAAGCTCGACGGCACCGCGATCCGCGTGCCCACACCGAATGTCTCCCTGATCGATTTGGTGGTTTCCACCGAGAAGGAGGCAAGCGCGGAGGCCATCAACGAAGCCATGAAGAAGGCTGCCGCCGGCGCCCTCAAGGGTATTCTGGAGCTCTCGAGCGAGCCTTTGGTTTCCTCCGATTTCAACCACAATCCGGCCAGCGCCACCTTCGACGTCAAGCAAACGCAGGTGATCGAGGGCAGGCTCGCGCGCGTGCTCGCCTGGTACGACAACGAATGGGGCTTCTCGAACCGGATGAGCGACACCGCGGCCGCGATCGGGCGACTGGGGTAACCTTCCCTCGCCCCACGGTTTCGTGGGGAGAGGGTGCCGAGTAACGCAAGCCGGGTGAGGGGCGTCTGCGCATGTTCCCACCCTCACCCGCTCGGGCTCGCGTCCTCTCCCGCCCAAAGGGCGGACGAGGTGAAGGCGCTCGATGGGCACTTTTGAGCGATGACCCGCCCTGCCTTTATCATCCATGATCTCGAACAGGCGCGCGCCGCGGCTGCCGTCGCTGAGGAACTGGGCCAGCCGATCCTTTTGCTGACACCGGTGGACATGGCCGCCGCCTTGGGCACGCTCTGGACCCAGGAACTGGCCCGCCATCTCCGTCGCGTGTTTCCGGGCGCCAGTATCCTCGTGATGTTCGACTGCGGCGACCGGGCGGCACTTGCCCACGAGGCCCTGCGGGCGGGGGCGGAGGGGGTCTGCTTCACCGGGCCCGCGGACCAGACGGAGGGGCTGGCGGAGGTGGCGGCGGCGTTGGGCCGGACCTTCCTCGCCCACCGGCCGGCGGCACTCGGCCTCGCCGGAATCTCGCCCAAACGGCGCATCGCGGCGGCGAAGGCGTGGATCAGCAACCCGGAGCACGCCAGGAACGTCGATTCGGGCGGGTTTCCGGAGAAATCGTCCAAGCATTGAAAAAAGGGCGGCCTCGCGATAAGGGAAGGCCGCTTTCCCGAATGTCCGCGAGCGGGATCATCCCAACAGGGTGGATGGAGCGATGAGCATCAGCGAACGCGTCAAGGCGATCTTGGACAATTACGAAAGCGACACGCCGGGCACCAAGGCGAACCTCGCCCGCATCCTCATGCAAGGACGCCTGGGGGGGACCGGCAAGCTCGTCATCCTGCCGGTCGACCAGGGATTCGAGCATGGGCCCGCCCGCAGCTTCGCCATGAATGCGCCTGCCTACGACCCGCACTACCATTTCAAACTGGCGATCGATGCGGGACTGTCGGCCTATGCCGCTCCGCTTGGCATGCTCGAGGCCGGGGCCAGTACCTTCGCCGGCCGGATCCCCACCATCCTCAAGGCCAACAGCGCGAACTCGCTGGCCCGCGCCAAGGACCAGGCGGTGACCGCATCGGTCGCGGACGCGCTCCGGCTCGGCTGCTCGGCCATCGGTTTCACCATCTACCCGGGTTCGGACGACCAGTTCGGGATGATGGAGGAGATCCGCGACCTCGGCCGCGAAGCCAAATCGAAGGGCCTCGCCGTGGTCATCTGGTCTTATCCGCGTGGCGGCGACCTGACCAAGGAGGGCGAGACGGCGATGGATATCTGCGCCTACGCCGCGCATATGGCAGCACTCCTGGGCGCGCATATCATCAAGGTCAAGCTGCCGACCGCGCATCTGGAGTTAGCTGCCGCCAAGAAGGTCTATGAGGCGCAAAAGATCGATATTTCCTCCTCAGCGGCGCGGGTGAAGCATGTGGTCCAGTCCTGCTTCAACGGCAGACGCATCGTCGTCTTCTCCGGCGGCGAGGCCTCCACGACCGAAAGCATTTTCGAGGCGGCGCGGGCGATTCGGGACGGCGGCGGCAACGGCTCGATCATCGGCCGCAACAGCTTCCAGCGGCCCCGCGAGGAAGCCATCAAGATGCTGGACACGCTGATCCAGATCTATCAGGGCAAGGCCTGACCACCATCGAAGCTTCTACCGACGCGCCTGCCTGCCGGCTTTATCTCATCACCCCGGAACGGCTCGATCCAAAGCCGTTCGCGGACATGCTGGCGCGCGCGCTCGATGCCGGAGATGTGGCGGCCGTTCAGCTTCGCCTGAAAGGGGTCACGGACGACGACATCCGCGCCGCCGCTCTTGCATTGAAACCGATCGTGCAGAAGCGCGGCGTCGCCTTTCTTCTGAACGACCGGCCCGATCTTGCTGCCGAAGTCGGAGCGGACGGCGTGCATATCGGCGCCGACGACATGCCCTATGCGAAGGCGCGGGCGCTGGTCGGCGCGGACGCCATCGTGGGCGTGAGCTGTTATGCCTCGCGGCATGACGCGCTGGTGGCGGCCGAAGCGGGCGCGGACTATGTCGCCTTCGGCGCCTTCTTCCCGACCCGCACCAAGGAGCCGCCCGCGCGCGCGGGGATCGATTTGCTCGAATGGTGGAGCGAGATCATGACCGTGCCCTGCGTCGCCATCGGCGGCATCACGGCCGAGAATTGTGCGCCGCTGGTTCAGGCGGGAGCGGATTTCCTCGCCGTCGTCTCCGCTGTCTGGGATCACCCCGATGGGCCGGGAGCCGGAGTGGCCAACCTCAACGGCTCGATCTCCGTGGCGCTCAAACAGAAGCAGGTGTCGCGCGGACGGATGTCCTGAGCTGCTCCGTTGCCCGGCTTGGCGCGTTGGTGTAGGGTCCGCCGCTTTTTAAAACGCCCTTTGGATTCCTCGCCCATGAAGATCGACGGCAACGCCATCCGCCCCGGCAATGTGATCGAGCATAAGAGCCGCCTCTGGGTGGCGGTGAAGACCCAGCATGTGAAGCCCGGCAAGGGCGGCGCCTTCCTCCAGGTCGAGTTGAAGGATATCCGCGACGGCACCAAGCTCAACGAGCGCTTCCGCTCGAGCGAGACCGTCGAGCGCGTGCGCCTCGACGAGAAGGATTATCAGTATCTCTATTCCGAGGGCGGGCTCTGCACCCTCATGGATACCGAGACCTACGAGCAGACCCAGGTGCGCAAGGACTTGATCGGCGAACCCGCCGTCTTCCTGCAGGAGGGAATGATGGTGACGGTCATGAGCTATGAAGGGGAAGCCATTTCGGTCAAGCTGCCCGATACCGTGATCATGACCGTGGTCGAGGCCGACCCTGTTGTGAAAGGCCAGACCGCGGCCTCCTCCTACAAGCCCGGCAGGCTCGACAACGGCAGCCGCATTCTGATCCCCCCGCATGTCGAGGCGGGCACGCGGGTGGTCGTGAACACCATGGACGGCACCTATGTCGAGCGGGCCAAGTAGGCCCGTTGCATGGCTGTCCGCTCGCCCGTCATCAATGTCATGGTCCGTGCCGCCGAAAAGGCCGCGCGGGGTTTGAGGCGCGACTTCGGCGAGGTTGAGCAGCTCCAGGTTTCGCGCAAGGGTCCGGCCGACTTTGTCTCCAACGCCGATCTCAAGGCCGACCGTGTCCTCCGGGAGGAGCTGGGTCGCGCACGCCCCGATTACGGCATGGTGACCGAGGAGCATGCCGAATCGGCCGCCGCCGACGGCCGTCACCGCTGGATCGTCGATCCGCTCGACGGCACCAGCAACTTTTTGCACGGCATCCCGCACTGGGCGATCTCGATCGGCCTCGAGCGCGAGGGGGAGATGGTTGCCGGCCTGGTCTACGACGTCATCAAGAGCGAGCTTTATTGGGCCGAGAAAGGTGCTGGGGCCTGGCTCAACGACCGGCGCCTGCGCGTTTCGGGACGAAGGCGGATCGAGGAGGCCTTGCTGGCAACCGGCATGGCGTTCAAGGGCCGCGACAAGGGCGCCGATTTCCTCGACCAGCTGGCAGCCGCCATGTCCGAGACTGCGGGCGTGCGCCGGTTCGGCTCGGCCGCGCTGGACCTTGCCTGGGTTGCCGCAGGACGGTTCGACGGCTTCTGGGAGCGTAATCTTGGCCCTTGGGATGTTGCGGCGGGCATCGTGCTGGTACGCGAGGCGGGCGGCTATGTAAGCGAGATCGAGGGTCCGGGACGGCCCGAAACCGGCCTGTCCATCCTCGCCGCCAACGATGCTCTGCACCGGCCACTCTTACGCCTCCTGGCGGGGCGCGAGCGGCGGCGCGCCGGGGTGGCCGCCCAACCCTAGTCGAGCGCAGGTTGTTCGCCCTCCCCACGATGGGTTATTGTCCGGCTCGCACATGGGTAAGTTCCTCGGCGGGACGTTCGGGAGGCTGGCGAGCCGGCCATCATGACAGGCGCGGCTCAGATAGTCCGCCTTATGGCGGGCGTAGGCGTCCTTGCCCCGGCGCTAATAGCAGCCGAGCCGGTCGGTGCTTCAGAACCGCTGCCGGCCCGAAAGCCGGTGCGCGAGGCGGCCACAAGCCAGGCGCCTTCGGCGATCCTCGCAACGATCGGGTTTTCGCCCGAGGAGATGGAACTTGGCGAGGACGCCAGGCGGGACCTTACGGCCGTGGCCGGTAGGCTGGCCAAGGAAGATCGATCGGGCATCCTCCTTCTTGCCTATGCCGGCACTGGCGGAGCGACGATGAGCGCCCGACGAATTTCACTCGGACGTGCGCTGGCAGTGCGGTCCTTCCTGATCAAGCATGGGGTGTCGGGCGGGCGCATGACCGTGCGCGCGTTCGACTTCACCGCCGGAGCCGGTCCGGCGGATCGCGTCGACATAGTGCGGTCGCCATCGTGATCAAGGTGGCGATCGCCGGGCGGAGGGGGGCATGACCGGACCACGACGTTTTCTCTTGAGAATGGTGATCTTTCTGACCGCCGTTCTAGTGGTCGCCGGCTTTCTGGCGCCGCAGATCATAAGCGCATTCAACACCAATCCCTGGCTGAACGGAATGATCCTCGGCGTGCTGGTTTTCGGCATCATCTTCGTCATACGCCAGGTCGTCATGATCGGGCCGGAGGTGTCCTGGCTTGAAGCTTATCGCCGGGGCCAAGCGGCTTCGAGCAACCCCCCGAAGCTGCTGGCTTCGATGGCCACCATGCTGGGTGAACGCCGCGGCCGTCTCAGCCTGTCCGCTCTCGCCACGCGATCGATCCTCGACGGCATCCAGGCGCGCCTCGACGAGTCGCAGGAGATCAGCCGGTATCTGATCGGCCTTCTGGTTTTCCTCGGTCTTCTGGGCACCTTCTGGGGTCTCTTGCAAACGGTGGCCTCGGTGGGCGAAGCGGTCGGGGCCCTTTCGATCGGCGCCACCGATGTCACCCAGCTTTTCTCACAGCTCAAGGTCAGCCTTGAGCAGCCGCTGAGCGGCATGGGCACGGCGTTCAGCTCCTCGCTCTTCGGCTTGTCGGGCTCGCTGGTCCTGGGCTTCCTCGAGTTGCAGGCGGGCCAGGCGAACAACCGCTTCTTCCAGGATCTGGAGGACTGGCTGTCCGGGGTGACGCGGCTGAGCGGCGGCGGGCCGATCGGCGAGGGGGATCAGCCGATCCCGGCCTATATTCAGGCGCTTTTGGAGCAGACCGCCGACAGCCTGGAGAATCTGCAGCGCACACTGGCCCGCGGCGAGGAAGGCCGGATGCAGGCGAACAGCAACCTCTTGGCGCTGACCGAGCGTCTGACCGCCATGAGCGACCAGATGCGGACAAACCAGTCCTTGATGGTGAAGCTGGCCGAGAGCCAGATGGAGCTGCGCCCGACTCTGGCGCGGTTCGTCGATATGGCGGGCGATGGCGTCGGCGGGTTGGACGAGGCGTCGCGCACGCATATCCGCAACATCGACGTCTATCTCCAGCGGCTGCTCGACGAGATCGGCCAGGGCCGGCAGCAATCCACCCAGGAGATCCGCAGCGAGATCAAGCTGCTCGCCCGGACCATCGCCGCGCTGGCGGAGGAGACCGATGTCCGATAGCGCCCTGCAATGCCGAGCCTAAGCCGCAGCGCCGCACGACGCGGCGTCAATGTCTGGCCCGGCTGGGTCGATGCGCTCTCGACCCTGGTCATGGTCATCATCTTCGTGCTGATGGTCTTCGTGATCGCGCAGACCTATCTCAGCGCGGCCTTGAGCGGACGGGAGCAGGCGCTGCAGCGGCTGACACAGCAGGTCGCCGAGCTTGCCGACCTGCTTGCGCTCGAACGCAAGGCGAATACCGAGCTCAGGGCGAATATCGGTGAAATTTCCGCCGAGCTCCAGGCTTCCATCAAAAGCCGGGATGAGTTGGATCAACGCTTGACCGTGATCATCGGCGAGCGCGATGCCCTGGCGGCGAGCCTCGCGGAATCGAATGCGCGCGCGCAAGAGCTCAGCGAGGATTTGTTGCGACGGGCCAAGGAGTTGGAGGAGGCCTACAAGGTCATCGAGGCCGATCGCGCCAAGGTCCAGGCCTTGGTTTCCGATATTGCGATACTGGAGAGCCTGCGCGATGAGCTGACCCGGAAACTCGCCGCCGCCGAAGAGGTCTCGCTGGAGGAAAAGGAAATCTCGAACGAGGCGCAATTGCAGGTAGCACTTCTGAACCGGCAGATTTTGGCTCTGCGCGAGCAGCTGTCGCAACTTGCCGACGCGCTGGAGCTCGCCGAAACCAAATCGAAGGAGCAGGAGGTGCAGATCGCCGACCTCGGGCGGCGGCTGAACCTGGCACTGGCGAGCAAGGTCGAGGAGCTGGCGCGCTATCGCTCGGAATTTTTCGGACGGCTGCGCGAGGTGCTCGGCGCTCGCCCCGATATCCGCGTCGTCGGCGACCGTTTCGTGTTCCAGTCCGAGGTGCTGTTCGCCAGCGGCTCGGCCGTGCTCGAGCCCGACGGTCAGTCGCAACTCGCCGATCTGGCCGATACGCTGCTCGACATCGCCAAGACCATTCCACCCGAGATCGACTGGGTTCTGCGCGTCGACGGCCACACCGACCGCAACCCGATCCAAACCTTCGAGTTTCCGTCGAACTGGGAGCTCTCGGCCAAACGCGCGATCAATGTGGTGCGGTTTCTGGAAGCGCGCGGGGTGCCTCCCGATCGTCTCGCCGCCGCGGGATTCGCCGAGTTCCGTCCGCTCGAGCCGGGCGACAGCCCAGAAATCTACAGCCGAAATCGCCGCATCGAGTTGAAGCTCGACCAGCGCTGAGTTGGGAGGAGGCGAGGCAGTTTCACCTCTCCCGCTCGCGGGAGAGGTCGCGAGGGCGTAAGCCCCGAGCGGGTGAGGGTGGCGCAAATATGTAGACACCCCTCTCCCGCCTCCTTTCGCTCGGCTGCCCTCTTCCCGCTCCGCGGGGGGAGAGGAGTGTGCGCGCTAACTCTGATGGCAGTCGGCGATCATGAATTTCCCAACTCCGCCAGGATTTCCTGCGTGTGCTGACCCTTCCAGGGAGCAAAACCCCGGATCGAGCCGGGTGTATCGGATAGCTTGATGGCGATGCCGATCTGCTTCACTTCGCCAATTTCCGGATGGGACATGCGGGTCGCCATCCGCCGATGCTTGAGCTGAGGATCGTCGAAAAGTTCTGGTATCTCGTACACTTTCCCGGTGCACACATCCGCGCGCGCCAGCAGCTCAAACCACTCGTCGCGCGAACGTGTCTTGAAGATTCGCTCAAGCTCTTTTCGGCACCAGGACTGCCGTTCGCTCTCCTTTCCCGTATAGTCTCCGGGCTGCAAGCCGGCATCAATCAGATCCGGCCGTTCTATGGCATTGCACAGATTCGCCCAAAGCCACGGCTCTATGCAGCCGATGCTGATGAATTTTGCGTCGCTCGTCTCATAGACTGCGTAGTAAGGAAACCGCCCGCCGAGCGCGCCCATGCCACGTTTGACCGGCGCGCCGCCCGCGAGATGCTCCCTGATGATGCTCGTCGGCGCGAGCAGCGATACCGCCGCATCGAGATACGCAATGTCCACAAGCTGGCCGTTCCCAGTGCGCTCGCGTGCAAACAACGCCAGGACTATGCCGGCGACCGCATGGAGCGCGGCACCGCCGAGGTCCGCAATGAAGTTCAGGGGCACGATGGGTGGTTTGCCAGGCTCGCCGATGAGATTGAGAATGCCGGCCATGGCGATGTAGTTGATGTCGTGGCCCGGCAGGTCCCGGTAAGGGCCATCCTGGCCGTACCCGCTGAGAGAGCAATAGATCAGGCGCCGGTTTCCAATGCGCAGCGTCTCATAGTCGGCGGATAGGCGCGCGGTCACTCCCGGTCGAAAGCCCTCGACGACGACGTCGGTCTTCCGGGCCAGCGCGTGCAGCACCTCTCGACCGCGCTCGGCCTTCAGGTCCAATACCAAGCTGCGCTTGCCGCGATTGACGATGTTGGCCGCTTGCGCTCGGGCATCGGCGGCGAGAGGCGATTCTCCCGAACCGGACTCGCCTTCAGGCGATGGCGCCTCCACCTTGATTACATCTGCGCCCATATCGGCGAGCATCATGGTCACGAAGGCGCCTGGGCCCTTCTTGACCAGTTCCAACACTTTCACGCCGCTCAACGGTCCCGGCATGGCGACATCCTCATGATCATGGAGAGAAGGGCGGGCTGACTGCACCCAAGTTCGCCGAGCCCGGACTGAGGACGCAAGTGGAACCGAAGGCCCAAGCCCGTCTTTTCGTGGGCGGGCCGCCTTTCAGCGACTTGAGCCCGTGAGGCCGCGGTCGCCCTACCGCTTGCCTTTCCTTGGATCGGCATCCTTGGGATTAGCGCCGCCGACGCCGGGTTCGGCAGCGGCGCGTTTTCTTCGATCTCCCTGGCCGCGCAGGCGTCCCTCCTCCTCGGCCTGGCGCAGCACCTCACCTTCGGGTCCCTCGAAAGCCCTGCGCGCGGCCGTCGCCGCTTCGCCTACTTTGCCCGAGCGGGAAAAGCGCTCGGCTCCTTCCCGATAGCTGCGCGCGCCGGTATAGCTGCCCTCGCCCTCCAGCGCCAGGCGTTCGGCCGCGAACTCCCAGTTTGCAAGATGGTCGAAGAACTGGGCGAGGAAATCCTGCCGCCTGTCTTGATAGTCGAGATAGTAGGCGTGCTCCCACACATCGCAGGTGAGCAACGCGTGCCGGCCCGATACCATTGGCGGCTCGCCGTTCGGCGTGGAGGTCACCGCAAACTTTCCGGCATCGACCACCAGCCAGACCCAGCCACTGCCGAATCGGTCGGTCCCAGCGGATATGAATTTCTCGCGAAGAGCGTCCAGGCCGCCGAAC
>DASPGI010000046.1:0-2610 GCA_035620695.1 Alphaproteobacteria bacterium
TCGAAGATCGCATAGGCGGCGTCGTCGGCATCGGCGACGTAGCGCCCGCCCCGCTCGTCGACCCGCTCGGGGATGTGATTGGCGCCGAGGCAGAACACGCTTCGAACATCGCCGAACAGATTGTCGAGCACGTAACGCCAGTGGCAGAGCATGTCGAGGATGATGCCGCCGCCTTCCGCCTTCTTGTAGTTCCAGGATGGTCGTTGCGCCGCCTGCCAGTCGCCCTCAAACACCCAGTAGCCGAAGTCCCCCTTGATGGCGAGGATGCGGCCGAAGAAGCCGGCATCGATCAGCATCCTGAGCTTTAGCAGTCCCGGCAGCCACAGCTTGTCCTGGACCACGCCGTGTCTGATCCCGGCGGCGTCGGCGGCCCGCCACACCGCGAGCGCGTCCTCGAGGTTCGAGGCGACCGGCTTCTCGCAATAGACGTGCTTGCCGGCGGCGATCGCGCGCTTGAGCAGTCCGGCGCGCAGCCGGGTCGAGGCGGCATCGAAGAAGATCTCGTAGTCGGCGTCCTCGAGCGCGGCATCGAGATCGAGCGCGAAGCGATCGAGGCCGTGAGCGATGGCCAGGGCCTCCAGCTTCCGCGGATCGCGCCCGACCAGGAGCGGCTCGGGCACTACCCTGGTGCCGTCCGCGAGCGCGACCCCGCCGTCTTTGCGGATGGCGAGAATCGAGCGGATCAGGTGCTGATTCGTCCCCATGCGCCCGGTGACCCCGTGCATGATAATGCCGATCCGGCGTGCCGCCATGACACGTGCCTCCACCTTACGGCCCCAAGTCACTACACTAGCATGGCGCCGGCCAGCTCGGCTGGCGAGCCTGAAGCGGTATCCGGCTTCATTGCGCCGGGCGACGCCGCCTGTGCCTTACCTCTAGGAAATTGCGGGGAGGGGTAATCCAACCTATGATGAGGAAGCACCACGAGTCATAGAGCCATCGATGTATCGACCCGGTATCGGCGAGGTCGAACTACCGAACGAGATCGAGCGCGCTTTGGAAGAGCAGCGGCTCGTTCTTTTCTGCGGTGCGGGGATTTCCGTTTACACCGGCTTGCCTCTCTTCAAAGGTCTCGTCAAAAAGGTCTTTCGAAAGACCTACCGCCGCCCGATCGAAGAACTCATCCGAGACAATCTGGAGCCTGCGAAAGCCGCCTTCTGGGCCAGCCAGTATGATCGCGCGCTGGGCCTTCTGGAGCAGACGCTGACAGCCGGGACCATGCGGCGTGCAGTCATTGCTGAATTGAGCAAGCAATATGACGGAGATCTCCTTCTTCACAAAGCGGTTCTTGACCTCGCACGCGTGCCGGAGGGAGGCTACTATCCTGCTCCCCGTTTGGAAGAGGCTTGAGCTAAGCGAGAAAGGCGTGGCTGTCTGAAGCGGGGAGGACGGCCATGAAGCGACGCAAGTGGAAGCCCGAGCAGAAGGCGCTGATCGTGCTCGAGGGGTTGAAGGGCAGGCCGATCGGCGAGCTGTGCGCCGAACATGAGATCAGCCAGGCGCAATACTACCAGTGGCGCGATCTGTTCCTGGCCAACGCCGCGAAAGCGTTCGAGCCGGCCGGCGCCCCGCAACGCCAGGGCCGGCTCGAACGCGAAAACGCGCGGCTCAAGGCCCTGGTCGGCGAGTTCGCCTTGGAGCTCAAAAAAAGCGAAGAGGTGCTCGGCTGATGCGTGGGCCCTACGCCAAGGTTGCTGCCCGCAATGGCGGGCTGCTCGAGCGCGTCCGAGAGCTCAAGGCCGACCATCCGTTCTGGGGTTATCGCCGGGTCTGGGCGTATCTGCGCTACATCGACGGCCTGACGGTCAATCAGAAACGCGTCTACGGCGTGATGAAGGTCAACGATCTGCTGGTGAGGCCGAACCCGAAGCTACGGGCCAGGCGCAAGGCGGACACCAGGAAGCCACGGCCGACCCGGCCCAACGAATGGTGGGGCATCGACATGACCAAGACCATGATCGAGGGCTTCGGCTGGGTCTACGTGGTGGTCGTGCTCGACTGGCACAGCAAGGAGGTCGTCGGGCATTACGCCGGCCTGCAGGCCCGCGCCTGGCACTGGCTGGTTGCTTTAAACCGCGCCCTGAACCGCCAATTCCCGCACGGGATCGAGGGCCAAAGCCTGCACCTGATGGCCGACAACGGCTGCCAGCCGACCTCGCTCGCCTTCATGCGCGCCTGCGCCGCCCTGGGCATCCATCAGGCCTTCACCAGCTACAGCAATCCCAAGGGCAACGCTGACACCGAGCGGTTTCTCAGAACGCTGAAGGAGGAACTGGTCTGGCTCCGCGAGTGGACCAGCCCGGCCGCCTTCTTCGAAGCCCTCGACCGCTGGCTTGCCGACTACAACGCCAGCTATCTCCATTCGGCGCTCGGCTACCGAGCGCCGAATGTCGTCGAAGCCGAGCATCTCGGCCACGCCACTCCCTTAGCCGCGGCTTGCTAAATGGGGAGCAGTACAGCGCTCGATCTCGTCGCCGGACGATCTCCATAGTTCGGTGGCGATGGTGTACCGGGTCGGCGCGATATCTTGCTCGGCAGCTCCGTGCCTCGAAATGTCCGAGTTGGGTCAACCGCCGCGGTTGCTGCGGCCACCACCGATTTCTGCTCTTC
>DASPGI010000047.1:0-12734 GCA_035620695.1 Alphaproteobacteria bacterium
TACCACGGCGAATAATAGGGGAGGCTCATCACCTGCTGGGCGATCGCTTCAGCCATTTCCGGACGGCGGTGGCCAACCTGTACGCACCACATGCCGGCGGGACCGTCGATCAGCCGGCGCCCATGCTCGTCAAAGACATAGATGCCCTCCGAGCGCGACAAGAACGTGCGCGCCTCGACGCCGAGCGTGTCCAGCACCGGCCAGGGCTGAATCAGATGCCGTCGAGCCTTGTCGACCAGCGCCTCTGATCGAGGCTCGACCGGCGCCAACGCGGCCAACCTTTCCAGCGTATCCATGATACTCTCCACTGACTGGAGCCAAGTCTATACCTTGGTTGAACATTCATTCAAGACGGGTGTATATTTCCGTTATAGTAAAATGGGTTAGCAAAAAATGGAGCCTTTGATCCAGAAGATGTTTGACATAAGCGATGAGACTAAACCACAGCTCGCGCTTGCGGCCGCTCTCTACCGTGACGAACAGGTATTCGAGAAGGAGTTGAACCGCATTCATCGGCGCGCCTGGCACTTGCTCTGCCATCGCAGCGAGATTGCCGAACCCGGGAGGAGCTACGGGCTCGATCTCCTCGGACGGCGCGTCTTCGCGGTACGGGGAGAAGACGGCCAGGTCCGTGTCTTTCACAATGTGTGCCGACACCGCGCGCATGCAGTGGTGCCGCAGGGGCCGCATGACTGCGGACGTGCGATCATCTGCCCCTATCATGCCTGGTCCTACGCGCTGGATGGACGGATCAAGGCGGTGGCCGTGCCAGGAGCGCTGCCAGGGATCGACCCTTGCGCGCTCGGCCTGAACCCCGTCGAACATGCCGAGGCTCTCGGTTTCATCTTCTTTCGTCTGGAGGGAAGCGGGCCCGGCATTCACGAGCAATTGGGCGGCGCAACTGTGGAGCTCGGCTGCTATCGCATCGAGCAGATGGTCCCGCAGAGCAAGTCCTACGCGCGCACCGTCGAGGCGGACTGGAAGGCGGTTTGGGACAACTACCTTGAAAGCTATCATTTCGGGATCGGTCATCCTGGGCTGTCGGCGCTGATGCGGCCCCTCTATCGCGAAGAAGCCGACCAGGCGACGAGGACCATCCATCTTGGCCATGATTTGCGCGACGAGCCCGAGGGTTGGTCGAACCGGCTATATGTCCGCCACCTTCCCGATCTCCCACATCTTCCGGAGGCTCTCAGGCGGCGCTGGCATTACCTTTTCGTCTATCCCGCGTTCAGTCTGGAGCTCTATCCCGAGAGCATGGACTTCTTCCACGTGCTGCCGCTCGCCCCGGGCCGCTCACTGATCCGTTGCCAGAACTACGCACTGCCGGGGCGGGGCCGGGCAATGCGCCTCGCGCTCTATCTTGGCAATCGGATCAACCGCTGCGTCCAACGCGAGGATGAGGCGCTGATCACCTCGGTCCAGAAGGGGCTGGTCAGCCAAACTTACGACCACGGGCTGCTCACTTTGCGCGAACGCTCGGTCGCGCGGTTCCAGAACTGGGTGGCGCAGGATCTGGGGTGAGACTGTCGCCCGAGATCTCGCCCCGCCTGCGCCCAAGGGCATCCTGCGGCGGTTAGGCGCGCGCCAGCAGCGGCGCAACCGATTCGCGGAAGACGACGGAGTGGCGGTCGATATCCGCCTCGCTCGCCTGCGGCGCGATCAGCGCCATATTGTGGAAGGGCGTCATCAGGACGCCGCGGTTGAGGGCGGCCAGATGCATGTATCGGTCCAGCTCGCCGTCGATGGCGGCGGCGGCCTGCCCGCCATTCTTCGGCGGCTCCGGGCTGAACCAATATTCGACGCGGCAGCCGAGCCTTGTCACATGCCAGGGCAGCGCGAAGTCGCTAATGGCCTCCTCCACACCCTGGGCGAAGCGCCCGGCAAGCGCGATGGTTCGGCGATAGGCTTCTTCCGTCAGCACCTTTTCCAGGGTCGCGCGCATGGCTGCGAGCGACAGCGCATTGCCGGCCAGCGTTCCCCCGATGCCGCCAGTATCGGCAGTTGCATTCTGGCCCATGGCCTGGATCTGCTCCGCGAGCTCGCCGGTCAGCCCGTAAACGGCCGCTGGCACGCCTGCGGCGATCGGCTTGCCGAGGGTCAACATGTCCGGCTTGAGCCCATGAGCCCGGGTATAACCGCCGGGTCCAGCGCAGATGGTGTGCGTTTCATCGATGATGAGCAGCGTGCCGGTCCGGCGCGTGACTTCGCGCATGGCGTCGTGGAAGCCAGGCGCTGGATGCACGATGCCGATATTGGTCAGGACCGGTTCAGCAAGCACGGCCGCGACATCGCCCTCGGCCAGTGCGGCCTCCATCGCGTCTATATCATTCCATTCCACCACTTTGGTGGTGGTCGTCGGATCGACCTGAGGCCCGATATTGCCCGGCCGCGATCGGGCGCGGCCGGCTTCGAGCGTGATGAAAGTCTCGTCGACGGTGCCGTGGTAGCACCAGTTGAATACCAAGATCTTAGGCCGGCGGGTCACCGCCCGGGCCAAGCGCAGCGCGAATCGATTGGCGTCGGTGGCCGTCAGCGCCATCTGCCAGTAGGAAAGTCCGAAGCGGCGCTGCAGCTCCTCGCCGACCCAGACTGCATCCTCGGTCGGCAGCATGAAAGTGATGCCCTGCCGGGTACGCAGGGCAATCGCCTCGACGGCCGCCTCAGGGGCATGGCCGGTCATGGCCCCGGTGTCGCCCAGACAGAAATCGATATAGTCGAGGCCGTCGACGCAGCGGAAATGGGCGCCCTTGGCCTCGGTCACGAAGACCGGGAAGCGTCCGGCCCAGCGCACCATCCAATTCATCGGCACTCCCGCCAGAAGGCTCTTGCGTGCCCGTTCGGCCAGCGCCCTCGATTTCGGATGGGCCGCGGCAAAGCGCTCTTCCTCCTCGGCAAGGACTTGGCGAAGTCGGATACGGTTGATCTGACTCATTTTCGACCCGTGATCATCGGTTGCGATGGGAACGAAAGGCCGATGGCATGGGCGCGGACGAGATGCGCTCGCCTCGCCTCGGGATCAGCATCGACCTCATGGAACAGGTGGGCGGTCACGTTGTGGATTCCGCAATAGCCGAAGATTCCGGTCTCGATTTGGACCCGCATCGCCTCGGAATAGCCGTATTTTCGGTAGGTGGCCGCCCTCGTGGCGGCCGAGCCCAGTAGAACCGTGGGACGGTCCCGCAACAGGCCCTTCGACCGCTCGAGAGTGAAATTGTAGGCCCAGCCCTCGGACCAGACCCGGTCGATCCAGCCTTTCAGCATCGCCGGAAAGGACCACCACCAGACCGGAAAGACAAAGGCGAGCGCTTCGGCGCGGTCCACCCGTTGCTGCTCGGCCCGAATCCGCTCCGGCATCGGCGCTTCTTGAAACTGGGCGTAGTCCTCCGGCCGGAAGCTGGGATCGAAACCCTCGCTGTAGAGGTCGGCGAGCTCTATTTCGTGCCCTGCCTGCCCAATACCGGCCGCGAAGCTGTCCAGGAGGGCGCCCGTAAAGGAATCGCGGCGAGGATGGCAGAATATGGCAAGCAAGCGCATCGGCGATCCGGGAATGAAGGTCGAGCCAAGGTCCAATCTCTAACCCAGCCGTGGCCGCACCGCCAATGCCGTCCGACGAGCGGAGGAGCTGATCGTCGCGCAACGTTCGTGCGAATCGATCGGACCCCTTGCGCGAATTTCCCTACACTGCGAGAAGTCATGGGAATATTCTCGACCGGACCAACAATCTGCTCGCGCATGGGGTAAGCGCGGGTAAAGTAGCTTCGCGGTTCTGATGTCGGCCGATCAATCGGCTCTTAACGCATGGAGTATTGAAACATGGCTCGGACCACCGGCTCCCGTTCCAAAGGCCGAGGTAAGGCAGCGCGCCGCCGCTCAGCCTCGGCAAAAAGCAGCGCACGCAAGACGGCGGCCAAGCGTAAAGCGGCCGCCTCGAAGGCTTCGACCCGCAAAACCAAGACCCGCGCTCGCAAGGCGGCAGCGGTGAAATCAACGGCGCGCCGCGCCGCGCGCAAAACGTCTGCGCGCAAAACGTCTGCGCGCAAGAGCGCCGCCTCGCGCCGGGCCGTCGGCAAGACTGCCCGCACCGCGTCGTCCCGCAAACCGACTGCCTCGAAGGCGCAGTCTCGCAAGCCGGTAGCCAAAAAGAAGGTCCTCGCCAAGAAGCCGAGCGCCGTGCGCAAACCCGCTCGCATTGCCCCGGCCCCCAGTCCGCTCACAGCACTGCCAAAAGCGAGCCCCGCAGCCAAGCCGAAGCCGCGCAGGGAAGCCGTGCGGCCCGCGATTTCACCGGCCGAGACCTCGGCGGAAATCACGCGTACCGTGGTCGGCGCGGCCCTGGCTGCCGGCACCGGGGTCGCCGAAATGGCCCGCCACGCAACCGAAACCATACTCGAGCAGGCCGGCAGTGCCGGTCGGGTGGCGGGAGAGTTCACCGACCGCATGCTGTCCTCAGTGTCGGGGCATGGCCATCTCGACGAGCCTGAAGCCGGCAGCGGCGAGCAGCCCGGGAGACCGGGACACGGTCAGGGCACCGGCGGGCAGCGTTAGCAAGCATCCCGAGGGCGCGTCGCCATGGCGCGCCCTCCTCCGTTTTCCTCGCCGAACAATCGACGTCCGATTCACGACAATCGGGCACGCGACCGCCAACCTATACTTCGAGGATCCGGCGGCGCGAGGAAGCGAACATGGACAGCGAGCGGCCGAAACGGCGGCGCGCACGGCCATCCGGAGAAGCCTGCTTGACCGCACCGCCGGTAAAGCCCGGCATTTCCGGCGGGCATTACCACCCGCTCCGCGATGTCGAAATCCGGCTTATAATCGACGCGGCTTATGATGTTCTGGAGCGCACCGGGATCGAGGTGATGGCTAGCCCGGCCCGGGAGATCTTCGCCCACGCTGGGTGCCGGATCGACACCGACCGTAACCGTGTCCATATTCCCAAGGAACTGATCGACGCCGCACGCGCCTCAGCGCGCTCCGAAGTCCTTCTGGCAGCGCGCGAACAGAGCGCCCCGGATCTCAATCTCGGCGGCACGCGCGTCTATCTGGGCACCGGCGGACAAGCCGTGAAGGTCATGGATCTGGAAGGGCGCGTGCGCGAAAGCCGCCTCGCCGACAACTACCATATTGGCCGCCTCTGCGACGCGCTCGAGCACATCCATTTCTACATGCGCCCGGTGGTCTCGCGGGACCTGCCAATCGAAGCCATCGATGTGAACCAGTTCTATGCCTGCTTGGCGGCGACGCCCAAGCATGTCATGGCCAACGCCTATCTGCCCGGCAGCGCCCGGGTGTTGCGAGAGATGGGCGAGATCCTGGCGGGCGGGCGCGATGCCTTCGATCGACGCCCGGTGCTGTCCTTCACCTGTTGCTGGACCGTCAGTCCGTTACGCTTCGCGCCGGAGAGCGTGGAGATTCTGGATGCATTGATCGAGGCGGATCTGCCGGTGGTCATCTCCTCCGCCCCGCAGGCCGGCGCCACCTCTCCCGCGGCGCTGGCAGGCACTCTGGTCCAGATCACCGCCGAGCAGCTTTCCGGCTTCACCTATGTCAATCTGAAGAAACCAGGCTTTCCGTTGATCATGGGATGCGTCCCGGCGCAGGCGGATTTGAGGACCGGCGCCTTCACCGGCGGCTCGGCGGAATTCGCGCTGCTCAACGCCGCCTGCGCCCAGATCGCCCAGGCGCTGAAGGTACCGCTTTACAATTCCAGCGGCATTGCCGATTCGAAGGTGCCGGACGCGCAGGCAGGCTTCGAGAAGGGCCTGACCACCGCGACCGCGGCTCTCGCCGGCTCTAACTACATTCACCATTCGGCCGGCTTTCTCGAAAGCCTGCTGACCGTGGCCTACGAACAATATGTCATCGACAACGACGTCAACGGAGCGGTGATGCGGCTCACGCGCGGGATCGAGGTCAACGAGGAGACACTATCGCTCAAGGTCATTCACGAGGTTTGCACAGGACCGGGTCATTTTCTTGGCCATGCGCAGACATTGGCCCTGATGAACAGCGAGTATCTCTATCCGGCCCTGTTCAACCGGCAGACGCGCGACGATTGGGAGGCCGCCGGCGCGCCGGACGCCCGCGCGGCCGCCAACGCCCGCGCCAGGGCAATCTTGGCGGAGCACTGGCCCCGACCCATTCCGGCCGAGCTCGATCGAGACCTGCGCCGCCGATTCGACATCCTGTTGCCGGCTGAGATCATGCGGCCCGGCGCTCTCACGGCGGCCTGAGGCCGCCCAGCACCGGCATGCCCGAGGAGACCGAGCGCGACCGTCTTTCCCGTTGCATGATCGTCATCCGAATTGTCTTCGAGCGGCTCCCGGCCATTTACGCACTGAAATGCGCTCAAACGCATCGCAGCGGCGATCCGGCCCACAGCATCGTGCAGCCACCGCTTTGCGCGCTCTCGCAGGATGCAGGTTGGGAGCTGCTGGTGGCGCTTGAAGCGGCGCAATCCGACTAGAAAGCTCCCGGTCCTGGCGAGCCGGAAGCTTTCGGCCCGGCAGGATCGTGGCCTGTCCCAACGAGCGAGGGCCGAGAAGTCCAATGCAAGAGACCGCCCGCGTCGTCGTCATCGGCGGCGGAGTTACGGGATGCGCCATCCTTTACCACCTGGCCAAGGCAGGCTGGGCGGATGTGGTTCTGCTTGAGCGAAGCGAACTGACCGCGGGGTCCTCCTGGCATGCGGCCGGCAGCCTGTTTGCGATCACGACACCGTCCAACGCCTCGGTCCTGCAGAAATACACGCAAGATCTCTACCCCGAGCTTGAGCGCGAATCGGGGCAATCCTGCGGCTTCCACCGCACCGGAGGGCTCCTTCTGGTGCGAACGCCTGACCAGTTGACCGCCCTGCAGCTTGCGCAGAGCCGCGCCAAGCGCGTGGGCATCGAGGCCGAGTTCATCTCGATCGCCGAGGCAAAGCGTCTGGCGCCCATTCTCAACACCGAGGGCATCAAGGCCGTCGTATTCGAGCCCACTCGAGGTTTCTGCGACCCGGCCAGCGTGACCCAGGCCTATGCCAAGGCGGCGCGCGACCGGGGCGCGAAGGTGCACCGCCATCGCCCGGTCACCGCGCTGCGCCTCCTGGCCTCCGGAGAGTGGGAGGTAGACACGCCGACCGGCGCGATTCGCACCGAGTATGTCGTCAATGCCGCCGGGCTGTGGGGACGCGAAGTGGCGGCGATGGCCGGGATCACCCTGCCCCTCTTACCGGTCGAACATCATTACATGGTGACCGAGACCATCCCCGAGATCGCCGCGCTCGACCATGAGATTCCAAACATCGCCGAGGCCGGCGCGGGCTACTACTGCCGCCAGGAAGGCAAGGGCCTATTGCTCGGCGCCTATGAAAGCCACTGCGTGCATTGGGCCGAAGACGGCACCCCCGCGCATTTCGGGCACGAGCTGCTGCCCGACGATGTGACGCGGATGGAGGTCAACCTTGCCCGCGCGGTCGAGGCGATCCCAAGCCTCGAGCAGGCGGGGATCAAGCGGGTCATCAACGGACCGATGATCTTCTCGCCCGATCTGGGACCGCTGCTTGGCCCCTATCCGGGGCTTCCGACCTATATTTGCGCCGCCGGGGTCATGACCGGGTTCAACCAGGGAGGCGGCATCGGCAAGGTCCTGACGGAATGGATCATCGAGGGCGAACCTTCGCTGGATGTCAGCTTCTGGGACGTGGCGCGGTTCGGCGACTGGACGGGCAGGAACTTCACGCGTGCCCGCACCAAGTATTTCTACGAGCATCGCACCGATCTCTATTATCCCTTCCAGGAGTATGAGGCGGGCCGGCCGATCCGCACTTTTCCCGCTTACGACCGCCAGGCGGCGGCGGGCGCGGTCTTCGGCTTCTCCTTCGGAAATGAGTATCCGCTCTGGTACGCGGGGACGGGCGAGGAACGGCGCGACCACTACGGCTATGGTCGCGGCAACTGGTTCGAGGCGGTCGGGCGCGAATGCCGCGGCACCCGCGAAGCGGTAGGCCTCTTCGAGGTCTCGACCTTCGGCAAGTACGAGGTGAGCGGCCCTGGCGCCGTGGCGTGGTTGGATCGCCTATTGGCGAATCGAATTCCGGCGATCGGACGGACGCTGCTTTGCCCGATGCTTTCGCCCAAGGGTCGGCTCATCGGCGACTTTACCGTGACGCGGCTGGCCGAGGATCGGTTCTGGCTGCTTGGCGCCGGAACGATGCAGCGGATTCATATGCGTTGGTTCGAAACCCGGCTACCCGCGGACGGTTCCGTCCGGGTCGAAAATCAGAGCCTGCGCTACGCCGGCCTGCAAATCGCCGGTCCAAATGCGCGCGTGCTGCTCCAGCGTGTGTCCGAAGGCGATGTCGGCGCCAACGCCTTTCCCTTCCTCTCCGGCCGAACCATGGAAATCGCGCGCTGCCCGGAGGCGATCGCGGTGCGCGTTTCCTTCACCGGTGAGTTGGGATACGAGCTTTACGTTCCAGCCGAGTATCAACGGGTGTTGTTCGACGAGCTGACCGCCGCTGGCAAAGATCTTGGCCTCGTTCTCGCGGGCTCGCGGGCGCTTCTGTCGCTCAGACTTGAAAAGAGCTTTCCCACCTGGGCGGCCGAGCTTGGCCCCGACTATACGCCGATGGAGCCGGGGCTGACCCGTTTCGTTCGCCTCGACAAGGGCGCATTCATTGGCCGCGATGCTCTGGCGGCGAAAGCCAAGAACGGCCCGGGCGAGAAGCTCTCAACCTTCGTGGTCGATGCGGACGGGGTCGATTGTTTCGGCGGCGAGGCGATCTTGCGCGATGGCGCGTTCGTCGGTTATGTCACTTCGGGAGGTTTCGGTCATACGGTTGGCGAAAGTCTGGCTCTGGGCTACATCCGCAGCTCAGCCTGGGAGCCCGGAGCACGCTACGAGATCGAGCTCTTGGGTCAACGCCGCCGGGCCCTGCTTTCGGCAAAGCCTCGCTTCGACGCAGATGGGGCACGGATGCGAAGCTGAGCGGCGATCAGTGCGCACCAAGCCGCTATGGCAGTGAAAAGCGGACGAGCCCCGCAGCTGGCTACCCATGCCGATTGCGCGAAGGCTATCCGGAAAGGCCGACCTTTGGCACTGCTAGACCGCTATAGTAGAGGCCAGGAGTGCCATTGGAGCATACCCGGCCTGGCGCTCGGAATCGTTGGAGAGACGCGTTGCGGAATGCCCCTACCGGGAGGTGTTCGCTATGTTGAATCCGACTTCGATCATGGCCGGACATTTTGGCGATTATCTGTCCAGCCTCTACCTTCAGTATTTCTCTAATCGTCGGCCGGAATATGCGTCCTATCTGGGCGGCGCGGCAAGATTGGTGTTGGAGCGCATCGGCAACAGCGATGCGCTCTATCACGACGTCGAACACACAATGATGGTCTCGCTCGTCGGTCAGCAGATCCTGCGCGGACGGCTATTGTCCGAAGCCCTCACGCCGGAAGATTGGCTGCACTACTCCTGCGCGCTGTTGGTGCACGATATCGGCTATGTCCGCGGCGTATGCAAGGGCGACGGAAGCGCCGATGTGATCGCGGACGAGAGCGGCCGACGTGTGACGCCTCCCAGGGGCGCGTCCGACGCCTACTTGGCTCCCTATCATATCGAACGCGGAAAGATCTATGCACGCGAACGCTTCACGGAATCGGAGTTCATTGACGAGGAGCGCATTGTCCGATCGATCGAGTTGACCCGCTTCCCGGTGCCGAAGCATGGCGACTATCTGGAGACGGATTCCGAAGCCGCCTTAGTCCGCGCCGCCGACCTCATCGGCCAAATGGGCGATCCGTTCTATCACCGCAAGATCAACGCGCTCTATCACGAGTTCGTCGAGATCGGCTTGGCGGAAGAACTGAACTATCGCAGCTCCGTCGACCTCCTGGAGAAATATCCCGATTTCTTCTGGAGCTGCGTTCAGCCTTACATCAAGCCGGCGCTGAGATATCTCGAATTGACGACCGAGGGCAAACTATGGGTCGCAAGCCTTTACAACAACATCTTTCAGGTGGAATACAGGACAAGCTATATCGGCCCATTTCCCGGCAAATAGCGTTCCGTCGAGCGCCCCCCGGGGCCAGCGGCGCCGTGCGCTGCCTGCTCTGCGAGAGAGTTTCGTGCCGAGGCTACGATCCGCCGACATCATAGAGGCGCGTGCTCAGATACTTGATACCGGAATCGCACATGACGGTAACCACCGTCGCCTCCTTGCCTAGGCAGCGGCCGATCTCGATCGCCGCCACCAGATTTGCGCCTGTTGATGTCCCGGCAAACAAAGCGTCGGCGCGGGCCAACCGGCGCGCCGTCGCCATTGCCTCCTCCGTTGAAACGGTGACGATCTCGTCGGCGATGGACGGCTGCCATAGAGGGACGACAAACCCCGCCCCTATCCCTTCTATCCTGTGAATGCCGGTCTTTCCTCCAGAAAGGACGGCGGACTCCTTCGGCTCGACTGCAATGATGCGGATGTCCGGCTTACTGCGGCGGAGAACCTCAGCGACACCGCGGATGCAAGCTGCGGTTCCGGTGCTTTGAACGAAGGCGTCGATCCGGCCGCTCGTCTGTTCCCAGATCTCGCCCGCCATCGCATGATAGGCGACCAGTTGATCGGTGTTGTTGAGCTGGTCGGTCCAGAACGCTCCCGTCCGCTCGGCGACAAGGCGCGCGGCTTCAATCATGCTGCGCGTTAGCGCCTCGTCCATTCCGCCTCCGATGCTGGGGACAAGGGTCAATTCGGCGCCCAAAGCCGTCATCTGGAGCCGCTTCTCCGCGCTGAACGCATCGGAGCTGACGATGCTGAGAGGATAGCCGCGCGCAGCGCAAACGAGGGCGAGCGAGACGCCGGTGCTGCCGCCGGTATATTCGACGACGCGGCCGCCAGCACTCAGCCGTCCCGATCTCTCCCCGCCCTCGATCATGGCCAAGGCCATGCGGTCCTTCATGCTGCCGGTCGGATTTGCGCTTTCGACCTTGATCAAGATTCGGGCGCAGTCAGGCGGTACGATGCGTTTGAGTTCGAGCAGCGGCGTATCGCCTATGCGCTGCAGGACCGAGGTATCGATCTTCGGCAGCCTGCTTAGGCGGCCCTTCGTTCGCATGGCAATCACCACGAATTTTGTTTTGTGTGTATCTGCGTCATGTGTAGATACATGCAATTATGAGATCTACCGGCTGGCGCAGTCTCGTCCAAGGCGCTGGGGCGATCTGCGCCAAAATATGAATGTCGGCGGCGTTGTCTCTGGCGATTTGGACCACGGCGATCCTCGCAGGCCGCTTTATTGCCTTTTGAAAAGCACGTGCTTGAATGGAGGCCGATTTGGAGCTTCAAGTACCAGATTGCTTTCTACGTCCGATCAAATACCAAGTCTGCACCAGATCCTTGCCGCCGACCTGCGAAATTTAAATGCGAAGCGGCCTTCGATCAGCTCCTGGGTTTTTGGGGCAACTTGAATTTTTGCCAGCTTGATTGGTCGATCCTATCCTAGAGGCGAGGTTCACCACGTCGCCCCAGGCGTCGTAAAAAAATTTGCGGCGACCGACAACGGCGGCCACAACGGCGCCGGGTCTTTCTTGTCCTGTGCAACATGTTGAGCGAGGCGGTGCGTCAGGCCACCGCGTCCTCGGACCTGGGCAACCTTCTGCAGCAGGGTCTCTTGATCATCGGCTGGGTCGCAAACTGGCGCCCGGTACAGATCTTCCTATACGACTGGTGGCCGCTTAGCCGGGAAGCCGAGCTCTACGGCATCCTCAGCCGGATTCCGGTGAAGGTTCTAGGGAATTGACCCGCTCGAGGCCTTCGGTTCGGCGCGATCGTCACTCCTGGAAGCGAAGATCGGCCGGCGAGATCAGCACATCGAATTCAGCGCACCAGATCACGAGGCTCGGATAGTTCTTCAGATCGACGCCAGCGGGAATCCGGTATTTTTGACTGCCTTTGAACGCCCGCAGGCCGCCGAGGTCGACGAACATCGTTCCCTCGACATCCTCGGATGTTCGGACCTCGCGTGCCGGCACCAGATAGACGTGGAATGCCGGCCCCGGCCCAACTTCGAAATCAGGCTCCAGATGGACGACCCTTTCATAGACGGACACCGTGCCCATGCCCCAATGAATCGGGTCGGAAGGGCTGGCGTGTATGAAAGTGCCGGTGGCGAGGAGCTTGGTCTTCTCTTCGGCGGTCAGTTCTTCCATCGCCGCGGGGGGCGGAAAGACGAACGGATAAATGAAGAATCCGATCGCCACGCCGACGGCGGCCCCAAGGATGCCCCCTATCAGAAAAAGAGCGATTGCACGCCACACTGGCTGACCTCACGACCGCAGACCAAGGCGCCGCAACGGTCCACTACCCCGGAGCGTCGGCCCCGCCCGCCGCAGCCCCCGGCATGAAGATCTGGACCTTGCCCGCCTCGGGCGACGGGTCGAGGTCGACGATCTGGGCCCTCACCGGAGGTCTGGGCGTCGGAGGGGGCACCACCGGAACTGCATATCGCTCCACGACGATGATGGTCTGCCGGTGGGAATCGCCGATGAACCCCGTGGCGAAGAATGAATGGAAACGGCCGTCCCTTCGGTGGAAGCGATCCCCTCTCTTGAAGAAGCGATGACCTATGATCGGCTCGCCGATGGCAAATGACGGCACGATGGTTCCCCTAAGCGGCGGAACGATGGTGCCGGAGAGCGGCGGCACCGGGCCTGAGTTGAAAAACAACGGCGACGCCCTGCGAAAGGCTCTATGGACC
>DASPGI010000048.1:0-7863 GCA_035620695.1 Alphaproteobacteria bacterium
AGATCGGCTTCGCGCCGCTTTCGCCGATCATGCCTATTTGCCCAAGGACGGATTCCTGCACTACACCATCAAGCTCGGACCGGTGAGGCTGATCGCCCTCGACACGGTGGTACCTGGAGAAGATGGCGGAACGCTTTGCGCAGAGCGCCTGGGTTGGTTGGATGCCCAGCTCGGCAAAGACCGCGATCGCCCCGTGATCGTCGCCATGCATCACCCTCCGGTGCCGATCGGAGTCGATTGGCTCGACCGCCTTGCTTGCGCCAACGCCGAGGGTCTGGCGGCGGTGGTGAACCGCCATCCGCAGGTGGAGCGCATCCTCGCAGGCCATGTCCATCGTGCGGCGCAGACGCGCTTTGCAGGCACGGTGGTCGCGACCGCCCCCAGCACCGCCTATCAGGTCGCCCTCGAGCTTGGCCATGACGGGGAGCCGCATCTGATCCAGGAGCCGCCCGCCTTTCTCCTGCATCGCTGGCAGAACGGACGGCTCTTGAGCCACGTCGTGCCGGTCGGCGACTATGGCCCGCCGCAGACCTATGGGTGAGCGCGAACTTGAGCGTTTGGTCTGGGCGATCCGCCCCTCACCCCCGGCGCGGCGCGCCGGACCCTCTCCCCGCTTTCGCGAGGCGAGGGGGTATTCACCTCGCCTGCCCTTAGGGCGGGAGAGGTCGCGAGGGCTTCAGCCCGAGCGGGTGAGGGTGAGGCGCAAAACAATCTCACCATTTTTATTGCGCCGAGCGAACGGCCGATTGAAGCTCCAATCTATATCTCGACGATGTCGGGCTCGCCCGGAGCGGGCGCAAGCTGGGGTTCCTCTCGGCGCGGGATGACGATGTCGCCGTTCTCATCGAGATAGGGCATGCCGTAGCTTGGCAACCCCTCGACCATGCCCTTCAACCCCTCAAGGGCGTTTTCGAGTTGGTCCAGCGCCTCACGGGCCGATCCGCGCCAATCAGGCTCATCCTCGGCGTATGCAGGCGCGCCCGCCATCAGGAGCAGCGTCAGCACGCCGCCAACAAGCCTTGCCATCGACCCCTCCTCCCGCATTGCCCGGACCATGATCAGTATAACGTCCGGCCGGAGGCAAGGCTCTAACCCTTCTCGCCTTTGCCTCGCCCGAGGCGCCGGGCTAGTCTCGGAAGCAAAGCCCGACAGTCGGAGACGCCCAATGGTCAAGACCCTTCATCACTATGTGAACGGCCGCCATGTCCAGCCCAAGGGCGGCAGGTTCGGCGACGTCTTCAATCCCGCGACCGGCGAGTTGACCGGCAAGGTGCCGCTGGCCAGCACGGCCGAGGTGAACGAAGCAGTGGCGGCCGCCAAGGCGGCCTTCCCTGGCTGGGCCAGGGTCACGCCGATGCAGCGGGCGCGCGTGATGTTCCGCTTCAAGGCGCTGCTTGAAGCCAATATGGAGCGGCTGGCCGAGCTGGTCACGGCCGAGCACGGCAAAGTCCTGAGCGACGCCAAGGGCTCGATCCAGCGCGGTATCGAGGTGGTGGAGTTCGCCTGCGGCATCCCGCAGCTCTTGAAGGGCGAGTTCACAGAGAATGTCGGCACCAATGTCGATAGCTGGTCGGTGCGCCAGCCCCTGGGCGTGGTCGCCGGCATCACGCCCTTCAATTTTCCGGCCATGGTGCCGATGTGGATGTTCCCGATCGCGGTTGCCTGCGGCAACACCTTCATCCTTAAGCCTTCCGAGCGCGATCCTTCCGCACCCCTCTTCATCGCCGAGCTCTTACGCGAAGCGGGGGCGCCCGAGGGCGTGCTCAATGTCGTCAATGGCGACAAGGAAGCGGTCGACGCGATCCTCGATCACCCCGATGTGATGGCGGTGAGCTTCGTCGGCTCGACCCCGATCGCGCACTACATTTATACGCGCGGCACTGCGCATGCCAAACGCGTGCAGGCCTTGGGCGGCGCTAAGAATCACATGGTGGTGATGCCTGATGCCGATCTCGCGCAGGCGACCGATGCGCTGATGGGTGCGGGTTACGGCTCGGCTGGCGAGCGCTGCATGGCGGTCGCGGTCGCGGTCGCGGTCGGCAATGTGGGCGACAAGCTGATCGACAGCCTGGCGCCGCGGGTGCAGGCCCTCAAGGTCGGCCCCGGAACCGATCCCGAAGCCGAGATGGGGCCGCTCGTGACCAAGCAGCATTTCGACAAGGTCAAGGGCTATGTCGATCTCGGCGTCGAGGAGGGAGCGAAGCTGGTCGTCGACGGGCGGGGCCTGAAGCTGCAGGGCTACGAGAACGGGTTCTTCCTCGGCGGCTGCCTCTTCGACCAGGTGACGCCGGACATGCGGATCTACAAGGAGGAGATTTTCGGGCCGGTGCTGTCGGTCGTCCGCGCGCCCGACTTCGATACCGCCGTCAAGCTCGTCAACGATCACGAATACGGCAACGGCGTGGCGATCTTCACCCGCGACGGCGACGCCGCGCGCGAGTTCGCCACCAGCGTCAAGATCGGCATGGTCGGCGTCAACGTGCCGATCCCGGTCCCCGTGGCCTATCACAGCTTCGGCGGCTGGAAGCGCTCGCTCTTCGGCGACCAGCACATGCACGGGCCCGAAGGCGTGCGTTTCTACACCAAGCTCAAGACTATCACCGCGCGCTGGCCGACCGGCATCCGCGCCGGCGCGGAATATGTCATGCCGACGATGCGGTGAAGATCAGAAATCAGAAGACAGAAGCCAGAAGTCAGTAAACCCGCTCTCCCGCCCCTCGGGCGGTAGAGGGCGGCGAGGGCGTCAGCCCGAGCGGGTGAGGGCGGAGTGGCAATGCCGCCGCCGCGCGGCGGCGCCGAATCAAACGGCAGTCGCCCGAATTCGCTGAATATTCTTGAGCGTCGTTACGCACGCCTCGGCCGCCTCGGCACCCTTCACCACGAAATGCTCGTAGAAGAACCGGTGATGGTCGCCATGGTCATGAAAGCGCTGCGGGGTCAGCACCGCCGAGATCACTGGAGTTTCCGTATCGAGTTGCACCCGCATCAAGGCCTGGATGACCGCGTCCGCAACGAACTCATGTCGGTAGATACCGCCATCGACGACGAAGCCAGAGGCAACGATTGCTGCATATCGGCCGGTCTTCGCAAGGAGCTTCGATTGAAGCGGAATTTCGAACGCCCCCGGCACCGCGAAGATGTCGATAAGGCTCTCCAGCACTCCGAGCTCTCGGATTCTCGTCACGAACGAAAAACGGCATTGATCGACGATGTCCCTGTGCCAGCAGGACTGCACAAAGGCGATCCGATCCGCCTTTCTGAGATCAACTGAGACTTCCGACAGGTTCTGGTCCATGGTTCCCTCGCCGTCTGAAAAATTCAGGGCGCTCGGGGAACCGGTGCGAAGCCAGCCGGGATATCCCGACCAGTCTACAGCGCCGACGCTCCGTTCTCTTCCATCCGGACTCTCACCGTCGGCTTCGGAATCGCACCGAAATCTGCTGACCCCGGCGGCGCAGTCGCTGCCGAGCGCTCGCGGGCTACTGCATAGTGTGCAGATCACCGCCGGTGGGGACTTTCACCCCGCCCTGAGAACGTTACCGCCCGGCGGATGCCGGATGGCATCCAATGTCTATGCGGTGTTAGAGCTAGGCACAAGCCAGCCCATGGCTTGGTTTTTGAGATTTGTTTCTGACCCCCTGCGCGCAAATTACGTCCGATTGGGAGCCAAAGAGCCGACGTTGGTGTCTGCGCTGCTGGACGCAAGCTGAATTAAACACCAGGCAGTCTCGGATGGCGCGCAGCGATCACCTCGTAAGGATCGAGGTCATCGGCTTTGGCAATGCGCGCTTCACGTCTGATTTTGTGCAACTTGTCGGTTGCCTTGTAGAACCTTCCGCGTTTTTCACCGATAGGCTCCAGCAAGCCAAGATCGGAAAGCCTTTTCAGGTCGCGAGAAGCCACCACCTCGCTTACCTCCGCATCGTTTCTGTATCGCGCGTTCGTCAGGCGGAAGCCGAGCGCCGCATCGAACAAAGGCAAAGTGGATCTCTCTGGAATATCCAGGCCGTGAGCGAGCTCGGTCAGCTCTTCGTAGAGAAGCGAATACTCCTCATTTCTTCTGATGAGAGTCGCGGCTTGTTGGTAATGCGCCCTCAGACAGAAGCGAATCCAAGGAAGCGCATCGCGCGTGGGATTCCAGATTCCTTGGCCAATTTCCGCAAGAATCGCGTAGTACGCGTCGGTGTTCCGACCGAGCCACTCCTCGATGCTCGAGAAAACCGGATGCAGGATGCCTTCTCTGGCAAGGACGAAAGTCTGCAGCGCACGCGCCATTCTCCCGTTGCCGTCCTTGAAGGGATGGATCATCGTCAGGTTCAGATGCGCCATTCCAGCGCGAGCGATGACGGGCTCGTTGTCGACCGGCGCCTTCAGATAGTCGACAAGCTCCTCCACTAGGTCGTTGACCAACTCGACCGGAGGGCCTTCATAGACGGTCTTTCCAGTCCGCTCATTTGCGACCCATACTCCTCCGGGGCGCCACTGGCCCGGATATTTGGACATGTCGAAGCCGATCATCATGAAGTGCAGGCTTTTCAGGAACTGCTTGCTGAACTCGAAGTAGCGATCTTGCGATGCCTGAGTGATGTAGGTCAGCGCCTCCCTGTAGCCCTTGATCGCCAACCAGGTCTCGGTGCGCTCATCCAATGGCGGCTCGTCGGCGACCACCGCGATGGCCTCGTCGATGCTGGCGTGATAGCCCTCGATGCTGTTGGAGCCCTGAATGGCCCGGGCAAACGTGCTCCGACGCAATGAGCCGAACCAGCGCTTGGGGCTGTTCTGCGTGTAGATCTTGAGCCGATCACGCTGTTCGGAGATCAGCTCCAGTACTGCGCGGTCCTGACCCTGGAGCCAGGGGGATTGATAGATCATGGTCGGATTGTCAGTTTCATATCAACTCTTGGTCTGATATTAACATACTTTCCGTTAGTGTCAATCTATATATCCCACTTTGGAATGCGTGCGGATCCATAAACACCGAGATTGGGACCTCCAAGCCAATCCGTCGTGCCGGGGGCATTGCTGTAGCCGGCAAGGTTCGATTCCTTTTGACCCCCGTCGGGGCCAAATCTACCGTCCAATCCAGGCCCTTACGGAGGCTTCGAGCCAATGGCTGCGGTCGAGCATCGGCGGCGGGGTGGGACCGAGGCTCGGCGCACGGCCCGCGCCAGCCAGCCACTCATCCAGAAGAAATTCATCACCCGCAAGATCCCGGTCTACGAGCTTCTCACGCCCGAGGGGATCGAGACCCTGCACCAGACCTCGATGACGATCCTCGAGGAGGTCGGCATCGACTTCCGCGATGATGTCGCCGTCGAGGCCTGGAGGAAAGCCGGCGCCGATATCCGCGGCACGCGCCTTCATCTCGATCGCGGGCTCTTGGCCGAGCTTCTCGCCCGCGCGCCGTCCACTTACGTGCAACATGCGCGCAATCCCGAGCGCAGCGTCACCATCGGCGGTCCGAACACCGTGCTCGCGCCCACCTATGGCTCGCCCTTCGTGCGCGACTTCGAGAACCAGCGCCGCTACGGCACGCTCGAGGATCTGCGCAATTTCGTGAAGCTCGCTTATATGACGCCGAACCTGCACCATTCCGGTGGCGTCATCTGCGAGCCGGTCGATGTGCCGGTGCCCAAACGGCATCTCGACATCGTCTATTCGCACATGAAGTTCTCGGACAAGCCTTTCATGGGAATCGTCACCCATGAGGAGCGCGCCGAGGATTGCGTCAAACTGTGCCGCATCCTGTTCGGAGACGCCTTCATCGACGCCGGCAACACGGTGATGACCTCGGTCGTCAACTGCAACTCGCCCTTGGTCTGGGACCAGACCATGCTCTCGGCCTTGCGCGTTTATGCGCGCAACAATCAGGCGGTCCTGGTGACGCCCTTCATAATGGCCGGCGCCATGGCGCCCGCGAGTACCGCCGGCGCCATCGCCCAGCTCAATGCCGAGGTGCTGGCCGGCATTGCCTATGCCCAGCTCGTGCGGCCGGGCGCGCCCATGGTCTATGGCAGCTTCGTCACCACCGTCTCGATGCAGTCCGGCGCGCCGATGATGGGCACGCCCGAGCCGGCGATGATGATCTACGCGGTGACGCAGCTCGCGCGCCGCTACAAGCTGCCGGTCAGGACGGGCGGCATGCTTTGCGGCTCCAAGCTCGCCGACGCGCAGGCCGCCTATGAATCGCTCGCCACCATGATCCCCACGCTCATGGCCGGCACCAATTTCGTGCTGCACTCGGCCGGTTGGCTCGAAGCCGGCCTCACCGCGAGCTATGCCAAGTTCATGCTGGACGCCGATCAGATCGCGCAGCTCCAGCAATTCATGGAAGGGCTCGATCTTTCCGAGGAATCGCTGGCCCTTGAAGCCGTGCGCGAGGTCGGGCCGGGCGGGCATTATCTCGGCTGCGCGCACACGCAGCGCAATTTCAAAACTGCGTTCTACACCTCGCCCTTGGCCGACAACAATTCCTACGAGCAGTGGGAGGCCGAAGGCGGCAGGGATGCCAACGGCCGCGCGCTCGAGCGCGCCAAACAGGTGCTCGCAAGCTACGAACCTCCCCCGCTCGATCCCGCCATCGACGAAGCGCTGCAGGAGTTTATCCAGCGCCGCAAATCGGTGCTGCCGGAAGGAGTGACGTGAGGGCGAGGTTTCAGACCGACGCTCTTGTGCTGCGCGCGAGCGAGACTACTACTGAACTCCCCTCCCCCTTGAGGGGGAGGGTTTGTGGCCGATTTCGCCTGCATGTCCGCTCGCTTGGTTATTGAGCTTGACGTAGGCCAGCATGCCGAGCGCACAGCGCACGACGAGCGCCGAACGGACTGGATAGCCAGCAGAGGGTATCGCGTGCTTCGATTCTGGAACGGCGAGGTGTTTACGAACACGGACGGCGTGATCGAAACCATTCGGCTGGCGCTGTTGGACCTCCCACCCCAACCCTCCCCCTCAAGGGGGGGAGGGGGATTAGAGTGAGCGATGCAGCAACCCTTCCCCCACCTCTTCCAACCCCTCTCGCTACGTCATCTCACCTTGCGCAACCGCATCGTGTTCGGGGCGCATACCGCGAACATGTCGGTGGACGGACTGCCGGGCGAGCGGCATCTGGCCTATTACCGCGAGCGAGCGCGCGGCGGGGCGGCGATGATCGTGGTCGAGCCGGTGCCGGTGCATGCCACCGCCGTGCTCACGCGCGGCAATTTCCGGCACTCGGACGACGCGATCATTCCGCATTTCCGGCCCATCACCGAGGCCGTGCACGCCGAGGGCGCCGCCATCCTACAGCAGCTCTACCATGTCGGCGCCCATGCCGACTGGGACAACAGCTTCGAGGCGAACTGGTCGCCCTCGGGCCTGCCTTCCATGCACGACCAGGACGGCAGCCACGCCATGACGGAGGCCCAGATCCTGGAGCTCGTCGAGGCCTTCGGCCAAGCGGCGCGGCGCGCGCGCGAGGCCGGCTTCGACGGCATCGAGATCATGGGCGCCTATAACGCTCTCCTCGAGCAGTTCTGGTCGCCCTTCTGCAACCGGCGCAACGACGGCTGGGGCGGCACCTTCGAGAAACGCATGCGATTCTCGCAGGCCGCGCTGAGCCGCATCCGCGCGCTCTGCGGCGAGAATTTCGTCATCGGCGTGGCGATCAGCATCGACCCGACCCGCCCCGACGTGCTCTCGATCGAGGACCACCAGGAGATCGCGGCCTGGCACGATGTGCGCGGCCTCTATGATTATGTGACCGTCGGCACCGGGAGCTATTTCGATTTCACCCGCGTCATGCCGACCTTTCAATATGGCGAGAAGCTGGGCCCGCCCTACGCCGCGCAGCTCAAATCCGTCGTGAAACATGCGCGCGTGCAGGCC
>DASPGI010000049.1:0-21693 GCA_035620695.1 Alphaproteobacteria bacterium
ACTCGGCCGTCTGCCGGCGGGGCGCGGACAACCGCTGACGGAGGTTCCAGGCGTCGAATACACCGATCTCATCTCGGCCGAGCGCGACGTCTTCCTCAGGCGCTGGCGAGATCTCGACGGCCCCGATATCGGACCCCCTGCAAACGGTTCGAGGTCCTAACCCCCGTGCTTCCGTTGCTCGGCTATTTGAACAGCTTCAGTGTCGCTCCCGGCGAAACGGTAGAGGTCAAGGTCGGTTCCTTCGGCGCGAAGAGCTACCGCGCCGAGCTGCGCCGTATCATCCAAGGAGACCGCAATCCGGAAGGGCCGGGCTATCGCGAGGAGCCTGTCGCCCTTGATCTCGGTGGGGAGCGGCCGGCGCGGCGGCAGGATCTGAAACCGGGGTCCTATGTGCTCATCCCCGACCGAGGCGGGGTTCTCTCCGAACTGCGGAGTTTCACCATCGCTGCTCCGGTTTGGCCGACGCGCTACGGGAGCGGGGAGCGCATCATCCTGCGCCTGACCGGTGCGGAAGTCGAACTTGGCCTCGATGAAGCCGGCCGGCCGATGCTTCGCATTGGTGGCGAACGCATCGCTCTGCTGAGGCGGCTGGAGCTCAAACGGTGGTCGCTGCTTGTGGCGAGCCTCGATGCGAAGACCGACCGCCTAAGGCTTTCGCATCTGGGCGAGCATCGCCGGGTGGAAGAGGAGGCGGACACCGCCCTGCGATCGGATCCGGTCCTGGGCGGACCGGCCACTGCTCTGATCGCGGCGCGCGCGGCGGGGGCGGCTCACTTTGATGGCAAGATCGATTCCCCTGCTATTTTCGGTTGCGTCATGGAGGCTGACGAGGTGCTGTCGCTGTTGCTCGATCCCGAGCGCCTCGCGCGCCACCCCCGGCTTGTCGCCTACTGGGATTTTGCCCGCGGCATCGATGGCGCAAGGATTCACGACGCTTCGCCCCATCGCTTGGACGGCCGCACGCATCAGTGCCCGGCCCGCGCGATGGTCGGATGGCGCTGGCAGGGTCAAACTCTCGACTGGCGGCAGCGGCCGGATCTCTATTCGGCGATCCACTTCCATTCCGACGACATCACGGATGCCGGTTGGGATACCGATTTCGCCTTTCAGCTGCCGGAAGGGCTGCGCGGCGGAGTATATTCGGTGCGTCTCGTCCCCGATGGCGATGAGAGTCAAGCCTATCATTGCGTGTTCGCGCTGCGGCCGCCGCGCGAGCATGCGAGCGGAAATGCAGTCTGTCTGCTCCTTCCGACGGCCAGCTATCTTGCCTATGCCAATCATCGCCTCGGCATCGATGTGCCGGGGACCGAGGTCGGCATGGGGCGCCTGGTCGAGATCGACCGCCATCATGCCTTCCTGCAGGAACATCCGGAGGTCGGCTTTTCATTCTACGAAGTGCATGACGATGGATCGGGTGTGTTCTACTCCTCGCGCAACCGCCCCGTGGTCGACCTTCAGCCGGGCATAAAGGGCTTCCTCGGCGGCTACGGATCCAATCTGTGGCAGTTCAATGCCGATACACACATCACCGGTTGGCTCGAACATGAGGGCGTTCCCTACGATGTCGTCACTGACGAGGATCTGCACCGTGAAGGCCTTTCTCTGCTGCGACGGTATCGGGTCGTGCTGACGGGAACCCATCCCGAATACACCTCGCTCGAGATGCTGAACGCACTCCAAGGCTTCCTCGATCGCGGCGGGAGACTGATGTATCTGGGCGGCAACGGCTTCTACTGGTGCATCTCCTTCAGCAACCTCCACCCGGGCGTGATCGAGTGCCGGCGTTCAGAGGTTGGTATCCGGCCCTGGGATCCTGGCCACGGCCAGTATCATCACGCCTTCACCGGCGAGCATGGCGGCCTGTGGCGTCGCAACGGCAGACCATCAGGAGCGCTCACCGGCCTCATCATGAGTTCGCAGGGCTTCGATGTGTCGGAGCCTTATGTGCTTGGCGCTGCCGCCGGCGATCCGCGCGTCGCCTTTCTCTTCGAGGGGATCGACAACAGGCTGGGCCGCCGCTTCGGCGCCTTCGGTCTTTCCGGCGGGGGCGCCGCGGGCCTCGAGGTGGACCGCGCCGACCACAGCCTAGGCACGCCCGCCCATGCCCTCGTCGTCGCCAGCTCGGAGCGTCACACGGACATCTATCTATGGACGCCGGAGGAGCTTCTCGATCCGACGCCGGATATCTGCGGCACGCAGAGCGAGCTGATCCGCGCCGACATGGTGTTCTTCGAAACCGCGGGCGGCGGCGCGGTATTCTCGACCGGGTCGATTGCCTGGGCCGGCGCCATGGCCTGGAACGGCTACGAGAACGAGGTGTCGAGACTGACGGCGAACGTTCTCAAGCGCTTCGTCGATCCGACGCCGTTCGAACCGCCCGCCGCTCAGGCGCACCGGTTGTAGGCGCGCATCACCTCGACCAGCCGATCATGGGGAATTGCACGACAGATCCTGCCGGGCGGGCGCAAGGTCGGTGTATCGCGCGCCGCGACCATCGCATTGACCACCGCCTCCTCGATCGCCTCGACGGCCGCCAGATACACGCTGTTGAGCTGCTCATCGTTGAGGGCGCGCAGCGTCAGATAGGCCGGTGCAAATCCATGAAGGGGACCGCGGTTGACGGTGCTGAAGGCCAGGAAGATATCGCCGGAATTATTGCCGCCAGGGGTTCCGTGACGACTGATGCCGATCGAAGCCCGCTTTGCGAGGCGTTTTAGCTGGGTGGGCAGCAGCGGCACATCGGTACCTATGACGACGATGATCGAGCCCTGTTCCCTCCAGGAGATGCGATCTTCTACTAGGTGCTTGCCGACCGGGACGCCGAGGATCGTCAGCCAATCCCGCTGGCCATGGTTGGCCTGAACCAATGCTCCCACGGTGTGAGTGGTGCCGTCGATCGTGATCTGGCGCGAGGAGGTTCCGGTGCCGCCCTTGAACTCGTAGCAGATCATCCCGGTTCCGCCGCCGACATTGCCCTCCGGCACCGGACCGCCGGTTGCGGTATCAAGCGCACGCAACACATGCTCCTCGCGCACATGCTGCCCATTGATATCGTTGAGCAATCCGTCATAGGTCTCGGCGACCACGGGCATGGCCCAAAGATGGTGCTCGTGAAAGGCCGGGTAGGTATGAATCATCCATTTCGTCGCCGCATGATGCACCATCCCGACACTATGCGTATTGGTGATGCAGATGGGACCAACCAGATAGCCCGCATCGTCGATCCAATGGGTTCCGGTCATCTCGCCATTGCCGTTGAAGGAATGGAACCCCGCCCAGACCGGCACCAGCTCCCCCTCGCGGCCGCTGGGGAGGATTGCCGTCACCCCGGTCCGGACCGGTCCTCGGCCGGCCACGAGCGGTCCGTCGCCCTCGACAATTGTGGTGGCTCCTACCAGCACTCCTGGCACATCGGTAACGGCGTTGAATGGGCCGGGAATGCCCGAAAACGGCAGGCCGAGGTCACGCGCACGCAACCCTTGGGACATAGCAAGGTCCTCCCTGCAGGAGCCGGGTCGGCATGATGTTGGATGGTCGCGAATTCCTGTGCGGACCGGCAGCGGGTACCACAGGGGCTCGTGACCAAGGTTGACGATTGCTAATAATTATACCAGCATCTCCTCGGAATTCACTCGCCAAAATCCCATTCAAGGCACATAGCGGTGTTCGCAACTTATCACAGGCATGTCCTCTGCGGACTGGGGTGGCGCCGCTTGCTCAGATATCCCGAGTTGTGAGGCGCGACCGGTGCCGCGGCCGATAAGGGCGTATGTCCGCTACGTCGACGCCGTCAATCGCGTCATCGGCCGCGCGGCCATGTGGCTTGTCTTCGCGATGATGGGCGTCCTTCTATTTTCCACCATCTGGCGATCGGCGTTCGGCATCTCATTCATCTGGATCGTCGAGGTCTCTCAAATGCTGCTGGCCGCTTACTACCTGCTGGGCGCCGGCTACTCGCTGCAACTCGACGCGCATGTCCGGATGGATCTGCTCTATAGCCGCTGGTCGCCGCGAGTGAAGGCGATCGCCGATGTATTGACCAGCGTGCTCGTGCTTTTTTACATGCTCGTATTGTTGTTCGGCGGAATCTCAAGCACGCAATACGCTCTGGAATATGGACAGAAGAACTATTCGTCTTGGGCGCCTCCCCTCGCGCCGATCAAGATTGTCATGACGATTGGCATTGTTTTCATGCTGTTGCAGGTTGTCGCCGTCTTCTTCAAGGATTTGGCCAAGGCGCGGGGAGAGACTCTCGAATGAGCTACGAGGCCATTGCTCTCTTGATGTTCGCTACGATGATGATGCTGCTCCTCACGGGACAGCGGTTCTTCGGAGTGATCGGGTTCGTTGCCTCGGCCTTCGCCCTGATGCTCTGGGGCGTGGGGGGAGAGGAAATGCCGTTCAATGCGGCGTTCATTCTCTTCAACTGGTACCCACTCCTGACCCTGCCGCTGTTCATCTATATGGGCTACATGCTGTCGGAGTCCGGCATCGCCGATGACCTCTATAGAATGTTCCATGTTTGGTTTGGACCGGTTCGAGGCGGTCTTGCGATTGGAACGATCGGTTTGATGGTTATCATCGCGGCGATGAACGGGCTCAGCGTCGCGGGCATGGCCATCGGTGCGAGCGTTGCGTTGCCCGAGCTTCTTCGGCGCGGATACGACAAACGCATGATCAGCGGCGTTATCCAGGCGGGTAGCTCGCTCGGAATTCTGATACCTCCAAGCGTCGTTCTTGTGCTCTATGGGCTGATCGCACGCCAGCCGGTCGGAGCGCTCTGGCTCGCGGGCGTGTTTCCGGGCTTGCTGCTGGCAGGCCTGTTCGTGGCCTATGTAGCCATTCGTTGCTACGTCCAGCCGCATCTCGGCCCGCCTTTGCCGCCGGAGGAACGCACTGTTTCCTGGTCGGAAAAGATCAGGCTGCTTGGGGCTGGGATTCTTCCCTTCCTTATCTTCCTGTCGATGTCCGGGCTGTTCCTGATGGGGGTGACGAGCCTGGTCGAAAGTTCCGCCGTGGGTGCCGCCGGTGCGACGCTCGCCGCGCTCTTCAGGCGCAGGCTGACCCGTCAGGTGATCGAGGACACCATCCGCAAGACCCTCGCCATCAGTTGCATGTTCATGTGGATCATCTTGGCTGCGCTCTGTTTCGGCGCGGTATTCGATGGCCTGGGCGCCGTGCATGGGCTCAGATATCTGTTCCTGGAGCGGTGGGCCCTGGATCCCTGGACCATCCTCATCATGATGCAGATCTCTTATCTGATCATGGGGACGTTTCTGGACGATACCGCGATGCTGGTGATCGTAGCTCCTCTCTATGTTCCCTTGGTCATTGCGCTGGGCTTCGATCCGGTCTGGTATGGTATTCTCTATACAATCACCTGCCAGATTGCATATATGACCCCGCCCTTCGGTTATAATCTGTTTTTGATGCGGGCAATGGCTCCGCCGGAGATTACGCTCACAGACATTTACAGATCGATTGTGCCGTTTGTCGGCGTGATGATTCTCGGTCTGGCCATCATTATGGTCTATCCGCAGATTGCTCTATGGTTGCCCAACATCTATTACGGTCGCTAGGACTCTACTACGGGGAGATTTTCGAAAGGGAGCAACAGATAGGAAATGATAAGTAACCAAGTCAACAAAGCCCCTCGAGTCTCCCGTCGGGCGCGAAAGGAGGAAACGGAATGAACGCACCCAAAAAAGTAAGCAAACGCGAATTCATCAAAAAGGCCGGCGTGGCCGGCGCTTCGGCGGTCGCAGCTACGACGGTCGCAGCACCCTATGTCAAGGCGCAAGGAACCATCAAGTGGCGGTTGCAAACCTATGCCGGCACCGCTCTTGGCCAGCATGTGATCAAGCCTTCGATCGACGCCTTCAATAAGGCCGCGAACGGCCAGATGGAGATCGAGTTGTACTATGCCGACCAGTTGGTCCCGCAGGGCGAGCTGTTTCGCGCCGTTCAAAAGGGAACCATCGACGCGGCCCAGAGCGACGACGATTCGGCGGCAGCGCCGGTCGACGTTGCCGTCTTCGGCGCCTATTTCCCCTTCGCCTCGCGTTACTCGCTTGACGTTCCGACGCTCTGGCATTGGTATGGGCTGAAGGAGATCTGGGAGGAAGCCTACTCGGAAGTGCAGGGGGTCACTTGGCTCAGCACAGGCTCCTGGGATCCATGCAATTTCTGCACAACGAAACCGATCCGTTCGGTTGCGGATCTGCAGGGCCTGCGTGTCTATATGTTCCCGACGGGCGGCCGCTTCATGCAGAAGTTTGGAGTGGTGCCGATTGCGCTTCCCTATGAAGATGTGCAGGTCGCCATCCAAACAGGCGAGCTGGACGGTATCGCCTGGTGCGGGATCACCGAAGCCTACACCGTGGGATGGGCGGACGTGACCAATTACTACCTGACCAACAATATCTCCGGAGCCTGGGCTGGATCATACTTCGTCAACACGGATCGGTGGAACGAACTGCCCGAGCATCTGAAGACTCTCTTCAATCTGTCGATCGACAGCTCGCACTATTACCGGCAGCACTGGTATTGGTGGGGCGAAGCGCACTATCGGACAACCGGCGGCAAGCTGGAGCTGACCACCATACCGGAGAGCGAGTGGGCAAAGGTAGAGCATGAGGCGCTTGCCTTCTGGGACGAAATCGCCGCGCAGAGCGAGCGCAGCGCAAAGGTGGTGAAAATACTGAAGGACTATCTGGCGACCATGGAGAAGGCTGGGCCGCCCTACCGCACCGTCTAAGGTGACAGCGGTCCTCTAGGCAAGGCGATCGGCGCGCGGTTTCGTCACGGCGGGCCGATCGCCCTCCTGCTTTCAGCCTCTTCGCGCCAAGACCCGTTTGCGCGCCGCGCCGCTGTCGCGGTCCTCGACATGCAGAAGACCGGCCAGCCGTCGCATCAGATTGGCCTCGAGATGATGGAGATGATCATCGGCATAGGCGACGTCCCACAGCATCTCGATCAGCTCGACCCGCTCCTCATAATCGAAAGCGTCTTTTATTTCGCGGGTGAAGGCGAAAAGCTGGCTTGATCGGTCCGCCTCCTCCTCGGCCTCCTCGATCAGCGCGTCGGTCTCTTCGGGCGTGAGCGCGAACCGTCGGGCGAGCAGTTCGGCCATGCGCCGGCGCTCGCCTGCGCCTGCGCCTTCGTCCATCTGCGCTGCCTCGACCAGAAGCGTCGCCGCCGCGAGATGAAGCCGGTCGTGACGGCGGACAGGCTCGGGCTTGTCGGTACGGGCCAGGAGCGAGAGAATCCGATCGAGCATGGTGCCTCGTAGGTCGTGCGGGACAACTGCCAAAGATGGGTGTTCGGCGTCGGCTTTGAACCCTCTGTCGTCTCAGCTTTTCGAGAGGCCGTCCAGATCGATGAGCCGCCGCTCATGCCTGCCCTCGCCGATCAGCCGGTCCCCATCATGGGCCTCGACGGAGAAAGCGATCCGCCGGCCCTCCACCTCGGTGACGATTGCCTTGGCCATGACGGTTCGTCCGAGCGGCGTCGCCGCCAAGTGGCGCACATCGATGCGAGTGCCGACTGCGGTGTTTCCGGTCGTCAGATAGGGCTTGAGCGCGTTCAGGGCCGCATTCTCCATCAGCGTGATCATCACCGGAGTGGCCAGGACTGGCGGCAGGATCACATCCTTTAGGCGGTTGGCCAGATGTTCGGTCGCGACGGTAAGGCTCGCCGTCCCCACCGTTCCGACGGGCGCCGCGATGGTCCCCGGTTTGGCGAGTTCCGTTGTTTCCTTGCCCCAGCGATTGCCCGCGACTGTGAGGCGCGCGCGGTTGCCGCGAACCACGCAGAAGCGCTGGCCGGTTGGCGCTTCCATGACCACCCAGGTCCGCACCTTAGCAAGTTGCCGTGCACCCAGTTTCTCAAGACGCGTAACCTCCGCCTCGATATCGTCGGCCTCGATGTCGAGATGGACGCGACTTTCATGCTCGACCTTCTGGACCTCGATATGGAGATCTCGGTGATCGGCCTGCAGCCTTACATAGACCGGCTGCGTCGGATCCTCCTGCGGCTCAGGGTGCATGCCCAGCGCCTCGCCCCAGAACTTGGCCGCGGCCTCCAGGTCGTCGGTGCGGCAATCGATAATGAAACCGGCGAGACGACTGCGATGCATGGCTTGCAAACATCCTTCTCAAGTGGCGAACAAGGGCGACCGGAAAAATGACGGCGTTGGGGTTGGGTGGGCGTAGGACTGTGCTCAGGCTCCGAACAGCCAAGCGGCGAGAACAAGTACCCAGAACAGAAACGCCGCCCAGGCCGCCAATTCCGCGTGCCGCAGATAGACATCCCTCAGCACCCCGCCGATCACACGCGGCGCCTGCGCCTCCGGCAGGTCGTGCCTTCGGTCCAACAGGATCCAAAGCTCGGTCTTACGGTAATCGGTCTGCCCCGAGCGCAAGGATTTGATGAATAGAATCACCCAGAGCAATGTAGAGGAGATCGCTCCGGTCTTCAGCGCCACCAAGGGGTCGGCCGACAGGCCAATCATGAGCGTCGCGATCGCCAGCGCTGCGAATGCACACGCACGCCGAACCGAGAGCTCCGCGAACTGTCGAATACGTTCGATCCGCTGCATGGGACGGAGCTTACCAAGCCCGCCACCGAAGGCAGGAGCATAGCAAGGAATGACAGCATGCGTCGAGCCGGCGGATATGCCTCAATCCGTAGGACCTCCCGCCCTAAGAAACAGCACCAGTAGCATGACCCGCAGCAGCGTGAGCCAGATCGCCGCGACCAAGGGCAGCACGCCATGAGGCACCATCGCCGGTGTGATCGAGCGGACGATGCGAATCACCGGCTCGGTCAGCCGCACGAACCAACGCTGGATGTAGTTCTGGGTATCCGGCCGTAGGACCAGCGACAGGAGGAACCGGCCCAGCATCGTGTAGACCAGCGCCGCCAGGGCGTAATTGGGCAGATGAAAGTACCAATGCTGCCAGAAGGGGTTGCCGGACATCGCGCGATCGGATGGCAAACAAATCGAAATGAAGAGGGCAGGGCCCGGAATGTCCGAAGCCCTGCCCCAAGGTGAGCCGAAGCCGATCGCCGTTATTCGACGGCGGCCGAGCCCCGGGTCTCAAGCACCGCTCCACGCGGAACGCGGATGGAGTCGATGAAGTCCTGCATCTCCTGTGACGGCGCCGGAGTAAGACGAGACACCACCCAGGTAACGAGGAATGCGGCCGGAATGCCGAACAGACCGCAGGATATGTTCTTGACACCCCACCAATGCGCGTTGGCGGTCTGGAACTTGGCCACTTCGGCCTGCGCCGCCGCCGCCGCCGCCTTGAGCTCGGCGGAAGCTGCCTCGCCGCCCGCTGCCTGAACAGCGGCCGCGGCCTCGCTGGCACTGGCCATCAGGGCCTGCAGCTGCTCGACGACACCCGCCGACTTGAACATGGCGATGAACTCAGCCGGGTAGAACTGCGTCATGATCAGATAGAAGAGGCAGGTTCCGAACCCGGCCAGCATGCCGACGCAGGCCCCCACCGAGGTGGTGCGCTTCGACCAGATTCCCATGACCAGCGCCGGGAACAGCCCCGATGCGGCGATGGAGAAAGCCCAAGCGACCATGGCGAGGATACCCGCCGGTTTGGTCGAGGCCACATAGGCCGCGACGATCGCAACGCCGACTAAGAGGACGCGGGCGACGGTAAGGCGCCGCTTCGCATCGGCATGCGGATCGAGCATGCGGTAGTAGACGTCGTGGCTGAGCGCGTTGGCGATGGCAAGCAGAAGGCCGTCGGCGGTCGAAAGCGCCGCCGCGAGGCCGCCGGCCGCGACCAGCCCGGAAACCACATAGGGAAGCCCCGCGATCTCCGGCGTGGCCAACACGATGGCGTCGTTGTTGATCTTGAACTCCGCCAGTTGCAGGACGCCGTCCGCATTGCCGGTTACGCCGGCGCAGATCGAGTATTTCACCACCGCGTCGATGGCGTCGCAGGCTCCGACCAGGCCGGTTCCGCCCCAGAGCCCGACCCAGGCGGGCAAGGCGGTGATCTGCTGGCCGATCACGTTTTGATAGACCTCCAGCTTGGCGAACGCCGCGTAGGAGGGAGCGGTGAAGTACAGCAGGAAGATGAAGAAAAGGCTCCAGCCGACCGACTTGCGCGCTTCGCGAACCGAAGGCGTGGTGAAGTAGCGCATGAGGATGTGCGGGAGCGCGGCCGTGCCCACCATCAAGCAGAAAGTGAGCGCGAAGAAGTTCAACATCGCCGTGCCGTCGAGCGCGCCGGCGGCGTTCACGAAGGGGGCGACATGGTTCTTGACGATGCCGAGCTCGCCCTCGAGCGCCGTGATCTTCTGCAGCACCTGGCCGTACATCAGCTGCGGGATCGGCACCCCGGTGCGGTCGGCGGAAAGCAGCACCACCGGCACCAGATAGGCGATGATCAGGATGATGTACTGCGCCACCTGGGTCCAGGTGACCGCCCGCATCCCTCCCAGCATCGAGCAGACCAGGATACCGACCAGCCCGACGAAGACGGCGACCTCGAAGGAGATGCCGAGGAAGCGCGAGGCGATGATGCCGACCCCGTAGACCTGCGCCACCACATAGGTGAAGGAGGCCGCGAGCAACACAAGAATGCCGATGAAGCGTGCAACATTCCCGCCATATCGGGCGCCCAGGAAGTCGGGCACGGTGAATTGGCCGAACTTGCGCAGGTACGGCGCTAGAAGCACAGCGACCAGCACATAGCCGCCGGTCCAGCCGAGCACAAAGGCAAGGCCGTCATATCCCAGCGCGTAAAGCGTGCCCGCCATGCCGATGAAAGAGGCGGCGCTCATCCAGTCCGAACCTGTCGCCATGCCGTTGTAGAAGGCCGGCACGCGCCGCCCGGCTACATAATATTCGGACAGCTGCGCCGTCCGGGAGATGACGCCGATCAGCGCATAGACGCCGATCGTAAGAAAAACAAAGAGATAGCCTATGATCCTGTCCGGCACGCCGACCGAGCTCAGCACCCATAACAGGAGCACGAAGCCGATGAATCCGCCGGTATAGATGCCGTAGATCTTGCCCAGATTTTCGATGAAACCGCCCTTGGCGCCGTCTTGCATGGTGATGCCTCCTTGCCCCTGGCTTATTGCTCTTCGGCGACGCCGTAATCTTCGTCGATCCGGTTCTGCCGCCTGGCATACCAGAAGATCAGGATGACGAAGGCGATCAGCGAGCCCTGTGCCGCCATGTAGAAGCCCACCGGAAATCCGAACACGACGATTTCATTCAGCTGATGGGCAAAGAGATGAATGACGAAACCGAAGAAAAACCAGATCGCGAGCACAATCCACATCAGCCGGTAGGTATCCGACCAATGTTGTCGCGCCCGTTCCGGAGTGAGCGATTGCTGTGACATGCAGACGTCTCCCCTTGGTGACAACGATCCCCTCGCCGTGGCTCTGATGCCCATTGCCAACGACGCGAGCCGGTCCCGTCCACGGCGACCTTCGGACCCTTTGGAGGGCCTATCCCGGGATCGCGCCCGGTGTTGCCTGGCCGCAGGAACGCGCCGGTTGTGATACCATGGCTATTCGCGAGGAACAATATGCCCCAATCCGGTAAAACCTTGATCATCACAGGGATATTGCGGTTTGCTCGAGAGGCTGATGAAGTTCTTGCGCCGGCCTGAGCCGGTCCGGACCGCTGAGGGACTTGAGCATTTCCTCACTGGCGAGGCGGCGCTGCTCGCACAGAAATCGACCATCGAATATTGCCGCGCGCGAGCCGGACTGCAGTGGCAGAAGCTGTTTGCCGAAGCAGCATTCCTCAAGGCGCTCGAGCGCTGCCGGTGGGAGGCGTTTTCACTGGTTCTGGCCGATATCATCGTGCTGGTGGAAAGTCGTCTGCGCCGGTTGGCGGACGGGCGCTCACTTGCCCTCGCCGAAGCCCTCGCCACGCTCTATGAGGGAATTTTGTTGGCCCATCCGCTCCCCGCGCACCGTGCCGACTGGCAAGACCGGATGGCCGAGTTGCGGAGCCGGCTCGGGCGAGCGCAACTTGCCGAACCGGCTCGCACGGAGGAAATTGCCGGCGTCTCCGGACGGGCGGTGTTTGACCTGCTGCCGATCCATCCCAGCCTGCGCGGCCATGACCGGCTGATGATCTTCAATCACATCCGCTTCGGCATGCTGACCTTCGCCGAGCGTTTTGACCATCGGGTGGATGCGCCCGCCGCGATCTCAGCGCTTCTCGATGGGCAGCGTTCAACCTGAGCCGCGGCGCGCCGGCCGCGCCCTCATCGCCCTCCTCACCCTGGCCGCCCTCGGCGCAGGCGTGCTGGCCCTTCTGGCTCTATTCGCCCCGCCGAAGCTCGAGGAAGGACTTGGGCCCTCCGGGCTCGGGTTTCTCGCAGCTCTAGGGATGATTGCCGCCGGACTTTGGGGAACGGGAACCCTGCTGAGCCATCATTGGGCGGAGCTGCGACGGCTGCGTCGGCAGCTTCGGCTGGGCGATACGGTGACCGTTTGGAACAGCGCGGCAAGCCATCCTCGCCAGGAGGATGAGGTTTCGGCCCTAGCAATCGCCATCGGCGAGGCGATTGGCCGGTGGCGGGCCTTGGCCGAGGCCCCGGACCTGCGTTTGGCGCAGATCCTGGCCGCTCTGCCCGAGGCGGTGATGGTCGTGACGCCGACAGGCTTGGTCAGCCTGGTGAACGGCGCGGCCAAGGCGGCCTTCGTCGATCGTGTCGGGATCGGCACCTCGATTTTCGATGCGCTGGACCGGGACAGTTTCACCGCCGCCTTGGCCGAGGCCTCGCGCGCCGGCCGGCCACGAGCGGTCGAGCTGCGCGATGTCGTGGGTGGCGAGATCTCGGCCACCCTTGCCGCGCTCCCCGATGGCGGCGCCGTGATCACCTGCCCGACCTGGGACCTGGTGGGCGAGAGCACGTTGGAACAGGATCTTCGCCTGCACGAGCAGCCCCCGCCACGTGGCCCGCTAACGCCCGTTACGCCGCTCGATCTGCTTCCCGCCGTTTCACTCGATACCGAGACGACCGGCCTCGATCCTGCCCGTGATCGCGTAGTCTCGCTTGCGGCGGTGCCCATGCATGGATGCCGGATCTTCCAGGCCGACGCGCTCGACCGGCTGGTTGATCCCGGTCAGCCGATCTCGCCACGCTCGACCGCCATCCACGGCATTTCCAACGCCATGGTCGAAGGCGCCCCGCCGATCGCCGAGGTAGCGGCGGAGTTGGCGCCGTTGCTCGAAGAAGCCGTCATGATCGGGCACTCGATCGGTTTCGATCTGAAGGTTCTGCGCTGCGAGGCCGAGCGTTGCGGATTTGCTTGGCGCGAACCGATTTGCCTCGACACAGCGCAGCTCGCAGCCGTGCTCCTGCCCGATCTGGCCGACCTGAACCTCGAGAGCGTCGCCGAAGAGCTTGGCGTGTCGTTGGTCGGACGCCACACGGCTTTGGGCGATGCCCTGGCCACGGCGGAGATCTTCACCCGGCTATTGCCGCTGATGCGCGAGGCGGGGGCGCGCACGCTGGGCGATGCCCAGGCGTTGGCCTCGCGCGCCGTCCATCTGCGCAAGGCTCAGCGACAGGCCGGCTGGTAGGGGCGGGGGAGAGGATGGATACGCGCGCCTTGGAACGGCTCGACAGCTTTCCCTACCGCCACACCGTCGCCGAAGTCATGAGCGCGCCGCCGGTGACGGCCGGGCCGAGGACAAATCTCGCCGAGGCCAGCCGGCTGATGCACGCACGCTCCGTCAGCTCGGTCATCGTCGTGGATGAGGCGGGCGCGGCGCTTGGCATCGTCACCGAAAAGGATGTTGTCGACGCGATCGCCGAAGCTGGCGCGGCCGCGCTCTGCGATCCACTCTCCAAGCGCATGTCGCGGCCGCTCGCGAGTGTGCCGGGTGACCGGCATGTGTATGTCGCGCTCGGCCGGATGGAGCGGTTGGGCGTACAACATCTCGGCGTCATCGATGGCGTCGGGCGGCTTGCGGGCGTGGTGACGGCGCGCGCGCTTCTGCATCAACGGGCCGGTCCCGCGCTGGCGCTGGGCGATGCGGTCGAGGCCGCGCAATCCACCGACGAGCTGGCGGCGGCCCACCGCTCGGTTCCGAACATGGCCCGCGCATTGCTGCGCGAGGGGGTCAACGCGAGGGGTGTGGCCGCGGTCATCAGCGGCGTGGTGCGCGACATTTCTGGCCGCGCGGCGGCGCTGGCCGAGCGCGCTCTTCTGGAGGCGGGGGAGGGACCGCCGCCCGCACCTTATGCCTTCCTGGTTCTGGGCTCGGCCGGACGCGGCGAAAGTCTGCTCGCCGCCGATCAGGACAACGCCATCGTGCATGCCGGTGATCAAGGCTTGGACGATTGGTTCGCGGCCTTGGGCGCGCGCGCAGCCGAGATTCTCGACGTGGCCGGCATTCCCTATTGCAAGGGCGGCGTCATGGCCTCCAAGCGCGGCTGGCGGGGGGGTCTCGAGGAATGGCGCGGACGCATCGGCACTTGGACTCAGGACCCACGGCCGGAGGCGCTGCTCAGCGTCGACATCTTCTACGATTTTCAGCCGGCGGCGGGCGATGCGCGCTTGGCCGAAGAGTTGCGCGTCACGGCACTTACGGCGGCGCGTGAGCCCGGATTTCTTCCCGTTCTCGCGCGCGCGCATGAAGAGATCGGCAGCGCCCGCGGCTTCTTCGGCGGGTTTCGCACGCAAGATGGTCGCCTCGACCTCAAGCGCGGCGGGCTCCTGCCGGTGACGGCCGGGGCGCGCGTGCTGGCTTTGATGCACGGGGTCGCCGAGACCTCGACGCCGGGGCGGCTGCGGCGCGTCGCGGAAGCGGGCGGAATCGTAACTGCGGACGCGGAGAAGCTGATCGCCGCACATGGATTGATGCTGGAGCTGGTGCTGGAGCAGCAGCTCGTCGACATCACCGCCGGCGGGGCGCCGACCTCGAAGATCGAGGTCAAGCGGCTGACGCCGAGTATCCGCGCGCGCCTGAAAGAGGCGATTGGCGCGGTCGACCTCGTCGGCGAGATCGTCGAGACGGCGCTCAGGGCATGATGCAATGGCCGGGTGCTCAATCTACAATCTGAATAACAGCGGTCAATCGATTGTTCCGAAATTCATATGAGAATTCACATAGCTTAGTTCTGAGCCTTGCGAATCCTAACCCCAACATGCAATAAGATCGCCCATATGCCTGTTCCCCTTCTTGTTACTTTTGTTGCCGGCGTGGCCGGAGCCTGGCGGATCGATCGCATCGATCCCGTCGTCGGCCAAGGATTGCCCGCGGCCGAACGGCTGGCCGTGTTCGAGGGGGCATCGGCGCCAACGAGAACGGACGGCGCGTGGGTCCTGCGCGGCGTCACCAGCAATGCGCGCTACACCAGCCGCGTCGAAACGGACGCTCTTGGCGCCCGTCAGCAAGGGCTCGGCCGACCGAACGCCACGCGGGCGGCGCTCATCCCCGTCCGCAAGACGCAAGCTTGGTGGGAATTGGCCCAGGACGAGCGCCGCGCCATCTTCGAGGAGCGCTCCCGCCATATCGGCATCGGACTGGAATATTTGCCGGCTGTCGCCCGGCGCCTGCATCACAGCCGCGAGCTTGGCGAACCCTTCGATTTTCTGACCTGGTTCGAGTATGCCCCCGAACATGCCGCATCCTTCGAGGAGCTGGTGCGACGCCTGCGGGCGAGCGAAGAGTGGCGCTATGTGGATCGCGAGGTCGATATCCGCCTGACCCACGTTTAGGGTCCATGCGCGTTCTTGACCTCAGGCGAGACGTCCGCCGAGCGACGCTCGCGCGGCCGGTGGACTTGTCCCTGCGGAAGCGATAGGAAAGGCGCGCCTCGCGCCGTAGAGGCCGCCGACATTCTCTCGGAGAGCCAAAACCTTGCCCGCCTATCAATATATCTACGTCATGAAAGGCCTGACCAAGATCTATCCGGGCGGCCGGAAGGTCCTGGAGAATATCTGGCTCAGCTTCTTTCCCGGCGCGAAGATCGGCGTGCTCGGCCTCAACGGATCGGGCAAATCGACCTTGCTTCGGATCATGGCCGGGCTGGATGCCGATTTCGCCGGCGAGGCCTGGGCGGCCGAGGGCGTCTCGGTCGGCTTCCTGCCGCAAGAACCCGCACTCGATCCCGGCAAGGACGTCCTCGCCAACATCATGGAGGGTGTGGCGGAAAAGAAAGCTCTCCTCGACCGGTTCAACGAGGTCAGCGCCCGCTTCGCCGAGGAATTGTCGCCGGAGGAGATGGACACTCTTCTGGCCGAGCAGGCGGAGCTTCAGGAGAAGATCGACGCAGGCAACCTGTGGGAACTTGATCGCACAATCGAGATCGCCATGGATGCGCTGCGCTGCCCGCCGCCCGAGGCCAAGGTGGAGACGCTCTCGGGCGGGGAGCGCCGCCGCGTAGCGCTCTGCCGTCTTCTGTTGCAACAGCCCGACCTTCTCTTGCTCGACGAGCCGACCAACCATCTCGACGCGGAATCGGTCGCCTGGCTCGAGCGCTTCCTCCACGACTACAAGGGCACGGTGGTCGCCGTCACCCACGACCGCTACTTCCTCGACAATGTCGCCGGCTGGATCCTCGAGCTCGATCGCGGCAAGGGCATTCCCTGGGAGGGCAACTATTCCTCCTGGCTCGAGCAGAAGGAGAAGCGGCTGGAGCAGGAGGAGAAGGCCGAGACAGCGCGCCGGCGCACGCTCCAGCACGAGCTCGAATGGATCCGGCAGAGCCCGCGCGCCCGTCAGGCCAAGAGCAAGGCCCGCATCTCCGCCTATGAGCGTCTGCTCAGCGAAGGTGCCGACCGCGCTCCGGAAGAGGCTCAGATCACGATTCCGCCAGGGCCGCGTCTGGGCGACCTTGTGATCGAGGCCGAGCATCTGCGTAAAGGCTATGGCGACCGCCTGCTGATCGAGGATTTGAGCTTCCGGCTGCCTCCGGGCGGCATTGTCGGCGTGATCGGCCCCAACGGCGCGGGCAAGACGACGCTGTTTCGCATCATCACTGGCCAGGAGAAACCCGATTCGGGGCGGCTTCGCGTCGGAGAGACCGTCCAGCTCGGCTATGTCGACCAGAGCCGCGATGCGCTGAAGCCGGGGGCCACTGTCTGGGAGGAGATCTCCGGCGGCGAGCAGGAGATCGAGCTGGGGCGCCGCAAGGTGCACAGCCGCGGCTACGTCGCCGGCTTCAACTTCAAAGGCTCCGATCAGCAGAAGAAGGTGGGTCAGCTCTCGGGCGGCGAGCGCAACCGAGTGCACCTGGCCAAGGTGCTCAAGTCGGGCGCCAATCTCTTGCTGCTCGACGAGCCGACGAACGATCTGGACGTGGACACCTTGCGGGCGCTGGAAGAGGCGCTTTTGGATTTCGCGGGGTGCGTCGTCGTGATCAGCCACGACCGCTGGTTCCTCGACCGCATCGCCACGCATATGATCGCCTTCGAGGGCGACAGCAACGTGGTCTGGTTCGAGGGCAACTACGCGGACTACGAGGCCGACCGCAAACGCCGCCTTGGCGCCGAGGCGGACCAGCCGCACCGGATCAAATACAAACCACTGACCCGGTAGTCAGAGAGCCGGAAGAAGCAGGACTCCCGAAGTTCTGCTGCCTGGGGGCTCACGCTCCCTCAACCTTCTGGCGCAGCGTGTCGATCAGCCCTTTCATGGTCCCGCCCTTGGATTCGATGACCGAGGCGAACTCGGAGCGCTGGGTTACGCTCATGCTCACGCCCTCGATGACGATATCGACGACGCGCCAGCTTTCGTCTTCCTCCTGGCGCACACGCCAGTCCACCCGGACGACCTGCCCGCTAGGACGCTGGACGGTGCTGAAGACGGTTGCGTATTTCGGACGTTGCTCATCGCGCAAGACCTTGCCGACCGAGAACTTCTCACCGGAATACTCGGTGAAGCGGTCCGCATAGGTTTTGACGATCAGCTCCTCGAACAGATTGAGATATTCCTGCCGCTCTTCCTCCGTTGCCTGGTTCCAATAGCGGCCGAGCACGAAGCGGCCGATGCCCGGTATATTGAAAGAACGATTCAAGAGGTCGCGAAACCGTTCGCGCCGTTCCGCGGAATCGAGGTCTTCCGCGGTGAGGGACTGAAGCGCCGCCTCGCCGAGCTTGTCGATGAAGGCCCCCGGATCCTTCATCGACATGAAGTCCTGGGCCGTGGCCATGGAAGTGACGGGAAACAGCACGCTCAGGGCAAGCGCAACCGCCACGAGGCCTCCGCGAATGGCATTGCCGATACTGTCACTCATCGATCTCAAGGATGACTCCCGGTGAAGTTTGATCCTCTTTGGGGCGCCGGTTGCGGATCTCGTCCTCGCGGCGCTGGCGCCAGGCGTCGCGCACCGTGGCGTAGAAGTCGATCGACCCCTCCTCCAATGCTTCGATGACCTCGCGGTTGCGGTGACGGGTGTCGACGGTGTCCACCGCCATGCGACCGGCCCGAACCTCGAAGCTTGCCGCATAGGTGAGGGGATCGAAGGCGAAATCCACCACCCGGCCGACCAGGTCGCGCGGATTGGAGGGCCCAATCAGCGGAACTACTAGATAAGGCCCGGTGCGGACGCCGGCAACCGCCATGGTCTGACCGAAATCCTCGTCGTGATATTCAATGCCGATCTCGGTTGCCACGTCGAAGACGCCAAGCAGGCCTATCGAGGTGTTGACCATGAATCGGGAAAAAGTGATGTACGCGCGTTCTCCCTCGCCCTGCAGGAGGTCATTCGTGAGGATGATCGGAGTGCGCAGATTGTTGAGGAAGGCGCGTATGCTGTCCTGGACCGGATTTGGCAACGCCGCATTGTACATCGCCGAGGCGGGCTGCAGCACCAGCTGGTCGAGGCCCCGATTTACCTCGAAGAAATAGCGGTTCATGGGCTCGAGCGGGTCATTGCGGTCGAGATAGCTCTGATAGGCGGACGAATCCTTGGGCGGCACGCTGGCGCAGCCGGCGACAACGGCCAGGGCCACGAGGCTCACAATCCCGCCTGCCCGCCAAACCCGCTGTCCCGCAGGCTTGATCCATTGTCGCGCTGAAAGCTGCACGAACCTATGCCCCCGCCGACTCGCCCCATTCTTAGATCATGTTGCGCCGCTACCCCGACCTTGCGGGGAGGAACTCTATCTTTCCAAGCAACTACTTAAGGATTACCACAAAGAGTTAAAAAACACTAGAATTCGGCCAGGAAGCGATGTTCGGGGTTTGGGTCAGGCAGCCGCCGCGATTGTTTCCGCATAGTGGCAGGCGACCCTACGCCCGTCCACCTCACGCAGTTCCGGGCGGGATTCGGCGCAGAACGGTGTGGCGAATGGGCAACGCCGATGGAATGCGCATCCCGGAGGGGGATCAAGGGGCGAGGGCAGCTCTCCCTTCAGGGGCACGCGCTTCAGCCGGTCTTTTGGATTGACCGCCGGCGTGGAAGCCAGAAGGGCGCGCGTATAGGGGTGGCGGGGCAGCCCGAAAATCCGCTCCTTGGGCCCATGCTCCACCACCCGGCCGAGATACATCACCATCACATCGTCGGCGATGTGCCGCACCACGCCCAGATCGTGCGAGATGAACAGATATGCCAGGTCCAGCTCCTCTTGCAGGTCCATCATCAGATTGAGAACTTGGGCACGGATCGATACATCGAGCGCGGAGACAGGCTCGTCGGCCACCACGATCTTCGGCCGCAGCATCAATGCGCGCGCGATCGCGATGCGCTGGCGCTGGCCGCCGGAGAACATGTGCGGATAGCGGCTATATTGCTCGGGCCTCAAGCCCACCTTGGTCATCATCTCGCGCGCCGCCGCTTCGCGCTGGGACGCGCTCATACGGGTGTTGATGGCCAAAGGCTCTTCCAGGATGGTGCCGACTCTCTTGCGCGGATTGAGCGATCCGTAGGGATTCTGGAACACCATCTGCACCTGACGACGCAGCCGCTTTCTGGTTTCCCGATCCGCACGAGCGCCATCCACCCCGTCCAGTCGGAAGCTTCCGGAGCTCGGCGGCTCGATCATCGTGACCATGCGGGCGAGGGTGGATTTGCCGCAGCCCGACTCCCCCACGACCGCGAGCGTGCGTCCCGCGAGCAGCATGAAGCTCGCCTCTGAAACCGCGGCCAAAGTCGCCGGCTTGCGAAACGGACCCCGGCGGATCGCGTAATGCCGGGTGAGATTCTCCGCCTCCAGCACGGGCACGGTGGCTATGGTCATGCGCGCACGATCTCTTCAGCCGGGTGACCCGACGGACGGCCGCCGACCAGGGGATAGTGGCAGCGCACCTTGGCCGGCGGCGAAGTCCTCAGCGCAGGCAGCGCCTTCACGCAATGCTCCGTCGCAAACCGGCAGCGGGGATGAAAGAGACAGCCTTGAGGACGGTCCGCCAGCCCGGGAACGACGCCGGGGATGGTGGCAAGCCGGGCTTTTCCGGCGCTGCGCTCGGGCAGCGCGTCGAGCAGTGCGGCCGTGTAGGGATGGCGCGGCTCGCCGAAAAGTGAATCGACCTGCTGCTGCTCCACCGCCTGGCCGGCATACATCACCATCACCCGCTCGGCCGTCTCGGCGACCACGCCCATATCGTGGGTGATCAGCACCAGGGCCATGCCGCGTTCCTTCTGGAGCTGCAGCAGAAGATCGAGAATCTGCGCCTGGATGGTGACGTCGAGCGCGGTGGTCGGCTCGTCGGCGATGAGAAGTCGCGGATTGCAAGCGATCGCCATCGCGATCATGACGCGCTGGTTCATGCCCCCGGAGAGCTGGTGGGGAAAAGCGCTAAGACGCGATTCGGGTGCCGGGATCCCAACCTGATCCAAGAGCTCGATGGTGCGCTGCCGCCGCTGCGCGCGGCTGCCGCCTTCATGCACCTTCAAGGTCTCCATGATCTGAAAGCCGACCGTGAAGCACGGGTTTAGGCTCGTCATCGGCTCCTGGAAGATCATCGCGATATCCTTGCCGATGACCCTGCGCCGCTGGGCCGGGCTCATCGCGAGCAAATCGTGCCCGGCAAAGGCGAGCCGATCGGCAGTAACCTTGCCGGGCCAGGGGATGAGTCCCATGAGCGCCAGCATCGTTACACTCTTGCCTGAACCCGATTCGCCGACGACGCCGACCACCTCCCCTTCCTCGATGGACAGGTCGAGCTGATCGACCGCCCGCAGGCCGCCGCGCGCGGTCTGAAACTCGACGGCCAGGTTGCGAATCTCCGCGAGCGGCATCAGCGCTTCAGCTTCGGGTCGAGGGCGTCGCGCAGTCCGTCGCCCATCAGGTTGAAGGCCAAGACGGTGATGAGTATTGCCAGCCCCGGGAAAGTCACCACCCACCAGGCGCGCTGCAGGAATTCGAGGGCGCTGGACAACATGGAGCCCCACTCGGGGGTCGGCGGCTGTGCGCCGAGGCCGAGGAAGCCAAGGGCCGCGGCGTCAAGGATGGCGTTGGAAAATCCCAGCGTGGCTTGGACGATCAAGGGCGCCATGCAATTCGGCAAAACTACGATGAACATCAGGCGTAGGAGGCCAGCGCCGGAAACTCTGGACGCGGTGACGTAATCCTTGGTGCTCTCCGCAAGAACCGAGGCGCGCATCAGCCGCACAAAATGCGGCAGATAGGTGATGGCGATCGCGATCATGGCATTGACGAGCCCGGGTCCGAGAATCGCGACGATGACGATCGCCAGAAGAAGGGAGGGCAGCGCCAGCATGATGTCCATGAGGCGCA
>DASPGI010000050.1:0-12395 GCA_035620695.1 Alphaproteobacteria bacterium
CTGATCTCGTCGGCGAGAACGATGCGCATCTCCTCGCCCTCCCACAGCCGTCCGAACTCGACCTTGAAGTCCACCAGCCTGAGGCCGACGCCGAGAAATAGTCCCGAGAGAAAGTCGTTGATCCTGAGCGCCAGATTGAGGATCTCGTCGATTTCCTGCGTCGTCGCCCAGCCGAAGGCGGTGATGTGCTCCTCGGAGACCATCGGGTCTCCGAGCTCGTCGTTCTTGTAGTAGAACTCCACGATCGAGCGCGGCAGCGGCGTGCCCTCGGTCAGGCCGAATCGGGTTGCGAGCGAGCCGGCCGCGACATTGCGCACCACGACCTCGAGCGGGATTATCTCGACCTCGCGCACGAGCTGCTCGCGCATGTTGAGCCGGCGCAGAAAATGGGTGGGGATACCGGCTTCGGTCAGGCGCGTCATCAAATATTCGGAAATCCGATTGTTCAGGACGCCCTTGCCGGTGATGACGCCCTTCTTCTGGTTGTTGAAGGCAGTGGCGTCGTCCTTGAAATACTGGACGAGCGTGCCGGGTTCGGGCCCTTCGAAGAGGACCTTCGCCTTTCCTTCATAGATACGTCGGCGCCGGGACATCGGGGGCTCTCCGGGAAAGGACATCGCGCAGCTCTATATTGGGCGCGGGGCGGGCGGAATGCCGGGCGGGCGCTCGCTTGCGCCCTTATAGCAGCGGGGTAGGGGCAAAACAACGACGGGTCCGAGGCGTCCCGAGCTTATTGCTAACCTGTTGAAACTACGGCAACTTTTGCGTCAGGCTGGCGCTCCTTCGCCACGCCTGCGGCTACGCCGGGTCCGGGGGCCGCTGGGGCCGCCCTCGGCGCTCCAAAGGGCCATGGTTCCGTCCGACAAGGCGCCCAGCCGAGCCACCACACTCTCGACGGACGGTCGTTCCCCGGGACGGTACTCGGCCAAGGCATCGCGCATCGCGCGGATATGGACAGGGGTGGTTCCACAGCAGCCACCGATGATCCGTGCTCCCGCATCGCGCACGAGGCGCGCATATTCGGCCATCAGCTCCGGAGTGCCGCTGTAGTGGATATGGCCTTCGTGCCAACTCGGCACGCCGCAATTGCCCTTGGCGATCACTGTCTCGCCGGGCCGGGGATCGTGCGTCAGGCCCAGGATGGTGGCAGCGAGCTCGGCAGCGCCGACGCCGCAATTGGCCCCGAAGGCGACAAGCGGCGGCTGGATGCTGCGGAAGAGCTCCAGCGCCGCCGCCGGGGTGATCCCCATCATGGTGCGTCCGTTGGTGTCGAAGCTGAGAGTTGCGGTGACCGGCAATCCGGCGCTCGCCGCGCCCAACGCGGCGGCCTTCAGCTCTTCGGGAGAAGAGAGCGTCTCGAGCCACAGGATGTCAACGCCGCCTGCCGCAAGGCCTTCCGCCTGCTCGGTATAGGCATCGACGCAGGCTTCAAAGGAAAGCTGTCCTAGGGGTTCAATCAACTCGCCAGTCGGACCCATGGAGCCGGCCACGGCGACCGGCCGGCCGGCCGCCTCCGCCGCCTCGCGCGCCAATTCGCCGGCGCGCCGATTCACCTCGCGCACGCGGCCTTCGGCGCCGTGCAGCTTCAACCTGTAGCGGGTGCCTCCGAAGCTGTTGGTGAGGATCACGTCCGAGCCGGCTTCGATGAAGCTGCGATGCAGCTTCAGGACCTCTTCCGGGCGCTGCTCGACCCAGAGATCGGGCGCCTCTCCCGTCGGCAGCCCGGCTGCGAACAGGTTGGTCCCCGTCGCGCCATCGGCGAGGAGGTAAGGCCGGCGAGCCAGAAGCTCGAGGAAGCGGTTGGTCATGATGCAAGACCTCTGGCCGGCCCATAACCGGCACCAGATAACCTAAGGTGCCCTGCGGTGCCGAGCAATCCCCCAGCGGCTAAGTTTCCCCGCCGGCTCACAGCAGCCCAAGCTTGGAGGGAGGTGTGCCGACACGTAGGCATTAACTCGGGCAATCTCGGCTTCTGCCTCTATAAGAATCTGCCTCTACGAGAAAATGTAAGCGAGTCCAGCACCCACCTTGGAGAGCGTTCTCGGAGGCCGTTCGCCGGGCCCTGGAATTTGCGTCATTCGAGAACCTGCGTCGCTTGGAGCAGGCCGCCAAAGGATAACGGCCCAAGAGATCATTGTATTTTGACACGGTACAACCAATCCGAGAGCGAGGCGCAAAGCTATAGCGTGGTGCGGAGCTCTCGCCAAGCGCCAAGAGGCTGCAAACGGTATGGGAGCTGGCGCGTGTCCAGAATGCTGTGCGTCCCAGGCAGATGTGCAAGATAATCGAACCAGTTGTCGTAGAAATGCACGATCATACCTGGTGTCTGATAAGCCTTCAGAGGTTTGAGCTTCCGCCGGCGGCCCCGATACTTGCCTTTCCGAGTCCGCGGCTCGATCTCGCGTTGTTGCCATCGCGCCAATAGGTCGCTCTGCGCCGTCAGCAGCGTAACCGTGCGCACCTTCTTTGCGCACTCGAGGACATTGAGCGAGTAATCCAGTCGGTAATTATTCGGTCCGTTCAGCCACGGCCGCATTATGTTGTATTGGAACAGAATCTTTTCTGCCCGGCTCGATAACAAGGTGGCGATCCGAGTTGCATCTGCAGTCTGCCACGCGGCCGTTTGATTTGAGCTGAGTTCCCGCTCCAGGGCCGGCTCCTTTCCCTCGATGATTGCCTTGATCAACGTCGACTTGCCGGCGCATGACGGCCCCGCGATCATAAGCAATTCGTCGATCTCCGCCTTCTCGGCGATGCAGATGAACCTGTTTCCGTACGGAGAGCGCTCCAGACGAATGGATCGAAAACAACCGCGTTGCTCAAGCAGACAACGCAAAGCCTCCGGTGTGAGAAAAAAGGTTGCTTCAAAGTATTTTCGACCCGTGCCCACTACGATGACGGCCGCACGACCCAAAATCAGCCTCGTGACAAACCCCGGTAACAGACGCCAACTCGCCGCATTGAAGATCTTTCTCGTGCTTTTGCGCGACAGCAGGGGGGTCTCGATCACCAGCGTTTCTTCGGCGCTGGCGATAAGGCGATCTAGCGCTGCGATCGGGTCCCGCAGATGGTGCAGGAGATTAAGGCACAGCACATAGTTGAATTTGCCGTCGATTTGATCTCGGTCGGCGTCGAAAAGACGGAACTGCACGTCAATGCCCTTGATCTTTCCGATCTTTGTTGCCTTGCGAATTGAATCCGGATCGAAGTCGAGGCCGACCACGTGTGTGGCGCCGCGGTGAGCGGCTTCAAAGCAAAAGTATCCGTAGTTGCAGCCGACATCCAAAACCGACTTGCCTGCCAGCGAGTCGGGAAAGATCGCATCGGCAGTACCTGCCCGGTCATTGCCTTCGGTGGAAATGCCATCGTCGAAGGTGATCTTCTGATAACGAAGATCCTCCGTCGCCAGCAGGCGATGGATCTCTACGGTGCGCTCTTCGAGTGCCATGGCGTTCACAAAAATGAAAACAAAAAAGCAGTGTATAAGTTCATGTCAATTCATATGCAATGATATTCTCTGGCGCTCTGCGATCTCTCGGGAAGCTGCGGTCGAGGTGAAAGCCGGAGGCATCCGGTGGCGGGCGTGGCGAAGCGGAACAGCGGCGCGGAGAACGCATCTTGCGATGGCGATCGAGTTGCAGATACCTCGGCGACATCAGGCGGCACCACGGGCAAGAGCAGGACCATTGCATGACGCAAAAAGGGCGTTGGATCGGGTCATATGCTGGCCACGCCGAGCTGTGGCGCAAGAGCGACGCGTCGACCGAGCGGTCAAAATTCCTCGATGTTTATGGTCAGAGTCCGGCGCATCAGAGGAGATCCATTGCCCGTCATGGGCCGGACCGAATGCCAGGAGTTAAAGGTCTTTACAAAGACAACTGCTTGGTTTGGACGAAACTCATAAGTCTGCAGAACCTCGACATCTTCGAATCCGGCCTGCTCGTTCAGATAGTTGAATTGAAGCTTGTGATCTATGGCGCGGTTCACATCGGTCCCGCCGCCAAAGGACGGGTCCCATTCTCCCGGACGACACATCGAGATCACCAGTGTGATGATTTTCCCCGGCGAGTCGGTGTGCGGCAATATGTGCCCGCCGTCAGCCGGAAGCATGGAAAATTCGAACCGCGACCGCAGTTTCCGTGGCAACCGAATCGGACGCCCCTGCTTGATCGCGTTGCTGATGCGCGTCACGTATTTTCGGAGCGTGATCCGCGGCGTAACGCCCAGGCTGATATGCCGGGCGGCCAAGGCGTCCAGGACGGTCTCCACGAAATCCGGGCCCTTGATCCAAGCGCGGAGTTCCCGCCAGACCGGGTCTTCGGTCACGATTCTGTGGTAGTTTTCGCCATTGTATTTTTCCGAAAGGCCGAATTTCTTCCCCAGCTCATCGAGCCTGGCGAATAGGTGCTGTTCTGGGAAATGGTCGAGGAGTCGGGCGTACCGCTCATCCGACATGACCGGTGCGGCCACGCCGATCGGGAACGGTTCATACCGAAATTGCAAATTGTCGAAGTTCAGGAGAGGGGTCACGAGATCACCACTCGAGACGGGCCAGGCTGACTCTTGCGAGCGACGACAGAACCAGTTCCATAGCGTCTGTTCAGCCAATCGAGCGTGAGCGGACTGCCCAGGAGATCGTGGAGGCGCCGCAGTTCCTCGGCGAAGAGCTGCTCCAGCACAGGTACGAAGCGGTCCGGGATCGCCGTCCAGTTCCCCGGATTCCGCTGCGAGCGCACGTCCTCGGGCAGATACTCCCCTACGCCAAGGAACCGTTGGATGCGTCCCAGCAATCCGCCGGGATTGCCGCGCAGCTCATCGTAGAAGCCGATGAACATGCGCTCTCCGAAGACACTGCGCCACCGCTCGATCGCATCGGCGTAGCCGGCATGTTCCAGCGTCTTGGGGCGACGAAGCCACTCTTCGATCTCGCGCGGATCCGTGAGCCGGTAATCCCGCGGGCCACGGTCGTTGAAGTGCATCACCGCCGCCGACCAGGCACGCTCGATCGGGTGGCGCAGCAGATAGATTATCTTCGCCTCGGGCATCAGCCGGCCGACATGTCGAGCGACCTCCGGGGAGAGCCTTGCGTATCCCGGGCAGATCTCTCCCGTGACGATTCCTGACGGCTGTTGGAATAGCGAGGAATACCAGCTGTCCGAGCGGCGCCCCCAAGCGTAGCGGACGGCCCAAGAGAGATCCTCGATACTGGCCCTACCCGTCACGAACCGCCAGACGGTCTGGCGCAAATGCTGGCGTCCCTTTTGTAAGCGGACCGCGCGGCCGAACAGGCGGGCGATGGGCGAGTCATAAGGGCGGTCGAAATAATGGATCTCCTTGACCGGCGGCAGCCAGATCTGCGGGTGCTGAACGAGATTGTCGTGCAGCCAGGTCGTGCCGGATTTCTGGGCGCCGATGCAGAGAAAGTCTGGGTACATCTCCCGCGCCTATACAGGGCCAGGCAGGCAGCGGTCAAGGTCGTGGCCGACTTCTGACGGGGGGCCGTGGTTCACTTTAGGCAAGGGCAGGTCGTCGAGGGGGCCGGTTGCTAAGATCGTACGGAGGCGGGGCGACCGTCGGGCCGGGCATGCGGCACCGATCTGTGCCTGCATATGATTTCTCCCACGAAATTCTATTGTATCTAGGAGTTCAGGGGCGACGCTGACATTAAGGAGCATCTCGGCAGTAGGAAAGTCATTTTCCTGTATAGAGATCCGCGGGATGTCGTGGTGTCGTGGTTCGATCATCTTGCCCATCGCAGACGTGCATTGGGGCGATCAAGTCTGTCTCACGGCTACGAGGTCGACTGGAGCACAGCGGCTCTGCCATTTGCGTTGCCTTTGGCGCGCGTTTCGAGCTAGTCGGATGCACGGGGCAGCAGCATTGGCTATTCTTCGACAATGGCCCAGGACGAGTCCGCCGAACGGCAGCGCCGTCACTATGATCGCATAGCCGAGACTTATGCGGCCAATCTCGGCTATCCCCACACGCAGGAGTATATGCGCTATCTCGACCACGAGTTCCTCTCGCTTCTCCCCAGGGGGCCCTTGGGCGTGGTCGTGGAGCTGTGCTGCGGCTCGGGTGTGGCCTACGCGCTCGTAGCCGACAGGGTGGGGGAGGCGGTCGGACTCGACATCTCCTACGAGATGCTGAAGCAGGCTCGTCGGCGCCATCCGAAGCTTCACGTCGTGCAGGGCGATGCGATCAGGCTTCCGATGCGCGACAGCTTCGCCGACGCGGTGCTGATCCATGGCGGCATCCATCATGTTCCGGATCGGGTCGGGCTGTTCCGCGAAATCAGCCGTATATTGAAACTGGGCGGCCGCCTCTACTTCTACGAACCGGTCGACGATTTCTGGTTGTGGCGCGCCATTCGCAAGGTGGTGTACCGGCTGTCGCCGGCGCTCGACCATCAGACTGAGGAACCCCTGCGAAAGGACAGAACCTTCGCGCAACTCGCCGAAGCAGGTCTGCGTCCCCTTGCATGGAATGCGCGCGGGCTGATCGGCTTCTGCCTGTTCATGAACAGCGACATTCTGATCGTGAACCGGGTGTTCCGATTCATTCCGGGCATAAGATCGATTACCCGCGCCGCATGTCTTTTGGACGATTGGATGATCCGCAGGAAGAGCCTGCAAGGCTGCGGGCTGATCGCGCTCGGCTCGGCGGAGCGGGTCTGACCGAACTAGCGGCTGAACACGGCCACATCGGCCAGCGGGGCTTAGTCGCATTGCGAGGCACGGTCCGGTGCCGGAAGAACAACGAAATCCTCGGGCCGAAAGCGCTTGGCATCGCTCCGCACTCTGGCTTTGAGCGCCGACCAATAGATGACCGCGTCGTTGGTCGGGTCCTCCTTGCTGAGATAGTATGTTTCATCGTCGAAACGCGCCTCTCCCAGGCGCTGGCACCATTGGCGATGCATCTTTCCAGATATCGCGTACCGCCAGACATTGACCGGGGCGGGAGCAAAGCTGTTTCGTGCTTTTAGATCGAGCTTCGAAACGCAGACTAGTAGGAAAACTGCGGTCAAAAGCAGAAGCGCTTCGCGCCGACGGCCATTCATCTCCTTCGAGTCGCTGTCATCGCAAAGAAGGCGCCAAAGAGTAAGCAGAATTGCAAGAATGCCGGCCGGGAACAGCGCGGGTGTCAGATAATCCGCGGGTTTCGCGAACATCGCATAGCCGGGAGCGTTGAGAAGGGCGCCGTCCTGCTGTAGTATCGCCGCCGAGATCAATGCAGCGCCGGCACCCTGTAAGATCAAGAGTCCGGCCCGCGACAGCGCGATACCAGGGTCGCTGCCCTGATGCAGGGGAATGAGCGCGAGAAACCCCAACACGACCATTGAGGCCAAGGCCGGTGCCAAGCCGGACCAGCTTAGGATCAATGCCGCCACGTCGCCCGGCCTGGCGCTCTCGGGCGCAAATGCGGCGCTATCGATTCCATAGACAATCCCCGCCATGCCGATCGCGAAGCTGAGGCCGGCGGCGCCAAGCAGGCTGGATATTCGTCGCGTGCGAATTCCTACTATGGCCTCCGCGATCAGCGTCGCCAATCCGAGCAAGGCGGTCAGAGGCAGATGAAAGACCGCCATCAACGGCAACGCCCAAACCAGGCACGTCCGCGGGCGCAGCGTAACAAGGCCGATCACGGCCAAATATATGAGCGTGGCGAAGCTTGCGGCCGTTCCCATCCTTCGTGCGACCCAGAGCGGCTCGGAGGTAACGCTTGCAAAAAGCATGCCCAAAGCCGCCGCCAGCACGAGCGGAGACAGAGAAGGCGAGCGGTGGACAAGCGGCGCGAGCGAGGCGGCCAGCGATCCGATCGCTAGGGGCGCCAGCAATGCGTTGAAAGGCGGCGGCAACGCAAGGGACGCCGCCGACAAGGCGAGCGCCGCCCAGAAAAGCGCTTTCAGGGAACGGGGCTCGGACAGGAATTCGGCCCAGCTTAAGAACCGTTCCGAGCGTTGCGATCCCCACGCGATCAGATAACCCAAAGCTGAGAAAGCGACGAGAGTCAGGGGTGCTGGCCAACCGCCTGCATTTCGAATCAGGTCCGGAACGGGCGCGAATATTCGTTCATGGCTATGCCCGACAAGGAGCAGTAGCAGGGTGAAGACGACGGCGGCAGTCCGGTCGGCACGCGGAAGCGCGAGCGTGAGCAGGAACCAGATCGAAAGGGCGATAGCGGCACCGATTAGCGGCGCTTCCAGCGCGATCCAGTGCAGCCGCGCCATTCCGTTCGGGCGTTGGGCGAGATCACGAGTCTGCAGACCGACTAACGCTGTCAGCGGATGGGCGAAGAAGAAGCGGTCGGTGATGACGTTCTGGTAAGCTCGGCACGATTCCGCCTCGGACGCGGAAGCGTAGAGAGCGCAATAGCGCAACGCCTCATCTCGAAGTCTGGCCAAGGGCTCATCATCGGGTTGGTAGGAAAGGCCCATCGACAGGTTGTTGAAAACCTCATTGGAGTAGAGCCATTTGTCGAGCCAGGTCAAAATCGCAGCCGACATCAACAGGGCTAGTAAGAGAGGAGCCACCCAGCCGCGGCTGTCGCCCCCAATTCGAAGATGCATGGAATGTTGCGCCTGTAATGAAGTAAAATGGTATTTGAACTGGAAAATCTTTGAACATGGAATCACTTCTTCAGGCAAGGGCTGAGCAACGGTCGCCGGCGGCAAGTTCGAGCGAGGACGGGACCAAATCCCCCGCGATCCACCTGTCCGTCGTGATCCCGCTTTTCAACGAGCAGGAAAGCGTCGTTTCGACCCATGAGGGGTTGCGGTCCGTGTTGACCGTTCTTGGGGTGCGTTCGGAAATCCTGTTCATCGACGATGGTAGCACCGATCAGACCCCGGCGCGGCTCCAGGATATCGTGGCCGGGGACAAGCAGGTGCGGATCATTACCCTTGCCCGGAATTTCGGTCAGACGGCGGCCATCATGGCGGGCCTCGACCATGCCCGGGGCGAAATTGTCGCGATCATGGACGGCGACGGCCAGAACGATCCGGCCGATATTCCAGCCATGCTGGCGAAACTTGACGAGGGCTTTGACGTCGTCTCGGGCTGGCGCCGGGACCGGCAGGACAGCCTGATTACGCGGAGAATGCCGAGCTGGATCGCCAACTGGTTGATATCGCGGCTGACGGGCGTGCGGCAGAGGGATTTCGGCTGCACCTTGCGGGCTTATCGAAGCTGGGTCGTGCGCGAGCTGAAACTCTATGGCGAAATGCACCGCTTCATACCGGCCTTCGCGTCCATGGTTGGAGCACGCATGGTGGAGATTCCGGTCGCCCACCATCCGCGCCGGAAGGGCGCCTCGAAATACGGATTGGAACGTGTTGTCAAGGTCCTCTTAGATCTCATGGTGACGCTGTTCCTGCGTTCCTATCTGGCGCGCCCGATTTATTTGTTTGGCGGGTTCGGATTGTTCTGCTTCCTGATCGCGGGTATCGCCGGCGTCTACGCGCTTTATCTGAAGATAGCCGAGGGGGTCTCCTTCATCCTGACGCCCTTGCCGCTAGCGGTGATCACCACAGGCCTCATGGGCGTGATCTCGATCCTCATGGGGCTTTTGGCCGAGACCTTGTCCCGCACCTATTTCGAAAGCCAGGGCAAGAGCCCCTATATCGTTCGCGAATTCGTTAACTTCGAAGCGGAGGGCCGGGGGCGCGGCGCGGAAAGGAAAGCATGTGCGGTATCGCCGGGTTCGCAGGGCTAGGCGACCGGACCGACATCGAACGGATGACGGCCGCTCTGGTCCATCGCGGCCCGGATGGAGAAGGGTTTCTCTGCGAGCCCGATAAGGGCCTCTTCCTAGGTCATAGGCGCCTCGCCATCATCGATCTTGCGCATGGCGCTCAACCGATGTTGGACGCTGAGGGCGAAACCGCCATCGTCTATAATGGCGAGATCTACAATCATGCGGAACTGCGCGCCGAACTCGAATCCCGCGGCCACCGCTTTCTGACCAGCCACTCGGACACCGAGGTCCTTCTGCAAGGTTACAGGGCCTGGGGAGAGGACCTGCCGAATCGGCTCAATGGGATGTTCGCCTTCTGCATCTACGATCGGCCGCGCCGACGTCTGTTTCTGGCGAGGGACCGGTTCGGCGAGAAGCCGCTCTACTATTTTCACCGCAGGGGACTCTTCGCCTTTGCAAGCGAATTGTCCGCGATCGTGCGCCATCGCCTGATCGAGGCGGAGATCGAACCGCTTTCGCTGCAGAAATATTTCGCTCATGGCTTCATTCCCGCCCCGCATGCCCTTTACAGGAACTGCCACAAGCTGCCCGGCGGCTGGCGGCTGACCTTGGATCTCGTCGGCGGGCAGGTGAACGCCTCTTGTTACTGGAGGTTCCGCCTTCGTCCCGATCCGCGGTTGGAGCGGCGACCGCAGGCGGAGTTGGCCGAGGAGCTGCGCACGCTCCTGTTTCAAGCGGTACGTCGGCGCCTCATTTCCGATGTGCCGCTCGGATTGTTTCTCAGTGGCGGCATCGACTCCTCCGCCGTGTTGGCTGGCGCCGCCGCTGCGATGCCCGCCGATCAGATCAAGTCCTTTTCCATCGGATTCGAGGAGTCCTCCTTCGACGAGGCGAGCTACGCGCGGCAGATGGCGGCGCGGTATGGCACGCGTCATCACGAGCAGGTCCTGAGCATTGGGCAGGCCCGTGCATTGGTCCCGGAGGTGCTGGCGCGCATGGATGAACCGTTGGCGGACGGCTCGATCCTGCCGACCTACATGTTGTCGCGTTTCACGCGGGAACGGGTCACTGTCGCCCTCTCCGGCGATGGCGGCGACGAGCTCTTCGCCGGCTACGATCCTTTCGCCGCCTTGCGGCCGGCGGAGCTGTACGATCGCACGGTTCCAGCGCGCCTGCATGGGCTCGCACGGACTCTGGTGGAACGGCTGCCGCCATCCGAACGCAACATGAGTCTGGACTTCAAGTTGCGCCGGGCATTGACAGGGCTCAGCTATTCCAAACCTTTTTGGAACATAGTCTGGCTTGCCCCTCTGGAGCCATGCGACCTCGCCGATCTGTTCGCAGAGTCAGCGCCGGTCGAGGCGCTTTACGAAGAGATTCTCGAGCTTTGGCGCGACGGCGAGAAATCCGGATTGACGCTGCTGGAGCGCGCACTTGAGTTCTACACGCGATTCTATCTGCAAGACGACATACTGACGAAAGTGGACCGTGCCGCGATGATGTGCTCCTTGGAAACAAGGGCGGTGTTCCTAGACAACGATCTCGTCAGCTTCGCTGAACGCCTGCCGAGCCGGTTCAAGTTCTATCGTGGACGACGCAAGCTGCTGCTGAAGCAAGCCCTGACCGGCCTGCTTCCTCCGGAAATCATCAACCGCCCCAAGAAGGGGTTTGGCATACCCGCGGCCGCTTGGCTGAAGCAGGGGCTGCCGCAGCCCGATGTCGCGCTGCCATCCGGAATGAACGGCGGGTTCGTGGCGCGGCGTCTTCGCCAACACCGTTCCGGTGAAGCCGATCACCGCCTTTTCCTGTGGGCCTGGCTGTCGCTGGCTCACAAGTTGCCTCTGGCGGACCCTAAAGCGGCGGCGGCCTGAAGGGTTTGGGCAATGGAGCTCGCCGTCTATGAGCATGAGGCCGCGGTCGAGGAAACCCATTGGTGGTTCGTCGGGCGGCGAAAGCTGTTTTCGCGCGAGCTATCGCGGCTTGGCCTCTCCGAACATAGCCGCATTCTCGATATCGGCACCGGGACCGGCGCCAATCTGCGGCTGCTGCGGCAGATCGGGATGCATCGTGTGGTCGGCCTGGATGAGAGCGACACCGCGATCCGCTTCTGCGCCGCGCGTGGGCTTGGCGCGGTGCAGCAGGGCGACATTCGCCGCCTTCCGTTCGAGGACGGCACTTTCGATCTCGTCTTGGCCACTGACGTGATCGAGCATGTCGAGGAGGATGCGCAAGCGATCGCCGAGATTCGCCGCGTGCTGGCTCCGGGCGGGTACGCCCTGGTGACGGTTCCCGCCTTCGCTTCGCTGTGGGGGCTTCAGGACGACCAGTCCCATCATCGCCGACGCTATCGGCGGGCCGAGTTCCGGGACCTTCTTCTGAGGGCCGGATTCGACATCAGGCGGTCATATTACTTCAACTATCTACTCTTTCCGGCAATTTGGGGCGCCCGCAGGATAATCAAATGGTTGAAACCTGATCTTGAGAGCGAGAATCAGGTAAACACGCCGCTGATCAACCGCATCCTCGGCTGGATCTTCTCGCTCGACGTGCGCACGGCGCCGTTGGTGCGGCCACCGTTCGGTGTCTCGATCCTGGCGATCTGTCGACGTCCCGCTTGAGCCGTTGCCATCGCCTGAGGCTCACCCCCTAAACCGCATATTCTCCGGATCCTAGGGCGAGTCGGAGATGACTGTCGCCGG
>DASPGI010000051.1:0-17580 GCA_035620695.1 Alphaproteobacteria bacterium
GAGCATCACGATGGTATCGAACTTCCCCAACACCGGGAGCCTGCGGGCATCGCCTTCGAGCACCCGAACCTGCGGGCGCCCGGCGAACCGGCGTCGCGCCGTCGCGGCGAAGCCCGGATCGAGATCGACGGCGACCACCTCCTCAGACCAGCCGGCGAGCAGCTCGGTATAGGTGCCGGTGCCGCAACCGACCTCGAGCACGCGGCCGCGCACGAAGGGCCGGATTTCATCCCCCACCCAGCGGATGAAGTTGCCGGCCTCCCCCAGCTTCTCCAGCCACAGCGCCTGCGCAGTCACCCGGCGCGCTCCGTCGTGGAGATAGGAGCCGCGCGCCGTCGGCGCTGGGGAGCCAACGCCAGTATGAGAGCCACCAGCACCAGAGGCGCGAACAGCACCGCCTGCACCGCCGTGGCCGCCGCGGCGCCCAAAGCCGGCGGGTGCCCGAAAAGTTCGAACACCAGCGCAAAGGCAAGCTGGTAGGAGCCGAGGAATCCCGGCGCGGTCGGCAGGAGCGTGCTCAAGGATGCTGCGCCGAGAAGGGCAAGTAGCAGTCCCGGGTCGGGTGCTGCGCCGACAGCCTTCAGCATGGCCGCTAGCGCTGCGGCTTCGGCGATGTAGATCGCCAGCGTCATCAGCCCCGCGCCCCCGAGAATGCCCGGCTCCATGGCGGCAAGAGCGCCATGGGCGCGCGCAAGGCTTTCCGCGGCGCGTAGAGGCAGGCGCCCTGCGATGAAGGCCGGCACCCTACGCAGCGCCAGGGGCGCAACAACCAGGATCGCGACCAATCCAGCACTTGTGCCGATCAGACCGACCAGAATTGGCGAGATCGCCCCGGCTGACCGGGCGGCGAGGAGACCAAGCAGCAGTGCGCCCAGAACCAAGAAACCATCCATCGCCCGCTCGACCAGAATAGCGGGAATCGCCGTAGAGCGGCGTGTCTGCGTGCGTAATTTCAGATACTCGATGCGTGCCAGCTCGCCGAGCCTGGCCGGCAGGAGAATGTTCAGTCCGTAGCCGACCAGCAGAGCGCGCGCGAAGGTCACAACCGGCAGCGGCGCCACTTTCGCAAAGAGCAGTCGCCAGCGAATGACCCGCAAGGCCAGATCGGCGGCGTAAGCGATCAGCGCAAGCCCCGCCCAGCCTGCATCCATCGCGCGCAGAGATCCTGCGATGGCTGAAAGCGGCGCCCGCTCCGCGGTGATGGCGAGCAAGGCCCCGCCAACGGCGATACCGATCAGCGCCTGCTGCCATTTCCAGGCAAAGCGAAAGGTCTCGAAGGCGGGCGGCTCGGACATCGACGTTCAGGCGAAGCGGAAGCGGAAGACGTACCACAGCGCCTTCACCCCATCCTTCCACGAGATCTTCTTTCCCTCGGCATAAGTACGGCCGAAATAGGAGATGCCGATCTCGTAGATGCGCAAGCGCCGGGCGCGCGCGATGTTCGCGGAGAACTCTATCTCGAAGCCGAAATCGTTGCTTCGCAGCGACAGGTGCTGCAGCACCTCGCGGCGGAACATTTTGTAGCAGACCTCCAGGTCGGACAGGATTTGGTTGTAGAGGATGCTGAACAGCACCGAGAGCAGCTTGTTGGCGAAATAATGGTGGAAATAGAGACACCGATGGGGGCGCCCATAGAAACGAGAACCGTAGACAACATCGGCGTCTCCCCGTTCGATGAGTTGCCACATCGGCAGAATGTCCGCGGGGTCGTACTCCAGATCGGCATCCTGGACCACCATCGCATCCCCGCTGGCGGCGTGGATGGCGGTGCGAATGGCTGCGCCCTTGCCTTGGTTGCGCTCGTGGAACAGGACTTTCAGGTGCATCCGGTCATAGGGTTCGATGGGTCCGTTGGTCCCGGTCAGCTTTTCGCGGATCCATTCATGCGTGCCGTCGGTCGAGCCGTCGTCGACCAGGATCACCTCGTTGTCGATGCCATCAAGGGCCGATGAAAGCTTGAGCAGCAGCGCAGGCAAGAGCAGCCGCTCGTTATAGACCGGAATCAGAACCGACAGTTTCACTCGGGCAGCTCCCCTTGATCCGAGACTTGGCTCGAACGCCGCCGCCCGCCCTCTTACTCTATGGGGCCGCTTTCGCCAAGGGGTTAACAAGAAAGGCGATCTGCGCCTTCAGCTACTGTGATCACCTTCACAGCACTAGACCGTGGAAGGGAGTAAATGACGGTCAACCGAACATCAGGAGACGTCCCATGACCATCCTTTCCATGCTCAGCGAGGCCCCAGCGGGTGTCCGCGCGGGACGTTCGATCGCGGCGGGAGCCGGCCAGGCCATCGCGTTCGTTGTCCGGAGCCTGCGGCGACAGCGCACGCGGCGCGATCTCGTTCATTTGGACGAGCGCATGCTGCGGGATATCGGGCGCAGCCGTTACGAGGTCGAAATGGAGCTGCGGCGGCCATGGTGGCACGTTTGACGCCGGGGGGTCCATGATTGCCGCAGCCAAGGCGCCGGGGGCACGCCATAGTCCCCCGGTCGCCGGCTGCGGATCGGCAAAGGCACCGGTGGGATCATTGGGTCCAGAAGAGCACCAGCGCACGGATGACGCAGTAAAAGCCGATTGCGGCGGAGACGACCGCCGTCAGGTCGAATTCCAGATTGTTGTGGTCGAATAAGGCGCTCGCCAGCAGCACCAATGCGACACCGACCAGGAGGCTGAGCAGCGCCCGCACCCAGCGCAAGGCTCGGTCAGACTGATCTCGTTGAAAGAACTGCATGACGGTTCGCTCGAAGCTGGCTTAAGCATGCTCCGGAACGAGGGTCGGGGCGATACCTCGGACGGCGCGCCGATTCGCGAGGCCGGCGGACGAGATCGCTGACCGGCGACCGCAGCCATCAACGCAGGACCTAGGGAAAACGCCGTTTCAGGGACTTCCAGTAGGCGCGCTATCGCCCCTCCAGCAGCATCGCCATTCGGGCCGCCGCCGGGCCTCAAAATCGGCGGCTGAAGCCGTGAGGCAAGGGCCCAGTCTTTCCGGATTGACGAAGCCGGCAAAAGCTTCTGCACTGCCGCGGCGATGAACGCGACCGAAGCAGCCACCGCCGGCCATCAGGAACGAACCGGTCTCGGATTCTTGACGCTCGCCGCCATTGGCGTCGTGTTCGGCGATATCGGCACCAGCCCACTTTACGCGATGCGCGTCGCCTTCGGCTCAGGCGCGCTGCCGCTGACCCAGTCAGCGGTAATGGGCGTGCTATCCCTGATCTTCTGGTCGCTGATCCTGGTCGTCACGTTGAAATATCTGCTGCTGATGATGAATGCCGACAATCGCGGCGAGGGAGGAATTCTAGCCATCTCTTCGCTCCTGACACGGCGTGTCGACGCGCGACGCCGGCCTTTGGTCATCTCGCTCAGCATTGTCGGCGCGGCGCTTTTCTACGGCGACGGAATGATCACCCCAGCGATCTCGGTCCTCAGCGCCATCGAGGGCCTGCACGTGGCAACTCCGTTTTTCGATCCCTATGTCGTGCCGATCACCCTCGGCGTCCTGACCGGATTGTTCTTGTTGCAGAGGCGCGGAACTGCTCGGGTTGGAGGGCTCTTCGGTCCGGTCATCCTGCTTTGGTTTGCCACGCTTGCCCTGCTCGGAACGGTAGAAATCGCGCGTGGACCCGAGATCCTGTGGGCGCTCAATCCTGCATATGCCGTCGCGTTCTTCGCAGCTCATGAATGGGCCGCCTTCTTCGCGCTCGGAGCCGTCGTTCTCGTTATCACCGGGGCAGAGGCGCTTTATGCGGATATGGGCCATTTCGGACGCAAGCCCATTCGTCTGGCTTGGTTTGCCATCGTGCTTCCCTCGCTGCTGCTGAATTATTTCGGCCAGGGCGCGCTTCTTTTGCGAGACGCGCAGGCCCTCGCCAATCCCTTCTTCCTCCTGGCGCCGAATGAGTTGCTTTACCCCCTTGTCCTGCTCGCCACCCTCGCGACGGTCATCGCCTCGCAGGCGGTGATTTCGGGCGCCTTCTCACTTACGCGCCAGGCTGTGCAGCTCGGCTATCTGCCGCGCCTTGCCATACTCCACACCTCTCACGAGAGGATCGGGCAGATCTACGTTCCCGCGGTGAACTGGATTCTCTTCGCCGGCGTGCTGCTTTTGATTGTCGCGTTCGGCCGGTCCGAGAATCTGGCGGCGGCCTATGGCATCGCGGTGATCGGAGCGATGAGCATCGACAGCGCGCTGCTTGGCGCGGTGGCGCGGCGGGTCTGGCGCTGGCCGGCGGCCGCGGCCTTGCTTCTGTCGATCTTCTTTCTGACCATCGACGTCACTTATCTTGCAGCAAACGGGCTGAAGATCATCACGGGAGGCTTCGCGCCGTTGCTCATCGCCATCGGAGTGTTTGCGATCATGACCACATGGCGACGCGGCCGACAGGCACTGTTCCGCAGGCTGGCCGCCGAGGGTCTCTCGGTCGGTAGTTTCCTTGCCCGGATGCCGCGTTCGGCCACACGTGTGCGCGGCACCGCAATCTTCATGACCGGCACGCCCGAATCGGTGCCCCACGCGCTACTGCACAACCTCAAGCACAACAAGGTCCTGCACGAACGTATCGTGCTTATGACCGTGCGCACCGTCGAGGAGCCGCGCGTGGCGCCCGAAGAGCAGCTTGAGATCGAGCGGCTGCAGGAGGGCTTCTATCGCATTATCCTGCGCTACGGATTCAAGGAGGAGCCGAATATTCCCGAAGCCCTTGCCCGCTGTCGCGGGCGCGGCCTCGATTTCGACATGATGGAAACCTCATTCTTCCTGTCGCGCGAAAAGGTGGTGCCTTCAGTCAATCCCGACTTGCCTCCATGGCGCGAGCGCATCTTCGCCGCCTTGGGCGCGCTGGCGCTCAACGCCACCGAGTACTTCAAGATTCCTCCAAACCGCGTGGTGGAGCTGGGCACCCAGGTCGAGGTCTGAACGCTGCCCCGCCCTTGCCTGCGCGCCCGATCCCGCGCGATCATCCTCAAGATCCCCAGCACATATGGAAACATGAACCGATGTCCGCGCACAGCGATTTTCCAAATCTCTTCGTCCTCGGCCATCCGCTGATTCAGCACAAGCTCAGCTTGATGCGCGACAAGCGCACGCCGACCATCCAGTTCCGTCATCTGCTGCGCGAGATTGCGCTGCTGATGGGGTACGAGATCAGCCGCGAGCTGCCGCTGACGACCGAGCGAATCGAGACGCCGCTGGCGTCCATGGACGCGCCGGTAATCGCCGGAAAGAAGGTGGCGGTGGTGGCGATCCTGCGCGCCGGTCTCGGCATGGTGGATGGGCTTCTCGAGCTCATTCCCTCAGCGAGGGTCGGCCATATCGGCCTCTATCGCGATCCGGAGACGCGCCGGCCTGTAGAATATTTCGTCAAGCTCCCAGACCCCGAGGGGCGTCTATTCATCCTTCTCGATCCGATGCTGGCGACCGGATACTCGGCTACGGCGGCCGTCGACATCTTGAATCGGCGGGGAATTCCCGATTCGCGCATCCGCCTGATGGCGCTGGTCGCGGCACCCGAAGGTGTACGTACCTTCCGGGCTACGCATCCGGACCTCCCTATCTACTCCGCTTCGCTCGACGACCATCTCGACAGTCACGCCTATATCGTGCCGGGCCTTGGGGATGCAGGCGACCGTCTATTCGGAACACGCTGAGGCGGTTAACGCGGAAGAACAAAGAACCGGCCAACCGGCGGAGACGTTGGCAAATCAGGAGGTCAGCGCAACCACGGCGCTGAAAATGCAAGTCGAACGGGCGCCGCCCTTGAAAGAGGCGCCGAGGAGTTAACCAATCGCCGCGCATCCCGACCTCTTCGACTATAGCTGGGCGGAAGAGGTCGTCCATGCGGTCACCCATGGCATCGGCGCCGTGCTCAGCATGGCCGGCCTCGTTGTCCTGGTTATGGCCGCGCGCAATACCGGCAATCCGCTCGCACTTGCGGCGGCCACGATCTATGGGCTGACGCTGGTGTTCTGCTATGTCAGCTCCGCGCTGTATCACGGGGTCAGCCGGCCGAGGCTGAAACGGTTTTTCCTTCTGCTCGATCACGCGGCGATCTTCCTTTTGATCGCCGGCACCTATACGCCGATTGCCCTGCTTCTGCCGATCGAGCGGGGCTGGGTTCCGGTCGCGATCATTTGGGTCCTCGCCCTTCTAGGCATTCTCGGTAAAGTCATCGCCTATCGTCAGGGAAAGCTGGTCCGCAGCCAGCGGCTCTCGACCTTGCTCTATCTGGGCCTGGGCTGGTGCGGGCTGGCGCTCGGATGGGAGATCGTGGAGCAACTGTCGGGTAGTGCGCTTGCCTGGCTGATCGCCGGAGGGCTGGTCTACACCCTTGGCGCAATGGTCTTCCTTGCCCAAAATATCCGCTTTCACCACGCGCTCTGGCACGTGATGGTCTTGGCCGGCAGCGCTTGCCACTTCTGGCTCGTGCTCTTCTACGTGCTGGTGCCCTGATATCAGGATGATGCGCGCACCCGAAATCGAACCAAGATCGCGCCTCGTTAAGGTTAATAGGATTACGGCGCCATCGCAGGTTCTCGGGCGCACCGATTTTGCATCTCTCTTACTCCGACAAAGGCCGGCCCGTTTTCGGCAGGAACGTCGCTCGCGGCTGTAGCGGGCGGCCGTTCATCGCCTGATGGCCACAGCCTAGGCGAATGTCGCGCGCACCAGCTCGCGCAGACTGAGCAGGGCGATGACCACCCCCACCAGCAGCATCAGCGGCCGATCGGGTATGTGGCGTGTCGCCAGCGCCGCGAAGGGCGCCGCCACGACCCCGCCCAGAACAAGGCCGACAATGATGGGCATCAGCTCCAGTCCAATGGTCGCAAGGAAGGTCGCAGACACGGTCAGGGTTACGAAGAACTCGGCCAGATTGACCGAGCCGATGGCAAAACGCGGCACTGCTCCGCGTCCGACCAGGGTGGAGGCGACCAGCGGCCCCCAGCCGCCACCGCCGATCGCATCGACAAAGCCGCCGAAGAGACCGAGCGGCACGACGTGCCGCGGCGCTGTGTTCCGAAGCGACCGACGTAACGCCTTCCAGACAATCCACGTGCCCATGCAGAGGAGATAGGCCGAAACCAGCGGCCGTATCGTCTCGCCCGACACACTTGCCAGGAGATAGGCGCCGACGGCGCCGCCAACCATGCCGGGCAGGGCCAGTTTGACGACCAGCTTCGGCTCGACATTGCCCATGCGCCAGTGCGCCGCGCCTGAGGCTGCGGTAGTGAAGATCTCGGCTGTGTGAACGCTGGCGCTGGCAATCGCGGGGGCGGTCCCGAGGCTGAGAAGGACCGTGGTCGCAGAAAGTCCATAGGCCATGCCGAGCGCGCCGTCGATGAGCTGCGCGGCGAAGCCCACGGCGGTGAACAGGATAACATCTTCCCACATCTTCTAGCGCCCGGCCGCCATGACAGGATCTCGGTTCAGTCCTCCTCGCCGGCAGCCCAGGCCTGGCGCTTGCGGTAGATGGTGGAGGGGCTGATGCGCAAGAGTTCGGCCGCCTTGGGAATATTGCCCTCGCAGAGCTCGATGGCGTGCTCGATTGCCCGCTTCTCGATGATCCAGAGCGGAACAATTCCCTCGCCATCCGTATTGGGCGCATTCGTGACGGCCGGCTTGGCGGTTGAGGCCGCAGACCGGCCTTGACGGCGCAACGTGAGCGGCAGCATCTCGGCCCTCACAACGCCGCCCGAATTGAGCACGATGATCGAGCGCATCACGTTCTGAAGCTGGCGGATATTGCCCGGCCAGTCATAGGAGGCGAGCAGCTGTGCGGCCTCATCCGACAGGCCCTCGAACGCCTTGCCCTCCTCGGCCGCGAAGGAGCGCAGAAAAGCTTCGGCCAGCGTGCGCACATCCTCCCCTCGCTCGCGCAACGCGGGCATCTCAATCGGGATCACATGCAATCGAAAGTAGAGATCCTCGCGGAAACGGCCTGCTTCGACCTCCGCCAACGGATTCTTGTTGGTGGCGCAAACGAAACGCACATCCACCCGCTGGAGGGCGCTGCCGCCGACAGGCGTGAAGGTCCCGGTCTGCACGAAGCGCAGAAGCTTCGTCTGCAGATTTGGGTCCATGTCGCAGATCTCATCGAGAAAAAGCGTGCCGCCATGCGCGCGCTTGGCCGCTCCCTCGTGATCGGCGATGGCTCCGGTGAAGGCCCCCTTTACATGCCCGAAAATCTCGCTTTCCATCAGATCCTTCGGAATCGCCGCGCAGTTTATGGCGATGAAGGTCCGCTCGCGGCGGGGGCTCATCCTGTGGATCGCGTCGGCACAAAGCTCCTTGCCGGTCCCGCTCTCGCCCGTGATGAACACCGTCGCCTTTGATGAAGCGGCGCTGTCGATGATGCGGTAGACCGCCTGCATCGCAGGCGAGGAGCCTAGAAAGCCGCAATAGCCCTCCCGCTCTTCACGATAGGTTCCGATCAGCGTGGCCAGACGCTGTCGCTCCAGCGCGTTGCGCAAGGTGACGAGGAAGCGCTCGGCGGTGAAGGGCTTGACCAGGAAATCATAGGCTCCAGCACGCATTGCCTCGACGGCGACGTTGATGGAGCCGAGCGCGGTGACGATGATCACGGTAGGCGCGTTTGCACGGCCCGCGAGATTGCGTAAGACCTCCAAGCCGCTGATGTCCGGCAGGTTGATGTCGAGAAGAACCACGTCATAGGGCGTGTCCGCCGCCGCCGACAGCGCGGCCGCTCCGCAATCGACCAGCTGAGGAGTTATGCCCTCGCGCTCGAGATAGAGGGCGTAAAGGGATGCCAGCTGTGGTTCATCCTCGACCACCAGCACGCGCGCCGCGCTGGGCCGGCGTCCCGGCGGCTCGGCGCGAACGCCTCCATCGGTGGAGATCCTGGCCATGCGGGGATTCTAGCGCAAAGACGGCTGTAGAGTGAGCCGGCTGGAAAAGGATCCGCCCGGCGCCCAGGAAACCGGGGCCGGGCGGATGCCAAATCCGGCGGATGACGCGGGGCCAGCGCCTATTCGCGGCGCACGCCGAGGAGTTGCATCAGCATGACGAAGAGGTTGATGAAGTCGAGATAAAGCGACAGCGCGCCCATGATCGACTTCTTGCTCATCACCTCGCGGTCGTCGCCCGCATAGTACCATTCCTTGATCCGCTGAGTGTCCCAGGCGGTGAGGCCGGTGAAGACGATCACGCCGATGACCGAGATGGCGAACTGCAGCGCCGAGGAGGCGAGGAACAGATTCACCACCATCGCGATGAGGATTCCGATCAGGCCCATGAACAGGAAGGAGCCCATGCCGGAGAGATCTCGCTTGGTCGTGTAGCCATAAAGGCTCATTCCAGCGAAGGTCGCCGCGGTGATGAAGAAGACCCGGGCGATGCTCTCGTTGGTATAGACCAGGAAGATCGTCGAGAAGGCGATGCCGTTCAGCGCCGCGTAGATCCAGAAGGTCGCCTGCGCCGCCGTGGCGCTCATCTTGTGCACGCGGAAGCTCAGGAAGAATACCAGTGCCACCGGCGCCAGAATGGCCACCCACATCAGCGGCGTTCCGAATATGGCCTGCTGGATGCCCGGGCTCATCGCCACCAGGACGGCGACGATGCCGGTCAGCGCCAGGCCGGAGGCCATATAGTTGTAGACGCCCAGCATGTACTGCCGGAGGCCGACGTCGACGACTGCCGCCTCCTGGGCCTGCCGGGCGATCACGGTGTTGCGTTCAGGTCCGAAGGCCATGATTTCCTCTATTCCCCAAATCCTGCCTCAGTTCTCGAGTCGGCCGAGCCTCACCAATATGGTGAGGCGTCCGCAGGAGAACAATACAGGGCCGTTCGCAGCACCCCAAGCGAATCCGGCAGAGCTCATGGATTGCGCAGATAGGGTGCGGCCTTGGCCGAGACCGCGCGCAAGCTCCCGGCGACCCCAAAAATTGTTGCAATACATAGGCTTAACAGCACTGTCAGGAGCATCGGCATGAGCGAAGGCCGAAATGGCTGCTCCATGGCAAAGCGCAGCACGGCATAGGCGGCGGCCGCACCCAGCGGCGCTGCCACCGCCGCCGTAGCCAGGCCCAGCAGGAGATGCTCGGCCAGTAGGGCCTTCAGAAGGTCCGCCCGGGTTGCGCCCAGAACCTTGAGGACCACGGCGTCATAGACCCGCCGTCGCCGCAAGGCGGCCGCCACCCCCGCCAGCACCAAGAGCCCGGCCGCAAGCGTGACGCCGGCAACCGCGCGGATCGCCTGGCCGACCCCGGCCAGGATGCGGCCCATTGTCTCCAACGCTTCCTTGACGCGGATCGCCGATATGTTGGCGAAACGCTCGCTGACAGCCCGCTCCAGAGCATCCTCCCCACCAGGAGGAACATGGATGGTGGCAAGCGCCATCTGGGGGGCCGACTGCAGCGCTTTGGGGGAGAATATCATCACGAAGTTGATGCCGAGCCGGCCCCAGTCCACCTCGCGCAGATTGGCGATCTCGGCCGTCAACTCCCGGCCGAGGACGTTCACCGTCACGCTGTCGCCGAGCCCGAGCCCAAGCCCTACGGCGATTTCCGCATCGAAGGAGACGAGGAGCGGCTCGGAGCTGTCCGCCTTCCACCAGGCGCCTGCGACGATGCGGGTGCCGGGCGGCGGTTCGACCGCCCAGGTGAGGCCACGATCGCCCTGCAATACCCACTCGAATTCGGGCGGCGCTGCAATCTTCTCCACCGGGACGCCCTTAAGTCGCGTTATGCGCCCGCGCAGCATTGGCACTTCCTTGTAGTCGGATACGCCGGGCCAGCCGGCCACAAGGGCGCGGAACGCCTCCCGCTGAGAGGGCTGGACGTCGATAAAATAAAAGGTCGGCGCGGCGGCGGGGAGCGTCTGCTCGATCTCGGTCCTGAGGCTCGCCTCAACCAGCAGCACCGCGGTCAGCACGGTGATGCCGAGGCCGAGCGAGAGCACCGCGCTGGGCGTCGCCGATCCCGGGCGATGGAGGTTCGCGACCGCCAGCCGCCAAGCCGGCCGCGGCAGTCTCGGCGCGCGCCGGGCAAGCGCCGCCATCAGCGCGGCGGCGAGGTGGAAAATCAGCACCGCCACCGCCGCACCCGCCACGAAACCGCCGGCCAGGAGCCGGTCGGATGCGGTAGCGACCAAAAGGCCCGCCAGGGCCGCCGCCAGAGCCGCGACGCCGAGCGCCGCGCGGCGCGAGGGACGCGCCGCACCCGGCGCGACGAGATCCCGAAACAGGGTCGCCGGCGCGATCGCCGCGGCGCGCGCCAGCGGCCAAAGAGTGAAGAGCGCCGCGGTCAGGGCCCCGAACAAGGCCGCAAGCGCCAGCGGCCAAGGATAGATTGTCGCTCGAACCGCGACGCCGAGCCGTTCGCCCAGGGGCGACGCCACGGCAAAGGGCAGGGCCGCGCCGAGGGCCAGTCCGGCGAGGATGCCGATCAGCGCGAATAGCGTCGCCTGCGCCATATAGGCCTGGAACACCACCCAGCGTCCCGCGCCAAGCGTCTTCAGAATGGCGATGGTCTGGGTGCGGGTTTCGAGCCAAGCCGAAATCGCGTGAGCCACGCCGAGCCCGCCGACCAGGAGCGCGCTCAAGGCCACCAGGATCAGATAGAGCTCGGTCCGCTGGACAAAGCGTTGCAACCCGGGCGCCGCCTCGGTAAGCCCGCGCAGCCGCCACGGAGCGTCGGGATAACGCGCGCGAAGCTCCTCGGCCAGACGCAATGCCGCCTCCGGCTCCGGCATGGCGAGACGGTAGTGACGGTAGACAAGACTGCCGGGTTGCAGCAGCCCGGTTTCGGGAAGGCTCTCCAGCGCGATCAGCAGCCGCGGCCCGAAGAAGGCCTGAACGCCGCGGTCCGGCTCGCGCTCCAGCACCGCGCGCAGGACGTAGCGTGCCTCTCCGAGAGCGATTTCGGCGCCGATCTCGAGGCCGAGCCGGTCGAACAGGGCGCGCTCTGCGACAGCACCCCATCGGCCGTCCTCGGACCGGCCTAAGGCCTTCCCAAGATCAAGCGCCGGGGCGATCGTGGCGGCGCCGACCAGCGGATAGGCCCCATCCACGGCCTTGAGCTCGACCAGACGACGCGCGGCATTGTCGAGGCGCCGCGCCATGGCGCGGAGCTGCGCGGCCTCGGACAGACGGGCGCGATCGGCAAGGAAGCTGCGTTGCTCGGGTGAGATCTCGCGATGCACCAACCTCAACTCGAGATCACCGCCAAGCAGCATGCGTGCATCGGCGGCGATGCCGGCGCGCACCGCCTGGCCGAGCGAGCCCACTCCGGCGATGGCGGCGACCCCGAGCGTCAGGCAGGCGACGAAAATGCGCAAGCGCCGAGCGCCGCCACGCAGATCACGCAGACCCAGCGCCAAGCTGAGCCTCAAGCCGCCGCTCATGCCAGCGCCGCCTCGCGCCGCCCCCCGCGCCGGTCGGCGCGAATGCGGCCATCCTCGATATGCAGGACACGGTCGCAGGAGCTGACCAGCTCCCCATCATGGGTGACCAGGAGCAGGGTCGTAGCGTGCCGGTCGACGAGGTCGAACAGAAGCGCCATCACCGCCCGGCCGGTCTCTCCGTCGAGATTGCCGGTCGGCTCGTCGGCCAGAAGCAGGCGGGGTTGCACCGCGAAGGCGCGCGCCAGCGCGACGCGCTGCTGCTCGCCGCCGGAGAGTTGACCGGGATAATGCTCGGCGCGGTGCGCAAGCCCGACCCGTTCCAACTCGGCGGCTGCCCGCTCGAAGGCATTGGGCAGGCCCGCCAGCTCAAGCGGCACCGCGACATTCTCCAGCGCCGACATGGTCGGGATGAGGTGGAAGGATTGGAAGACGATCCCGACCGCCCCGCGCCTGAAACGGGCAAGGCGGTCCTCATCCAGGCGTGCAAGGTCGAGCCCGTCCACCAGCACCTGCCCCGAGCTCGGCCGCTCGAGCCCGCCGATCACCATGAGCAAGGTGGATTTGCCGGAGCCGGACGGGCCGACAATGCCTACCCGTTCGCCCGGCCCGACCTCGAGGTCGCATCCGCGCAGGATGTTGACCGGACCGGCCGGACTCTCCAGCTTTAGATGAACATCGACCAGACGGATGAGGGCGGAATTGGAGGTAAGATCGGGCAGGGACAAATCGGTCTCCCGGATGGAGGGCAGCGCAAGCCGATATGGCGCATGGACCTCGGCTTGCCAAGCCATGCTGTTTGCGCTGGCGCTTCTGGCGGCCTTCCCGGCCTTGGCCGAGCCTTTGCGCATTCTCGCTTTCGGCGACAGCCTGACGGCCGGATTCGGGTTGCCTTCCGGGCAGGGCTTCGCCCGCCAGCTCGAGGAGGCGCTGGCCGAAAAGGGGATCGCGGCCGAGGTGATTGACGCCGGCGTCTCGGGCGACACCACCGCGGGCGGACTGGCGCGGCTGGATTGGAGCCTTGCCGATCGCCCCGACCTGGTCATCCTCGAGCTCGGCGCCAACGACATGTTGCGGGGGATCGATCCGGCCGAGACCCGCGCCAATCTCGACGAAATGTTGAGCCGGTTGCGGGCGGCGGAGACGCGCATCTTGCTTGCAGGGATGCGCGCGGCGCCCAATCTGGGCGCCGACTATGGCGGCGCCTTCGAGCGTATCTATGGCGAGCTTGCGGCCAAGCACGGTGTGCCGCTCTATCCCTTCTTTCTGGAGGGCGTCGCAGCCGATCCCAAATTCAACCTGCCGGACGGGCTGCATCCGAACGCGGCGGGGGTGGCTGAGATCGTGCGCCGCATCCTTCCCCATGTGATCGCGGCGGCTGAGATGGGGCGCTCCTGACGCAAATTTGACTGCGCTGGCCTGGTTCGGCGTTATACCTATGGACAGGTGCTCTCCCATCGACCCAACCGGCGGAGGAGGCCTGATCACGAGATGATTCGCCTGTTCGTCGCCGTTCCGCTTCCCGAAGAGATCCAGGACCGTGTCGCCGAGCTCTGCAGCGGGCTGGCGAACGCGCGCTGGATCGATCACGACAATTTCCACATCACCCTGCGCTTCATCGGCGAGGTGGCCGAATCCCGCTTCGATGATTTAGACATGGCCCTTTCGGCCGTGCACGCGCCAGCCTTCCGCCTGAAGTTGAACGGGGTCGATTCCTTCGGCAACAACAACGGAGTGCGCGCAGTCTGGGTGGGTGTCGCGCGCGAGCCCGCCCTCTTCCATCTCCGCGACAAGGTCGAATCGGCGCTGGTGCGCGCCGGCGTCCCGCCGGAGGGCCAGAAATTCAAACCGCATGTGACGCTGACCCGCTCCCGCCAACGAGGCGATGCCCGGCTCGGCGACTTTATCGCCCGCAACAGCCTGTTCCAGGCAGGACCGTTCGAAGTCTCGGAGTTCACGCTGTTCTCGAGCTTTCTCTCGCAGAGCGGATCGATTTACACGCCTGAGCGCGTCTATCCCCTGACCGGGACCGAGCATCCCCACCCGGCCCTGCACGGCCGATGATGCGAGCAGGTGGGCCGATCGTCATTCTGACCGGTGCCGGCATCAGCCGCGAGTCCGGTCTGCACACCTTCCGTGACGTCGACGGCATCTGGGCCCGACACCGGATCGAGGATGTGGCGACGCCTGAGGCCTTCGCGCGCGATCCAGACAAGGTCCACGATTTCTACAATGCGCGCCGACAGGGCCTGCTCGATCCGGAGATCCAGCCGAACGCCGCTCATCTGGCGCTCGCCGAGCTGGAGCGGCGCTGGCCCGGCCCGGTGCTGCTGGTGACGCAGAATATCGACGATCTGCACGAGCGCGCCGGCTCGCGGAACCTCGTCCACATGCATGGCGAGATTCTGAAATGCCGCTGCGCAGCCTGTGGCGACGTCCAGCCGTGGTTGGAAGACCTTTCCGTCGGACTCGCTTGCGCCGCCTGCGGCAGCATCGGCACGTTGCGCCCGCACGTCGTCTGGTTTGGCGAGATGCCGCTTGAGATGGACCGCATTTACGCAGCGCTGGCCGAGGCCGAATTCTTCCTGTCGATCGGAACCTCGGGAAGCGTCTACCCGGCGGCCGGCTTCGTCGCCGAGGCGCGCAGGGCAGGCGCGCACACGGTCGAGCTCAATCTCGAGCCTTCGGAAGGCCGGAGCCTCTTCGCCGAAGCGATCCACGGGCCCGCAAGTAAGATCGTTCCGGCCTACACGCGCAGGCTCCTGAGCGACGCATGACCCGATTCGAAGCCTTTCTCACAGAGATGCGCGCCTGCCGGCTTTGCGCCGACAAGCTGCCGCTCGGACCTAATCCTATCTTCAGGCTTTCGCCGACGGCGCGGCTGCTCATGGTCGGGCAGGCGCCGGGGACGCGCGTGCATGAGAGCGGCATCCCCTGGAACGACCGCAGCGGCGAGCGTTTACGCGAATGGCTCCAGATCGATCGCGAAACCTTTTACGATGTGAGCCGCATCGCCATCCTGCCCACGGGCTTGTGCTATCCAGGGGTCGACAAGAATGGTGGCGACAAGCCGCCGATCGCGATCTGCGCGCCCACCTGGCACCCGCAGGCCCTGCCGCACCTAGGCCAAGTCGGGCTGACCTTGCTCATCGGCTCCTATGCGCAGGCCTATTATCTGGGTAAAAGCCGCAGCACCTCGACACAGGAGACCGTGCGGCGCTGGCGCGACTATCTGCCGAAGTTCCTGCCCCTGCCGCATCCGAGCTGGCGCAACACCGCCTGGCTCAGGCGCAACCCCTGGTTCGAGATCGAGCTGCTCCCGGAGCTTCGCCGGCGGGTGCATGCGATGTTGTGAAGCGCGGTTGCGCATCCCCCTCACCAGTCCCCGGCTGCCGAAGGGCGGGAGAGGGTATTAAACGCGCAACTCCTCCCGGTCGGCGAAATGGGCGAGCGCCTCGGGATTGGCCAAGGCCTCCTTGTTCTTCACGGGCCGGCCGTGGATCACGTCGCGCACCGCGAGCTCGACGATTTTGCCGCTCCGGGTGCGCGGGATGTCGGGAACCTGGAGGATCTTCGCCGGCACGTGGCGCGGCGTGCTGTTGGCGCGGATACGGCCCTTGATCTTCTTCTCCAACGCGGCGTCGAATGCGTAGCCGGGCTTGAGCTTGACGAACAGCACAACGCGCACATCGCCCTGCCAGTCTTGGCCGACGACGATCGATTCCTCGACCTCTTCGAGCTGCTCGACCTGGCGGTAGATCTCGGCGGTGCCGATGCGCACGCCGCCGGGATTGAGCACGGCGTCCGAGCGGCCGTAGATGACGAATCCTCCAAGGGCCGTGCGCTCGATCCAGTCGCCATGGCACCAGACGCCGGGAAAGCGCTCGAAATAGGCGGCGCGGTACTTGGCGCCGTCCGGGTCGTTCCAGAAACCGACCGGCATGGAAGGGAAGGGTCGCGTGCAGACCAGCTCGCCCTTCTCGCCGGTGATCGCGCGGCCCGTTTCGTCGAGGACCTCGACCTTCATGCCGAGGCCGGGCGCCTGGATCTCGCCGCGCCAGACCGGGCCGACCGGATTGCCGAGCACGAAGCAGGAGATGATGTCGGTGCCGCCGGAGATCGAGGACAGACAGAGATCCTTCTTCACATGGGCGTAGACGTAATCGAACCCTTCGGGCAGGAGCGGCGAGCCGGTAGAGGCCATGGTGCGCAAAGGCGCGAGCGCGTGCGTTTCCATCGGCTTCAGGCCCGCCTTGCTGCAGGCATCGATGAACTTGGCCGAAGTGCCGAAGAAGGTCATGCCCTCCTCCTCGGCATAGTCGAACAACGTCATGCCCGAGGGATGGAAGGGAGAGCCGTCATAGAGCAGCAACGTGGCGTCCGAGGCCAAGCCCGAGACCAGCCAGTTCCACATCATCCAGCCGCAGGTGGTGAAGTAGAAGACGCGGTCGCCTGGCGTGATGTCGCAATGCAGCCGATGCTCCTTCAGATGCTGGAGGAGCGTGCCACCCGCGCCATGCACGATGCATTTAGGCACGCCCGTCGTGCCCGAGGAATACATGATGTAGAGCGGGTGGTTGAACGGCTGTCGCGCGAAGCGCACCGGCGCGGCACCGTAGGGCGCCAGAAAATCGGACCACCAAACCATCGCCGGAAGGTCGGCCGTCTCGGCCCGCTCGCGCGCATAGGAAATCAGCACCACGCGCTCGATCGAGGGAATTTGCCTCAGGATCTCCGGGAGCCGCGGCAGGCAGTCGATAGTCTTGCCGTTGTAGAAATAGCCTTCGACGAAAAACAGGATCTTGGGAGCGATCTGGCCGAAGCGGTCGACCACGCCCTGCACGCCGAAATCGGGCGATGAGGAGGACCAGATCGCGCCGATGCTTGCGGTCGCCAGCATGGCGAGGACCGCCTCGGGCATGTTGGCGACGAAGCCGGCGACGCGGTCGCCCGGTCCCACGCCTGCGGCCGCGAGTGCCTGTTGAAGCCGAGAGACCTCCGCATGCAGTTGGTCCCAGCTCAGCCTCCGGCGCACCCGGTCTTCGCCGCGGAAGAGGATGGCGTCCTCGGACCCCCGCCGCCGCAACAGGTTTTCGGCGAAGTTCAGCCGCGCTTCGGGAAAGAAGCGGGCGCCAAGCATGCGCTCGCCCTCCAGCAGCGCGGGACCCGAGCCGCGCTCGCCGACGACGTCGCAGAAGTCCCAGACCAGATTCCAGAACCCTTC
>DASPGI010000052.1:0-2099 GCA_035620695.1 Alphaproteobacteria bacterium
CTAGTCATCTGGAACTGAAGTTCGATTCATTATAGGATGCGTACTCCCTTGGTTGGAGAGCACGGTCATGGCCAATTCGACGGGTCGCCCAACGGTGCCGTTGGAGTTGAGCCTGGGTGAGCGGAGCTACCTCGAACGACAGGTGCGCCGGCATCGTGTGGCGCGATCTCTGTCCGAGCGATGCCGGATTATTCTGCGATGTGCCGATGGCTTGCCCAGCAAGGTCGTCGCGGCCGAACTGGGCGTGCATGAGCACACGGTGGGCAAGTGGCGACGGCGGTTCCTGAAGGCTCGCATCGAAGGCCTGCTGGACGAGGCGCGTCCGGGCCGGCCGCGCACGATCGACGATGATCAGGTCGCCGCCGTGATCGAGCGCACGCTTGGGTCCACGCCGAGCGATGCCACCCACTGGTCGATCCGCTCCATGGCTGGAGCCACGGGGCTTTCCCACACGACGATCCGGAGGATCTGGACGGCCTTCGGCCTGCAGCCGCATCGCTCGGAGACCTTCAAGCTTTCGAGCGACCCGCTGTTTGTCGACAAGGTGCGCGACATCGTCGGCCTCTACCTGTCACCCCCTAACCGGGCGCTGGTCTTGAGCGTCGATGAGAAGAGCCAGATTCAGGCGCTCGATCGCGAACAACCGGTCCTGCCGATGATGCCTGGTGTGCCGGAACGTCGGACCCACTCCTATGTCCGACATGGCACGACCTCACTGTTCGCCGCACTCGATGTCGCTTCCGGTTTTGTCATCGGCAAATGCTACAAGCGGCATCGGGCCGCCGAGTTTCTGGACTTCCTCAAGCAGATCGACGCTCAAATCGTCGAAGGGCTCGACGTCCACATCATCATGGACAACTACGCCACCCACAAAACGGCAGCCATCAGGTCATGGCTAGCGCGGCGGCCGCATTATCATGTGCATTTCACCCCAACGTCCGCCTCCTGGATCAACCAGGTCGAACGCTGGTTCGCCGAACTCACCCGAAAAAGGCTGCGCCGCGGCGTCTACACCTCGACCAGACAGCTCGAGGCCGACATCCACTCCTTCATCGAGCGCCACAACGAGAACCCCAGACCCTACAGGTGGACCAAGTCCGCCGATGAGATCCTCTCGTCCGTCAAGCGCTTCTGCCACAAGGCCGAACAGACCTTATGTGGCGAACTTTAGATTCGCGTGACTAGGACACCGACTCATAAATTCGCAACCAGATGCGAGTGGCGGCGAGTTTGACGAGGGCGAGATAGTTGGCGTCGTGCTTCTCGTAGCGGGTCGCGATGGCACGGAAGTGTTTGATCTTTGCGAAGAACCGCTCGATCCGGTTGCGCCGCCGGTAAACGGTGCGATCAAGCGGTGGCGGTGCCGTGCGGCGCGGGATCGGCTTGACGACGGCGCAGGCGCCAATGCTCCGGAGGTGGTCCCGCAAGCGATCGCTGTCATAGGCGGCGTCCGCGATGAGGGTCTGTCCTGCGCCCAGCGTGTCGAGCATGTCTTCGGCGGAGCGGCCGTCATGCGCCTGTCCCGGCGTCAGCTTGAGAGCGATCGGCAGGCCGCGGGCATCGGTGACGGCGTGGATCTTGGTGGTCAGGCCGCCCCGCGAACGCCCCAGGCAGACGGCTCGAAGGTCAGCCAGACCGGCGGCTCCGGCGTCTTGCGCGCCCCCCTTTTTGCGTTCGCCCCGTGCCGGTGAACCCGGATCGAGGAACTGTCGACCGATTGCTCGCTTCCCTCGTAGGCCGCTGAGACCGCGGCGAAAATCCGATCCCAAACGCCGATCCTTCCCCAACGGACGAAGCGGTTGTAGCAGATCGTGTAGGGGCCGTAGCGCTCGGGGATATCCGCCCAGGGCGACCCGGTGCGAAGCCGCCAGTAGATGCCGTTGAGCACCTTCCGGTCATCCGCGCGCGCCACGCCCCTCGGCTTGTTGGGCAGAAGCGGCTCGATGATCATCCACTCGAAGTCGGTCAGCTCGTAACGGCGTTGAGACATGCTGCTCTCCCTCTTTCCAGGAAGTTAATCAGCAAAACTCAAACGCCGCTACGAATTTATGAGTGCGTGCCCTAGGCGTCGGTAGGCAAGTTCGCTGCATCGCCCCGCC
>DASPGI010000053.1:0-17223 GCA_035620695.1 Alphaproteobacteria bacterium
TTCCGCACGCTGGTCGATGACGAGATCCCGATGAACGAGGGGTGCCTCAAGCCCTTGAAGATTCTGATTCCGGAAGGCTCGATGCTGCGGCCACGCTATCCCGCTGCCGTGGTGGCGGGTAATGTCGAGACCTCACAAGTCATCACCGATGCCCTCTACGGCGCGCTGGGCGCAATGGCGGCGGCCCAAGGTACGATGAACAACTTCACCTTCGGTGACGAGCGGCACCAATATTACGAAACCGTCTGCGGGGGTGCCGGCGCAGGGCCGGAGTTCGACGGCACCGATGCGGTCCATACGCATATGACCAATTCACGCCTGACCGATCCGGAGGTGCTGGAATGGCGCTTTCCTGTGCTGGTCGAGGAGTTTCGCATCCGGCGCGGCAGCGGTGGCAAGGGCAGGCATCGCGGCGGCGACGGGGTAGTACGCCGGATCCGCTTCCGCGAGCCCATGACCGCCGTGATCCTGGCCAACCGGCGAAGGGTGCCTCCCTTCGGTCTCATGGGCGGGGAGGCGGGTGCGGCGGGCAGGACCTATATCGAGCGCACCGATGGCCGCGTCGAGGAACTGGCGGCCACCGGGCGTGCGGAAATGGCGGCGGGCGATGTTTTCGTGATCGAAACTCCGGGCGGAGGCGGCTATGGCAAGGGCTGAGGTGCGGCGTGACACTCGCTCCGACTGCCTTGGAGCGTTACGCGCACGCTTCGGTGACCGCGTGACGACCGCGGCGGCGATCCTGGAGAGGCACGGTCGCGACGAGAGCTATCATGCGGCCTCCCCACCCGACGCCGTGGTCTTCCCGCAAAGCCTGGAGGAGATCGTGGAGATCGTCGGCATCGCCCGCGAGCATCGGGCGCCGCTGATCCCCTTCGGAGCCGGGACCTCGCTTGAAGGCCATATCGCCGCGCTGTCGGGCGGCATCACCGTCGATATGAGCCGGATGAACCGCATTCTCGAGGTGAATGAGGAGGATCTCGATATTCGCGTCGAGGCCGGCGTCACCCGCAAGCAGCTCAACGCCGCGATTCGCGACCGTGGCCTGTTCTTCCCCGTCGATCCTGGCGCCGATGCCTCTATCGGCGGCATGGCGGCGACCTGCGCCTCGGGCACCAACGCCGTGCGCTACGGCACCATGCGCGAGAATGTGCTCGGGCTGACCGTGGTGCTGGCGGACGGTCGGGTCATCCGCACCGGCGGACGGGCGAGAAAATCGGCGGCCGGGTATGACCTGACCCGCCTCTTCGTCGGGTCGGAGGGCACGCTCGGCATCATCGCCGAGGCGCGGTTACGCCTCTACGGCATTCCGGAGGCGATGTCGGCCGCGGTCGTGTCCTTCCCGACGGTCGAGGCCGCCGTGCAAACGGTCATTCTCACCATCCAGTCCGGGATTCCGGTGGCGCGCATCGAACTGCTCGACGCCGTTCAGATGGAGGCAATCAATCGCTATTCGAAGCTGAACTATCCGGTTCAGCCGACTTTGTTCTTCGAGTTCCATGGCACCGAGCGGGCCGTGGTCGAGCAGGCCGAGGCGGTGGGCGCCATCGCCTCTGAAGAGGGCGGAGGCGATTTCCAGTGGGCGCTTCGGTCTGAGGACCGCAACCGGCTCTGGCAGGCGCGGCACGACGCCTATTACGCCGCCCTGGCGCTCAGACCCGGTGCGAAGGGCTGGGCGACGGATGTCTGCGTGCCGATTTCCGCTTTAGCCCGGTGCATTTCTGAGACGCGCGCGGATGTGGCGCAGTCGGGACTGCTGGCGCCGATCGTGGGCCATGTCGGCGACGGCAATTTCCATCTCGTCTTCGTCATCGATCCGGACGATCAGGAGGAGCTTGCCCGCGCCCGCGAGGTAAACGAACGGATGGTGCTGCGCGCGATCGCAATGGGCGGAACCTCGACGGGCGAGCATGGAATCGGCTATGGCAAGCTGGATTTTCTCGCGGCCGAGCATGGCGAGGCGGTCGCCGTCATGCGCCAGATCAAGGCGGCGCTGGACCCGTTGAACCTGATGAATCCGGGGAAGGTGGTGAGGACCTGAAGGCCGCCATCTGCGCTCGACCAAGTAAGGCCGCCGCTCCCGCGTATCCGATGAGCGCGACCGACAGCACGGTGAGGATCCGAAGCTCACGCTGCGCAAGCAGCATGCTGAGCGCGGGTGCCCAGAGGACGGCCAGCTGGACGCCAACCAGGGGCAGGGCGTTTCGACCCAGGTGCTGGCGGCAGAGGAGCCAGGGCCCGAACACCAGGAATGCTGGCCATCCGTATCCGATCAATCGCGACAGGTAAGTCCCCGCAAACGGGCCCAGCGCGAACGCGAATACTCCATAGATCCCCGCGATCGCAACCGCGTCCGGGAGTTTCCGTGGTAGCGTGCCCGATCGCCACACATGGATCATGAGCAGAGGTGCCACACCAAAGATCGTCAACAGGACGCCGAGGGTCTCGAACGGACGCCACCAATCGATGGCACACAGGCCGACGCGGTCTATGGAGCCTAGTCTCAGCCAGGGCGGTAACGGAACGATGTGTGAAACCGACTGATCGGGGCAGAAATCAAAAGTGTTGGACCAGACCGTCAACCCAAAAAAGTTCCGCAGACCGCTATGCGCGAGCTTCAGTGTGAGATAGAGAGATGAGTTGAGCTCGTGCACATTTGCAAATGGACTCGACACAAGCGCATTGAGCAGCAATGGAGTCGCGACCGCCGCAATGAGCATTGCAGCGGTGGGCCAGCTTCTTCCATGAAGGGCGAACCAGCCAGCGGCGACTAGTCCGAGCAGCAACGTGTGTTCGCGCGTCAGACCCGCCGCAACCAGCAGCGCCGAGCCGAGCGCGGTCTGCTGTGCAGAGAGCGCGAGCAAAAAGGCAGCCACGAGCGCGGCGTGAAAAAGATCCGGAAGAAATGCCGCGGCGCTGGCCCCTGCGAGCCAGGGGGACAGGGCGAACATGGATACTAACCAGAGTGGGGTCCCGGAATTGCGGCTGAGCACCGCCAGTCCCATTGCGAAGCTGACGATCGTAACAATCGCGAGGACCGGAAAGGCCTGCTCGACGGGAATATCGATCACGCCTGCAATCCAGCCTGCGATCGAGGCATGCAACACGCGGTTTGAGAATGGTCTTGGAACCGTTTCGCCTAGACCATTGGCGATAGCGATATAATGAGCGGAGTCGCTCACCAACTGGCCCGTGGGATAACCCACGACCAAAATCGAGAACGACCACAACAGACCGATCGCGGCTGGCAAGAGCAAGAGCGGAACCCACCCGCGGCGCGGGTCCATTCGAGCGAAAACCGGCGCGATCATCGGGTCAGTCTGGACGTTGCCTGCGGGCTCCGGAGCGAAGGCTCACTTGTGCTCCAATTTGCTGTAGTCCAGCGATCTAGCCGTCCGCTGGGCTTCCTTCCGTTCCTTGGCCTTCTCGGCGCGGCTGCGGCCATGGCGGACGCGGTTTTCAGCGGCGAGCCGGCAGGTGAGGGCGCGGTTGTGCTTCTTGCGCACCTTGTTTAGGTTCACGATCTCGCCCATGTGCCGGAATCCCCAGGCCTTTTTGCATCATCACCCTCCAGAATAGCCCGATGCACGACCCGTTCAAGCCGGTGGGATACCGTTCTGAGCCAGCACCGACACCAGGCCGTTCCGGCTGGCGCTTGGCCGTGGCGCTTTTCCTCGGGGCACTGGTCGCGGCGCTGGGCGTTCTCGTGGTCGTCGGCCCCTCGATGGTCGACTGGAACGTCTACAAAGGTCCGCTGGCGGAAGCGGTGCGGCGGGCCACGGGCCGGGAGCTCTCCGTCGCCGGCCCTCTCAGCCTTGAGATTCTGCCGCGTCCGCGCCTGATCGCGCGCACGGTGAGCCTGGGCAACGCGCCGGGCGGCTCTGAACCGGAGATGATCCGGGTCGATCGGTTGGAGGCCCGGCTTGCGCCCTGGCCGCTGCTGACGGGCCGGTTCGAGCTTCGCAGCCTCGACCTCATTCAGCCGACCATCCTGCTTGAGCGGCTTGCCGACGGAACCGGCAACTGGGAGAGCGTCATCCGGCATCTCTCGGACGAAAGGCGGCAGGGCCGGCTCAGCCTGGCTCTCGAGCAGGTCCGCATCGGCGCGGGCACAGCCTTCTGGCGCCCAGCCGATGGCGCCGAGCGCAAGCTCGAGGCGATCGACGCCGGGCTGACCCAGACGCCGCAAGGCCAGATCGCCATAACTGGAACAGGCAGGCTCGGCGAGACGGTGCTGCGGTTCGAATCCAGCCTCGTGTCCGCCGGTGGCGACGGTCCCATCCGCATTCTCGTCGCCGCCGGCGAGGGTGAAGCAGAGATGACGGGGGTGCTGCGCAGGGGCGAGGCCCTTTCGTTCGCGGGCAAGCTACGCTTTCGCACACCCTCGGCGTCGCGGACGCTAATCGCATTGGGTCTCGCTCAGACGCCCCTGACCGCAGGGCTTGACCAGGGCCTTTCCGCCGAAACCGATCTCGAGATCATCGGGCCGGATCTGACCGCCACCGGCCTTAGGATCGATTTCGGCGGCGCGGTCGCCGCGGGGCGGGCGGAGCTGCACCTCGATTCGCGAAGGATGTTGCTCGACCTGTCCATGAGCCGGCTCGATCTCGACGCTTGGCCGAAGGACGAGACGGACAGCGCTTGGCCTGTTCCCGCACTGCCGGCCGACTGGTCCGGCGAGGCGAAACTGGCCATCGAGGCGCTGGTTTGGAAGGGCGGCATCATCAGCCAGGTCCGGGCCGGCGCACGGCTGGAAAACGGACAGATCGCCGTCGACGAGGCGAAGGCGCTTCTACCCGGCGGATCGGAAGTCGGCATCATCGCCGCGCTGGAACCGGCTGACAGCGGGCGCTGGCGCTGGACCGGCCGGCTCACCGCCGCATCGGACAATCTGCGCGGCATGCTGCAATGGCTTGGGGTCGATCCAGCGGGCGTACCGGCCGACCGCATGCGAAAGCTTGCGCTGCAGGCGCGGCTCTCCGGCCTAGGCGCCAATCTTCAAGTGAGCGAGATCGATGCCAGGCTCGACGCCTCGCACGTGACCGGGGCGGTAGCGGCGGTGCTGCGCGCGCGGCCCGGCTTCGGGATCGGGCTCGCGATCGACGAAATCAATCTCGACGCCTATATGCCGCGCAATGGAAAGACCAATGCCGGGGCGCCAGCCGAAGCGCCAAGTGCGTTCGGCCGGTTCGACGCGAATTTCAATCTGGCGGTAGCCGAGTTGACTTATGCCGGCCAGCGGCTGGAGGAGTTGCGCGCCGAGGGAACGCTTCAAAACGGGGATCTGGCGCTGAAGCAGTTTTCCATCCGTACCCCTTCGGGCGGCAGTGCGCGGCTGGCGGGACAAATCGAGGGGGTAGCCGAGGCCGAGCCTGTATTTGAGCTTGATTTCGACCTCGCTGCGAAAGACGGCGCCGAGCTGATGCGCCTTGCAGGGCTGCCCGAGCCGGCCGCGCGCCCGGGAGCCATGAGCCTGTCCGGCACCGCCAGGGGCAAAGCGGGCGCTCTCGCCGTCGATGTCGCCGTTCTCACCGAGAGCTTTGATGCCGATGGGCGCATCTCGGGCATGGTTACGTCCGTGCGGCCGATGCTGCTCGGCTCGGGCACCGTGCAAGCGCAACTGCGCGAGCCGGCCAAGATCGCAAGCTTGTTTGATTTGGAGCCGGCAAGGTTCGCGGGGTTTGGACCGGTTTCGATCGAAGGAGAAATTGGCCGCGACAGCAGTCGCCTGGTTCTCGACCTGGCTCTGGCGGCTCCGGAGCCGGGCCTAAACGCGCAGCTTGCCGGAAGCCGCACGGGCGAAGGGCAAGAGGCCGCCATCGAAGGGCGCCTCGAAGCTTCGGGCGACAATGGCCGTCCGATCCTGCTGGCGCTGGGCCTTGATCCGGCCGCGGCGCCGGCGGGAGCGGTCTCATTGAGCCTGACGGCTGCCGGCCCGCTCGAGGAGCTTGCCGTGGAGGGATCCGCCGCCGTCGCCGACGGCCGCATTTCTATGCGTGGCCGAGTGGGGGCGGCGGAGCGCCGTTTTTACGAACTCGCCCTCAGCGCCGAGCATCCCGATCTGCCGCGCTTGGCAGGGATCTTCGGCCTTTCAGCCGAGCCGCTTGGCGGAACGCTTGCGCTCGGCGGCACCCTGTCAGGCGACGAGGAGCGTCTCACTCTGGCGCTTGGACCTTCCCAACTTGGTCCGCTCCCTGTGTCGGGAGAGGGAGAGATCCGTTTTGAGCAGCCTCGAGCCAAGGCCCGCATCACTTTGACGCTCGGCGAAGTCCCGTTGACCTTGGTGACGGCGCCCTTCCGGAGCAGCGAGGGCGAGGCTACTCTCGGCGCCGGCTGGTCGACACGATCGGTCGATTGGGGCGTGCTGACCCGTTTCGATGGAGAGGCCGTGCTCACGGCCGAGGCGGTGACGCTGGGAGCCCTGCGTCTGGACACCGCCGAGGCCGAACTGAGCCTTTCCGACGGCAAGCTCGTGCTGCGGCGATTTGAAGGCGACATTGCGAAAGGGCGTTGGACCGCGTCCGGCAGCCTGGACCTGGCGGGGCGCGAGGCCGCTAACTTGAGCCTGCTGGTCGAGCGAGCGGAAAGCCGCGAGGAGGCCGATTGGACTGGCCTTTCGATCGCGAATGGTAGCCTCGATCTCAGACTCGATCTCACCAGCCGCGGGACAAGTGCGGCCGAGCTGGTACAGGGTCTGGCCGGCAATGGGCGGCTGACCGTGGAGGGCGGGACCCTGCGGGGCCTGGATCTTTCGGCGATCGACGATTTTGCGGTTTCCGATGCTTCCCCAGTCGATGCGGACGCAATTGCGGCGGCCATGGAACAGGGCGAGACGCCCATCAAGAAATTGGACTTGGGAATTGCGGCCGAACGTGGAGTTCTGCGGGCGACCGACCTTACCCTGATGGCCGCGGCGGCCACCGGCCATGGCAGCCTCTCGCTCGATCTGGTGAGATGGGAGACGGAAGGGGCGCTGGACGTGACCTCGGTCGAGCGGCCCGAGCTGCCACCCGTGGAAGTCCATCTTGCCGGTCCCTTGGATGCGCCCAGACGCGAGATTGACGCAAGTGCGCTTGTGGCGGCGCTGGCTCCGGCTGAGCCGGAGCCAGCGCCAGAGCCGGAGAGCCCGGCGCCGACCACGCCTGAGCCCGGCGTAGAAGAGCCTGCGTCCGAAGAGCCCGCCACGGCCGCGCCTTCCGGTTCTCCCGCTGGGCCGCAGCCTCCAGCAGAGCCAGCGCCCGAGCCCGAGCCGGACACCGACGCGTTCGTCAAAGGCATCCTGGAGAAGCTGAGGAAGCCATCACCGACACAGCCTTAGAACCGAGTTTGGGTTAGCTGTTGGAGCGTTGGCGGAGCCTGTCGAGCACATAAACCCGCGCGGCGCTCGACAGATTGCCGACGCGCGAGGCATCGATCTCAGCGACGAGCCGTGCCAGCGATAGTCCGCGCTCTGCCGCAATCTCCTTGAGCGCATCCCAGAAAGGCTGCTCCAAGGACAGGCTCGTGCGGTGGCCAGCGATGACCACCGAGCGCTTGCGCAAGTGGTGGGGACCCGAGCTCATGGTTCCTCGGTGGGATGCACCATCGCTTCGGGCCGCACCAGCCTGTCGAACTCGTCGAGATCGATGAGGCCGAGCGCCGCGGCCGCCTCGCGCAAACTGGTGCCTTCCAAATGCGCCTTGCGTGCGACCTTGGCCGCAGCATCGTAACCGATGCGTGGCGCCAGTGCGGTCACCAGCATGAGCGAGCGCTCGACCAGCTCGGCGATGCGGTCACGGTCGGGCTCGATGCCGAGCACGCAGTTGCGGGTGAAGCACTCGGCCGCGTCGGCAAGCAGCGCGATGGAGCGCAGCAGGTTGAAGATGATCACCGGTTTGTAGACGTTCAGCTCCAGATGGCCTTGGCTGCCGGCGATGGTGACGGCGACATGGTTTCCCATCACTTCCACGGCGACCATGGTCAAAGCCTCGGCTTGGGTCGGGTTGACCTTGCCCGGCATGATCGAGGAGCCCGGTTCGTTCTCGGGCAATATCAACTCGCCGATCCCGCAGCGCGGTCCGGAGGCGAGCAAGCGGATATCGTTGGCGATCTTCATCGCGGATACGGCCAAGGTGTTGAGCGTGCCCGAAAGTTCGACCAGCGCGTCATGGGCGGCCAGCGCCTCGAATTTGTTCGGCGCGCTGACGAAGCCGAGCCCGGTCAGCGCCGCCACCTCCGCGGCGAAGCGCTCGGCGAATCCCGGCGCGGCGTTGAGCCCCGTTCCAACCGCAGTGCCGCCCTGCGCCAGCTCCCATATGCGGGGCAGCGCGCCCTCGATTCGCGCGATCCCGTTCCGAATCTGGCGCGCATAGCCCGAGAATTCCTGGCCCAGCGTCAACGGGGTTGCGTCCTGAAGATGGGTGCGCCCGATCTTGACGATGCCGGCGAAATCAGCGGCCTTCCGGTCCAGCGCTTCCTGCAGTTCGCGGAGCGCCGGAAGAAGCCGCCGGCTTGTTTCCAGCGCCGCCGCGATGTGCATGGCCGTTGGCATGCTGTCGTTGGAGGATTGGCAGAGATTGACGTGATCGTTCGGATGAACCGGTCTTTTGGCGCCGAGCGGCGACCCCAAGAGTTCGTTGGCGCGGTTGGCGATCACCTCGTTCAGGTTCATGTTTGTTTGGGTGCCGGAACCGGTCTGCCAGACCACCAGCGGAAAATGATCCATGAGACGTCCGTCGATCACCTCCTCGGCGGCGGCGACTATGGCGCGGCCAAGCCGTTCCTCCAATATGCCGAGCGAGAGATTGGCAAGCGCGGCTGCCTTCTTCTGGATGCCGAAAGCCTTGATCAGAGCCTGCGGCATGCGGTCGTTTCCGATGCGGAAGTTCTCGAGTGAGCGCTGCGTCTGCGCTCCCCAATAGCGGTCGGCCGGAACTTCGATGGGGCCGAAGCTGTCTTTTTCCGTACGAGTGGCGGCCATGGCTGCAAGACCCTTTTGAACTCGGCTTCGCATCGGAATATAGGTTCTGCGGCGGAAGGAGTCAGGCCGACCACCGGCGGCGCGGGCGTCTGGCTCCGGCCGCCTTGGCGCGCTGGGCGGCCGCATAAGCGCCGCGTGCGAGCTCGCAGAGCGTCTCCGCATCCTCGAGCGCGTCGGGCGGAGCCTCGTGATAGGACATGGCTATCTTCCTGCCCTTGGCCTCGTAGATGAACGGCTCCATTCCGGCATCCTCGAAAACCGCCCGATTGGTTGCATCGGTCTTGAAGTACAGCGTCTCGTCGGCGACCAAGGCAAACATCACCCCGTGCAGGTAGAGCCCGAAGCCTCCGAACATCGCCCGCACGGCGACCGGCCCGAGCGCATCGAGCTGATCCAGGATATGAGCGATGAACGCATCATCGTGTGCGGACATGGGCGTCCCTCGTCTTTAGCACGGGCCGGTTGGCGATGTGGATAGCCGATGGAACGGACCTCGCCCGTCTCCCGCTGTTCCAAGCCCGGTGGGAGGGAGATGCCGCTTACATGCGATCCAGCCCGATATCGCGCCGGAGATGTGCGCTCAGACGCTGGATGGGAGGGGCTCGGCGCATGCCGCCATTCCCTCCAATGCGAAAACCTCTGGCGGCACGAATGATCGACACCAGCTTGGATAGTCCACGGCGTCGGAAGGGCCGAACGAATCGGCTCGATCGATGAATGGACATCTCTCGTCTCCTCGCTCGCAATTCGATGCGAAGCGGAACCGAGAGGCCGGCCGGACCAGAAGCCAAGCGGGACATGGGGTCGATGCACTGAAGCGCTCCGCCCCATCGGTCGGCGCAGGGCGTATCGTCGGATCGGGAGCGTTTAGGGAGAGAGCGATAAGCTCCAAGGATCGGACGCCTGATCCGGCGCCCGCTCGGAAGCCAACGCCGGTGCCTTACGCGGTCTTGCGCCAGTGACACACGGTGTTGTGCATGCTCCGTTCCTCCCTCGGATGAAGGAGCCGCGGACTGTAGTTTCTCTCGATGGATGGTGCAAGGCGGTAATGGCAGTGCGGTCCACAGCAAGGCGGCAGGGCGATCGGTTGGTGCGATTGAACCAAAACGCGCCTTTAACTCGAGAGTAAGAAATGGCCTCCTACCGTTCTCCCAGTATTTCCTAATGAACGGGAGGGTGCATGAATCCCAAACAACTGCTGTGGTTTGCATCGGTTTCGGCGCTGGCGCTTGGACTGATCGCAGCTCCGGTCGTGATCGATCTGCAAGTCTATTCGATGGTCGCCCAATCGGCCTGGGCCAAGAACGGCAACGGTAATGGCGGAGGCAATGGCGGAGGCAATGGCGGCAGCCAAGGAGCCGCCGGGCACGCCGGCAAATCGACGGGGAACGATGTGGGCTCCGTCGAAGGCGGAGAAAGCGAGGTGGGCGAGAGCACACTGGAGAACGAGATCTCCAGATCGATCACCAACAAGGAAGACAGCAGCGCCTATCATGCCTCCGAAACGGCCAAGCTGAACGCCAACGAAAATTCGGCCGTCACGCACAGCATCGACCCGAATGCCGCGCCTGGGGAGCCGGCCGGCGAAGAGCCCTCTGCCGAGGAGCCCGTCGTCGAAGATCCGGTCACGGAAGAATCTGTGGAGGAAACCCCTCCCGAGGTCGTCGAGGAAGAAACGCCGGAGCCCAGCTTGGAATCGACCTCGACCCTGTAAGGCAACGCCAAGATATCCGGCTCAATTTCTGACCGGAGGGCTCGCCGCGCCGCGGCGGGCCCTCTCGGATTCGGCAATTGCGCCGCCGAGCCTTCCTACGCCAAGGCTGTTTGTCTTATAGCGGACCGGAGCGAGCAGATGGGTCATGGACAAGCCATTGGTGATGACGATCTCCCACCAACTGGGAAAGGATGAGGCGAAACGCCGCCTGCGGAACGGGGTCGGCCAGATCACCGCGCAGCTGACACCGATCGCAAATCGGATCGATCATCACTGGTCGGAGGACCGATTAAGCTTCCAGATGACGGCGCTTGGCCAACGGATCGGTGGGCACATCGACGTGGAGGAAGGGCTGGTGCGGGTCGAGCTGCGGCTTCCAGGGTTGTTGGGTTGGCTGGGGCAGCGGATCGGTCGGCGCATCCAGCGCCAGGCGGCGCTCATGTTGGAGAAGCCCCGGGAGCCGGGCTAGCGGATCTTCCCCTCAAAGTCCTGCAAAAAAGTCGTTGCCCTTGTCGTCGATGACGATGAAGGCGGGGAAGTCTGTCACCTCGATCCGCCAGATCGCCTCCATGCCGAGCTCGGGATATTCGATTTGTTCAACCTTCTTGATGCAGTCTTGCGCCAGCCTGGCGGCCGGCCCGCCGATCGAGCCCAGATAGAAACCGCCATGCCTCTTACACGCCTCGGTGACCTGGCGTGAGCGGTTGCCCTTGGCAAGCATCACGAGGCTGCCGCCAGCCGCCTGGAAGTCCTCGATATAGGTATCCATGCGCCCGGCCGTAGTCGGCCCAAATGAGCCCGACGCGTATCCGGCCGGGGTCTTGGCGGGGCCGGCATAGTAAATCGGATGATTTCTGAAATAGTGCGGCAGTCCCTCGCCCCGATCCAATCGCTCCTTCAATTTTGCGTGTGCGATATCACGCGCAACGATCATCGGCCCGGAGAGCGTCAGCCGCGTCCTGACCGGATGCTGGCTAAGTGCGCGGCGAATCTCATCCATGGGCCGGTTGAGATCGACCCGCACGACCGGCCCGCCTAGCCCCTCGGAGGTGACCTCCGGCAGATACTGGGCGGGATTCACCTCGAGTTGCTCGAGGAACACGCCCTCCCGGGTGATCTTCCCGAGAATCTGTCGATCGGCTGCGCAGGAGACGCCGATGCCGATCGGACAGGAGGCGCCGTGCCGCGGCAGTCGCACGACCCGCACATCATGGCAGAAATACTTGCCGCCGAACTGCGCGCCGATGCCCATCTTGCGCGTGAGCTGAAGCACTTCTTCCTCCAGCTCCAGATCGCGAAAAGCATGACCCGACCGACCGCCCTGGATCGGCAGCGAATCGAGATAACGGCAGGAGGCGAGCTTCACCGTCTTCAGCGTCATCTCCGCCGAAGTGCCTCCGATCACGATCGCGAGATGGTAGGGAGGGCAGGCGGCGGTGCCGAGCGTGCGGATCTTCTCGTCGAGGAACTGGATCAGGGATTTGGGATTCAACACCGCTCTGGTCTGCTGAAAAAGGAAGCTCTTGTTGGCCGAGCCGCCGCCCTTGGCAATGAATAGGAATTTGTAGGCGTCGCCTGCGACCGAGTGAATATCGATCTGCGCCGGCAGATTCGTGCCGGTATTCGCTTCCTCGTACATACTGAGCGGAGCGAGCTGGCTGTAGCGCAAATTGGCCTCGGCGTAGGTCTTGAAGATGCCGCGAGCGATCGCAGCCTCGTCCTCGCCGCCCCGTGTCCAGACGCGCTGGCCCTTTTTCGCGAAGACGATGGCGGTGCCGGTATCCTGGCACATCGGCAGGATGCCTCCCGCCGCGATATTGGCATTCTTCAGCATGTCGAGCGCGACGAACCGGTCGTTCGCGGAGGCCTCGGGATCATCGAGAATGGCGCGCAGCTGTCGCAAGTGCGATGGCCGCATGAGATGCGCCACATCGCGGAAGGCCGCCGCGGCGAGCAGCGTCAGCGCATCGGGTTCGATCGTGAGTATGGGCTCGCCCGCAAGGCTCGCCGATCCGACATGATCGGAGGTCAACCGCCGGTAGGGCGCTTCATCGGGCCCGAGCGGGAACATCTCCTGGAACTGGAATTCGGGCATGGCGGAAGGTTCCCTCTCGGCGTGGACCCGGGGCGGATGAGCCCCGCGCCGCCAGCAATGAGCGCCAGCTTTATCTCACTTTTTACGGAAGGATTCGAGGGCGACCACCTTGGCGCCTTCGCCTTCAGACTGGTCGGTCCTAGGCTTCGCTCCTTCGGACTTTTCCACGGACTGGTTCGTAGCGGAGGGCGAGCCGGCGGGTGAGGCGGCGCCGTCTTCCTGACGCTCGAAACGCAACCCGAACTTGACGGCCGGATCGGCGAAGGCAGTTATCGCCTCGAACGGAACGGTGATCCGCTCGTGCCGGTCGTTGAAGCTTAAGGTGACCGAGAAGCGGATATCCTCCACCTCCAAGCCCCAGAACTGATGCTGAAGGATGATGGTCATCTCGTCCGGATAGCGCGCTCTCAGCGAATCGGACAGCACGGCGCCCGGATGATTGGTCTCGAAGGTGACATAAAAATGATGCGCGCCGGGCAGTCCGCTCTCGGCGGCTTGAGAGAGCGCCTTGCGCACGACGCTGCGCAGGGCCTCCTCGACCATTTGGTCGTATCTCAGCGCATCCTTCCCCATTCCCGTCCGCCATCCGGCGCTGTCTTTTGTTGCCGCCTTCATAGGGCGGAAGTGGGGGGCTTCTGTTGCCCGGCGCCCCCCGGACCGCGCTTACCTACTGCTAGGCAGCGAGAGCCACACGGTTGTCGTTGGCACTCTAGGTTTGGCCCGATAACGGCGGTACCATGCCGAGCAAAAACCACGCCTTTACCACGCGCGTCGATCCTGTTTCGCCCCCGTTCGATGCCTGCTCGGCGCGACCCAAACGCAGCCAAAGCCGGCGAAACTGGTGGAGGCGCCGGGTACCGCCCCCGGGTCCGCACCGCTTATTCCACGTGGCGTTTATCGCCATAGTCGGTCGCCCGACCCTGTCAATATAGGTGGCCACGGCGCCAGTTGAAAGCCCTCGCGGCTCTGGTACCGTCAAGGAGCAGCGGCTAGACTCCCGCCACCGGCCGATATCCGATCACAGTGAGGTTCCATCCGGCATGAGGCTCACGCCCGAGCAGGACGCCGAAATCGCCGGTCTGCGCGCAGAGACACACCCGACGTTGCGCGCCACCGTGCCGGCTTTGGAGGAGATTCTCTACAAGCCGTTGCCGGTACTCGATCACGGATTTGTGCGGGTGATCGATTACATGGGAGATGATGCGGCCGTCGTGCAGGCGGCGCGCGTCTCCTACGGCAAGGGAACCCGGAAGGTCAGCGAGGATCGCGGCCTCATCCATTATCTGCTGCGCCATCGGCATACCACGCCCTTCGAGATGTGCGAGATCAAGTATCACGTGAAGCTGCCGATTTTTGTCGCCCGACAGTGGATCCGTCATCGCACCGCGAACGTAAACGAGTATTCGGCCCGCTATTCCATTCTGGACCGCGAGTTCTACGTTCCCGCGCCCGAACATCTGGCCTCACAATCGCTGAGCAACCGGCAGGGTCGTGGCGATCTGCTCGAGGGAGCCGAGGCCGACCATGTCCTCAAGCTGCTGCGCGAGGATGCGTCGCGGAACTACGATCATTACGAGGAGATGCTGAACGAACGCGCCGAGGGCGGTCGGATCGAGGCCGGCCGGGCCGGGCTCTCGCGGGAGCTGGCGCGGATGAATCTGACGCTCGGCTTCTATACTCAGTGGTACTGGAAGATCGACTTGCACAATCTCCTGCATTTCCTGGCGCTGCGCGCCGATGCGCATGCCCAGTACGAGATTCGAGCCTATGCCGAGACGATGATCGATACACTCCGGCGCTGGGTGCCGCTGGTGCACGGGGCATTCTCCGAGCATGTGCTGGGTGGCATACGCCTTTCCGCCACCGCCTGGGGGGTGGTGCGCCGCATGCTGGCGGGCGAGCCGGTCACTGAAGAGACGAGTGGCCTCGGCAAACGTGAGTGGCGCGAGTTGATGGCCGCACTCGGCCGGCTATAGCATGAGCCAGGCCGCACTCAGCGAGCTGTTGGCGCGCCAGGGCCTGTACCATCCGGAGTATCGAGGCGGCCTTTGCAATCATCTGCCGATGGCGCTGGTGGCGCTGGCGAGGATGGGCGCACCGGCGGATCGCTTGCGCCTCTATGCTCGGCTCTATGAGCGGCGGCTGGAGCCGGCTCCGGAGGGCGGCAAGATACTGCCGCAGGAATGCTGGCCCCAGAACCTGGGCCGACGTCGGCGTTATGCCGATTTCCTCGCCACCTTCCAGAGAGCGGCTACGGAAAGAGGATTGCCTCAACTTTTGCGTGACGCCCTTCCGTTGTTGATGCCCGGCTGCGCAGCGGCGGCGTTTCACCCCCTGATCCGGTTGGGATATGCACTTGAAGCCGAGGCGCAGCGGGAAGTGGCGATCGCGCTGGCCTATTGGGCGGCGCGCCATCTGTCGCTCGGCGGCACATCCGGAACCGAGGCTCGGCCGCTCTCTGGCGATCCGGAGATGCTTCTGTCGCGACTGGCTGACGACCCGACATTCAACCACCGGCCGGACGCAGATTCGCTGATCGACGCCGAAATGAAGCGCGCGACGGTACCCGAATTTGCGCCCGTGATCGATTGGCTCGAGATCGGGCCGGACAGCATCAGGCTGCTCGCGCGCGCGGCGCTGCGGCTCTATGCGGCGACCGGCGACTTCACCGCACTCCACATGCTGACCGGCATGCAGGCGGTCCGCCTAGTGCTGCCTTATTGCGAGGACAGGAGCGCCGCCTTGCGCTGGATCTGGCAGGCATTGGCCGCAGCATATCTTTCGATCGGCAAGCCGCCGGTCCCGGTGCACCACTCGCCTGGGGCCACGAACGCTCCGGGCTGGCCGGAAATCCTGAATTGGACGCTCGAGGCCGACGACGAGCATGTGATCAAGCTGGTCTATTCCTGCTGGGTTGAAGACCGGGCCTATGCAGACTCGCTCTATCGGACGGTGGCGGTTTCGATGGTGAGGAACCAGTTGTCGGAAGCGCGATAAGAAAAGGCCGGCCTGGCCGATCGGCCAAGCGCTTCCTCGATCTCCGAGGCCGATACTCCGCCCTCTAGTACCCCTCGCGATCCATGCGTTTGCGCATAAGCTTGCGGTAGCGGCGCACCGCTTCCGCCTTTTCACGGGCGCGGCGCTCGGAGGGTTTCTCATAGTTGCGGCGCAGCTTCATCTCCCGAAAGACGCCCTCGCGCTGCATCTTCTTCTTCAGCGCGCGCAGGGCTTGTTCGACATTGTTGTCACGAACGACGACTTGCACGGTATCCGCTCCGCTCCTTTCGTTAGACTGGGCTCGCCGGAAAGGCGGGCCTTGTAACACGGGGGCGGGGGCTTTGTGAAGGCCGCCCGTACCTCGCCCGAAAACGCCAAACGACCTATAGTCAAGATAGTTGAAGCCCCGAACGGGGCGAAGAGGAATGACATGGCCATCTTGAAGATCGCCCGCATGGGCCATCCGGTGTTGCGGCGGCGCGCCGATCGGGTCCCCGATCCGACCGCGCCTGCGATCGGGGCGTTGGCCGCGGACATGATCGAGACCATGGAGGATGCCCATGGGGCGGGGCTAGCTGCACCCCAGGTCCATGTTCCGCTCCGTCTCGTGGTCTTCCATGTTCCGGATGAGCGCGCCCGGCGCGAGGGCGAGGAGCCGGTTGCTCTGACGGTGTTGATCAATCCCGAGATAGAGCCATTGTCGCAGGAGAAGGGGGAGGGATGGGAGGCCTGCCTCTCGGTTCCGGGTCTGGCCGGGATAGTGCCGCGCTTCACCCGCATCCGCTATTCAGGGTTTACGCCTGAGGGCGTGCAGATCGAACGGGTGGCCCAGGGCTTTCATGCCAGGGTGGTTCAGCATGAATGCGATCATCTCGACGGCATACTCTATCCGCAGCGCATGACCGATATCTCGCTTCTGGTCTTCGTCGAGGAGATGCGCCATGGCGCCCCGCAAGCAACCTCACCCGGCGCGCCGAGAGCGGAGGAGCTCAGCGATGCCGATTGAAGAGAAACGCCGTCGCTTGCTTGCGGCAAGCTTGACGCATGTTCCATTTGACGGCTGGACCGGTGCGGCGATGCTCGCGGGGGCGCGCGATATCGCTCTCAGCCCCGCCGAGGCCGCCAACGCCTTTCCGGGCGGACCGATCGAGATGATCGAGCTCATGAGCATGGAGGCCGACCAACGCATGCTGGAAGCGATGGAGCGGGAGGATCTCGCCTCGCTCAAGGTGCGCGATCGGGTTGCGCTCGGAGTGCGTCGGCGGCTCGAGCTTTATGCCGAGGACCGCGAGGCGATCCGCCGCGCGCTGGCGGTGCTGGCATTGCCGCAGAACGGGCCGCTGGCGCTGCGGCTGCTGTACCGGACGGTCGACGCCATATGGTACGCGGCCGGAGATACCGCGACGGATTTCAACTTCTACACCAAGCGGGCGCTGCTCGCGGGAGTCTACGGCGCGACCC
>DASPGI010000054.1:0-4312 GCA_035620695.1 Alphaproteobacteria bacterium
CCCAGAACTCGGCATCTTGTACGAGTTTGTTCTCGCTGTTTTCCGGAGCCGTCGGCAGATCCTTCAGGACATCTGGCGCGATGTGGGGGATCGCAGCTTTTACCGTCGGCCCGTAGGAAATGTATTTCGACTGGTTCGCCATGACCACCGGATCGCTCGCAAAGGCGATGAAGTCATAGCTCGCATCCAGGTTCTTCGCGCCCTTCGGAATCGCCCAAAGATCGAAGTCCTGGACCTGACCGTCCCAGACGATCTTGAATTTCCGGCCTTCGTTCTTGTTGGCGTCATAGATCCGACCGTTCCAGGCCGTGGTCATCACCACCTCGCCGGCAGCGAGAAGCTGCGGCGCCTGCGCGCCGGCCTCCCACCACACTACGTCCTTCTTGATGGTATCGAGCTTCTTGAAGGCGCGATCGACGCCCTCCGGCGTGCTGAGCACCTCATAGACCTGGTCGGCTGGGACGCCATCGGCCATCAGCGCCATTTCGAGATTGGCCAGCGGACGTTTCCACATGGCCCGCTTGCCCGGAAACTTTTCGAGATCGAAGAAGTCGGCGATTTTCGTAGGGCCGTCCTTCAGCTTGTCGCCGTCATACGCAAAGATGGTCGAGTACACGATCGTGCCGACCGCGCATTCCATGACTGCGCCTTCGATGAAGGCGTCCTCGCCGCCGACCTTCGAGTAGTCGATCACCTCGAAGATCCCTCCGTCGCAGCCCTCCTGCGCGGTTGGAGTGTCGACATCGACGACATCCCAGGTCACGTCGTTCGCCTCGACCATGGCGCGGATTTTGGCGATTTCGCCGCTCCACTCCTCCTCGGTAATCTTGCTTCCCATCTTTTCCATGTACGGTTCATAGTAGGCCTTGCGCTGGCTGGTCGAATATGCGCCGCCCCAGGAGGTGATGGTCAGGTCGGCGGCGGCGACCGTCTCTGCGGCGAAGGCCACGGCGGTTGCGGCCGCCACAAGCGATGCCAAATGCAATCTTCTCATTAGCATTCTCCCTGCGAGCCCGGCCCTCAGGGGAAGGGCCGGAACTGTGTTGCAATCGGGCGGCTTTTCCCTATCTCAAACCGCGTCGAGCGCCCGGCAGTCCTCTTTCTTCCATCCGACGCGGATTCTTGCCCCAGTGTCGAGGGCGGGTATGCCGTCGGCGTTGGGAATTTTGATGACGAATTCCTCGTTGCCGCAGAGGCTGACGCGGGCACGCGTGTGATCACCAAGATAGATGAGCTCTTCGACCCGCGCCTCAAACAGGTTGTGACAGCCGCCCTCGGTGGGATTGATGCGGACCCGTTCGGGGCGCAGCGATAGCGTCGTCGGTGCGCCTGCACCCGGAACATTCACTGCCAACGCCTCGATGCGCTTGCCATCCACTTCCACGATACACGCGCTGCCGTTGAGGTGGATCACCCTCCCATGCAACGTGTTGTTCTCGCCGATAAAGCGGGCGACGAAGGAGTTGACCGGCCGTTCGTAGAGCTCGGTCGGAGTGGCGAGCTGCTGAATTGCGCCATCGCTGAAGACCGCGATGCGGTCCGACATGGTCAGCGCCTCGGACTGGTCGTGCGTGACATAGACTACGGTGACGCCGAGCCGCTCGTGGATATGCTTGATCTCGAGCTGCATCTGCTCACGAAGCTGTTTGTCGAGCGCGCCCAAGGGCTCGTCCATCAGCACGAGCTTCGGCTCGAAAACGAGCGCGCGGGCAAGCGCCACGCGCTGTTGCTGGCCGCCCGAGAGCTGGTTGGGGCGGCGGCCGCCATAGCCGGCGAGCTTCACCATCTCCAGCGCCTTGGCGAGGCGCTTCTCGATCTCCGCCCTTGGCACTCTGCGCACCTGGAGCGGAAAGGCCAGATTCTCCGCCACCGTCATATGCGGAAAGAGGGCGTAGTTCTGGAACACCATGCCGATATGACGCTTTTCAGGCGGTACGTTGTCGATCGGCTGGCTGTCCAGCTCGATTCGGCCGCCGGTGGGGGCCTCGAAGCCCGCCAACATCATTAGCGTCGTGGTCTTGCCGGACCCGGACGGGCCGAGGAGCGTCAGGAACTCACCACGATAGATGTCCAAATCGAGGTCCCTGACGACGAGCGTTTCGCCGTCATAGGTCTTTTGTATGCCGATGAAGCTGACCAGGACGTCGCCTGTAGTCATCCCTCCCAGACCCGCCTCTTCTGATTCGTCTAATCTATGGTCCTATATTTGACACGAATGAAGCAAGCCGGGGAGACCCCATTGGGGGAGCCGTGGCCCCGGCCAGGGCGCCTAGCGGTCGCCCGGAACACCGTAGGAGGGTGCCGCCGGAGGATCGAGAGCGCGGGTCAGATAATCGGCCATCTGCGGCCGGTAGATCTCCCAGATGCGCCGCAGCTCTGTGATCGGTTCCTCGTGCCAGTCGACGCGCAGGTCGGCGATCGGCCACGGCCAGCGGTCGACCACGATCAGTCCCGCCGAACGGACCGGACCCTCTTCGCCGCCCGCCGCGAGCCCCGCCTCGACCGCGCGGAGCAGCCGCTCGCCCATGTGATCGTCGAGCGCGGCCAGGAAGGCCTGCACCATCCGTTCCGGCACATCTTGCGAACGGAGGAGATTGCCGGCCGCAACGCAGCCCCCGCCGGTCGCCACCTTGTTGCGGCCCAGCGTCTTCGAGCCGGAGTGATGAGCGACCGCTCCGTCGCCATCGACGATGGTCAGCTGGCGATATTCCGCAAACCGTCCGGCGGCGACCATCTGCGCCATTGCCGAGGCGGCGCCGTGCCCCTGCTGCAGTAGATCCAGACCGAGCTTTCCGAGGCGAGGGTCGGTCACGTTCTGGGTCGCCACCGCGCCGACGCCCGCGCGCGCCCAGGCGCAGCGGCTCGTCACGCAGACGGAGGAGGAGGTCACCACAACGCCGAACATGCCGGTCTTGGCGCAGCGCCCAATCAGCGAGAAGGTCATGCCGCGCTCTCCTCCTCCGGAATGACCGCATCGACATCGATCTCCATCAGCATTTCCGGACGGGCGAGCCCCGAGACGATGAGCCCGGTCGAGACCGGATAGACCCCCTTCAGCCACGTGCCGATGACCCGATAGACCGGCTCGCGATGGCTGCGGTCCGTGATGTAGATCGTCACCTTGCAAATGTGTTCAAGCTTGCCGCCGGCTTCCTCGAGGAGCTGCTTGACGCATTTCATGGCCTGCTCGGCCTGCGCGGCCGGATCGCCGGCCCCGTGGAATTCGCCGTTCAGATCGAAGCCGGTCTGGCCGCGCATGAAGATGTGGTTTCCCGCCCGGACAACCATGCAGAGGTCGTTGTCGAGCCTTTGTTCAGGATACATCTCGCGCGTATTGAACTTCCGAATGCGTGTGTGAACCATGGCGGACCCGATCCCATCAGCGTTGCTGCAGCACGGTGTCCGATAGGCCGGCTGCGTCATGCACGAATTCCAGCGTTTCCCGGAACGGGAAGTTCATATAGACGGCGTTGAGATGGGCGAAGGGTGGCGACTGGGCGAAGAGAGCGAAGGTCAGCCGGTGGCTTGCATAGTCCGAGTTGAGCAGATCGCGGGCGAAATGCAGTAACCTGCGACGATCCTCCGCGGTCCAGAACTGGTTGACGCTATAGTATTTCTTCAACCACGGTCCGGTATCCGGGTCCTCGAAGGCGGCGCTGTCCGGAGTGACGCAGATCTGGCCGCCGCAGAGCTCGCGGGCAAGATGCATCGCCGCCGGCATCCGCGACACCGCCTGAACGCGGCCGGTATAAAGCAGTGATTGGTTTGGCATCAGAAGGCCGGAGGGCGACTTCTCGGCCAGGGTGATGGCGGCAACAAGATGCGCCCGGATCGTCTCGCGATAAACTGCGAGCTCGGCCAATTTCTCGCGTACCGCCTGCTGCTTGTCCAGCCCAGTCTGCCGCACGTTGAATAGCGCCGCGCCGATCATCAGGTCGGCGTAGTAAAGCAAGCGCAGCGTATATGGAAAGGCGCTGTATCGGTGCAGCGTGCCTCTGATGAAGCTGGCGGCACGAGTATGCCGGTAGAACAGCACGTCCTCCCACGGCACCAGAACGTCATCGAAGACAAGTAGCGTATCCACCTCATCGAACTTGTTCGACAGCGGGTAGTCCCGCTCGGGCGCGCGGCCCGCGAAACCGGTGCGGCATATATGCTTCAGCCCCCGCGCGCCCATATCGACGATGAAACCGACCGCATAGTCGGAGAGCTTTTCGTCACCCCAATTAGCGATGGTCGGCTTGACAAATCCCTGGTTGGCGTAGGCGGCTGCGGTCTCGTACTTGGCGCCACGGACGACGATGCCCGCATC
>DASPGI010000055.1:0-29782 GCA_035620695.1 Alphaproteobacteria bacterium
TGCTTGGCATTCTCGCGACCCTGTCCGATCCGACGACCGCCATGCGAGAACCATGCGCCGGATTTCTCAACAACTCCCGCCTGGACGCCCAGATCGACCAGCTCGCCGGTTTTGGAGATCCCTTCGCCATACATGATGTCGAACTCAACCGTGCGGAACGGCGGCGCCATCTTGTTTTTCACCACCTTGACGCGCGTCTGGTTGCCGACAACGGTGTCGCGGTCCTTGATCGAGCCGATGCGACGGATGTCGAGCCGAACCGAAGCGTAGAACTTAAGGGCGTTCCCGCCGGTCGTGGTCTCCGGGTTGCCGAACATGACCCCGATCTTCATGCGGATCTGGTTTATGAATATGACGATGCAACGCGAACGCGAGATCGAGCCGGTCAGCTTGCGCAGCGCCTGGCTCATCAGGCGGGCGTGGAGGCCGACATGGGAATCTCCCATCTCGCCTTCCAACTCCGCCCGCGGCACCAGGGCCGCAACACTATCGATTACCAATATGTCGATCGCGCCCGAGCGCACCAGCGTGTCGGCGATTTCCAGCGCCTGCTCGCCCGCGTCGGGCTGGGAGATCAGCAGATCCTCCGCCTTGACGCCAAGCTTTGCGGCATAGGCCGGGTCGAGTGCATGCTCTGCATCGATAAAGGCCGCAACTCCGCCATGCCGTTGCGCCTCAGCCACCGCGTGAAGCGCCAACGTGGTCTTGCCCGAGCTCTCCGGTCCGTAGATTTCGACGATCCTGCCGCGGGGCAGTCCGCCGATGCCAAGCGCGATATCCAGGCCAAGCGACCCTGTGGAGACAACCTCCGTCTCGACCGCGTTGTCGCGCTGGCCGAGCCGCATAATCGATCCTTTGCCGAAGCTGCGCTCGATCTGGCCGAGCGCGGCCTCAAGGGCCTTGCCTTTATCCACGTTTTCCCTTTCGACGATACGCAGCGCTGGACTGGACATGACGCCCGTTCCTCCCCTCTTACATGGCCTCGAAGCCGGCGTCCAGGAACGCCGACGAAAGGGGAATGTACCCGATTTGTTCCGCAAACTGAAGCTCGAAATTGGAACAGATCAAAAACAACTAATTCTTTAGGGTTAACGACTGAGGAACGCCCGTACGGCGCGATGCAAGCCGCCCCCCGCCCCCGATTCGGCCCGAATCGTCCATTACCTCTTTTACTTTGCCGGCCAACTGCTTGAGACTGAAGGGCTTGGGCAGGAAGTGGATTGCGCCGGTCTCGTCTAGCCGCTTGCGGAAGGCGTCCTCGGCATAGCCGGAGATATAGATCACCTTCATTCGCGGCCAACGCTCGCGCACGGCGCGGATCAGGGTCGGCCCATCCATACGCGGCATCACCACGTCCGTGATCAAGAGATCGATCGGCCGCTCCTGCCCCGCCATCAGCGTCAGCGCCTCTTCCCCCGAGCGCGCCTCCAGCACCTCGTATCCCTTGTTTCGCAAGGCGCGCGCACCGAAAAGCCGGACCGCATCCTCGTCCTCGACCAGAAGAACGGTCCCGATCCCGGTCAGGTCGCGGCCCGCCGTCGCGGCCTCGTCGGCCTCGGAGCGAAGCGCTTCCGCCGCCCGTTCCTCGGCGTGAACGGGAAGATAGATGTTGAAGGTCGCCCCATCGCTCGGCCGCGAATCGACGAAGACGAAGCCGCCGGTCTGCCGCACGATGCCATAGACGGTCGACAAGCCAAGGCCGGTGCCGGCCCCGATCTCCTTGGTTGAAAAGAAAGGCTCGAAGATACGGTCGATGATCTCCGGCTTGATGCCGACGCCCGTGTCGGCGACCTCTATGCGCACGTAATCCCCGGGCGGCATCACCTCCGCTCCGCGGCGGATCGGCGCCGAGGTAACGAAGTTGCTGGTGCGGATCGTCAAGGAGCCGCCCTGGGTCATAGCGTCCCGGGCGTTCACCGCGAGATTGATGATCACCTGCTCAAGCTGGCCCTGGTCGACCCTGACTAGCCCCAACTCGCGCCCATGAATCATCTTCAACTCGATGTTCTCGCCGATCAGCCTGCGCAACAGGTGAGAGAGCTCCGTTAGCGCATCGGCAACGTTCAGTACACGCGGCTGGAGCGTTTGCTGGCGTGAGAAAGCGAGAAGCTGGCGCACCAGATTGGCCGCGCGGTTGGCGTTCTGCTTGATCTGCATAATATCGGCGAACGATTGGTCGCCCGGCCGATGCCTCAGCAGCAGAAGATCACAGAATCCGATCATGGCCGTCAGCAGATTGTTGAAGTCGTGAGCGATGCCGCCGGCAAGCTGCCCTACCGCCTGCATCTTCTGCGATTGCGCGAACTGCGTTTCGAGCCGCTTTTGCTCGGTCAGGTCGATAATGTGGCAGATCGAACCCGCCGGCACTCCCTGCTCATCCTCGAGCCGCGCGAGATAGACCGACGCGACGGTCTCTTCGTCGATCTTCACCTCGAAAGGCGCAGGCGTCCGGTCTGCATCGCCCAAATTCCTGAGGCCGTTGGCGATCGCCTCGCGCGCTTCCGACTTCACCAGGTCGGCGATGGCGCGGCCCTGAATGTCGCTGTCGCCGCTCGAAAGGATCTTCGCGCATGCGTGATTGTACTCGCTGACGCGTCCTTCGAGATCAAGGAGCGCCACTCCGATCGGCGCCTCGTCGAAGAAATGCTGGAAGCGCTGTCCGGCGAGTTTCAGACGCCGTTCGAGCTCGCGCTGTGCGGTAAGATCGTAGGCCATGCCTCGATAGGTGACGATGCCGCCAATTTCGGCACGCTCTTGCGCTAGAAGAAGGTCCAATGTGCCGCCATCAGAACGCAGGATCGCAACCTCCGCACGTCCCACCCCGCCATCAGCCTTGGGATCAAGCCCGGCAACGGCAGGCGAATCGGCGAGCAGCTCCGCCAGTTTGGGCCGGCTGGCGTCCAGCGCCTGAGGAGTGCTGCCGATCCAGCGGGCGAAGGTCTGGTTGGTCTTGATGATCCTGCCGTCCTCGTCGAGAACGTAAAAGCCGACTGGAGCTTCGGCGATCAGTTCGGCATATCGGCGCTGCTCGGAAGAGAGCGCCTCGTCTGCGGCTCTGCGCCGACTGATATCCTCCACCCGCCATAGAACGGCGCCCGGCTGGCCCGGAACGGCGGAAGCGCCGATCAGAAGCGGCTGAGGGCCGGCGATGCTGGGACCTAGTGCCGCTTCGATCTCGATCTCGCCGGCTCCTCCGGCCGCGGCTTTCAAGGCTAAATCGCGTAGGAGGTCCAGTTCCGCTACGGAAAGCTGATGAGCGAGGAGACGTTGCAGCGGCGCAGGGTCTTCCCCGAAGAGCTTCCGGCATGCGGCATTCGCGGCGACTACCCGGCCCGACCGATCGATGATCTGCCGCGGTTGTGGCAGCCCCTCTACGGCGGCGTCCATCAATGCCTGCCGCCGGACCCCGCGCAACCTCGCCAACCAGAAGCCGATGCCGGCGCTGGCGAAGACCAGCGCCATCGACAGTGCCAGACGCAGGGTTTCCGTCGTCCAGTCAAAACCGCCGGCAGTGGCCAGGGCGGCATTGGGCGCGACCAAGCCCCCAGCGGCCAGCATGCCGATCATCCACTGTCGCATGCGCCGGTCCCGACCTTTCGCCCGTACGGCAAAGTGGGCAGCAGTTTCGCGCCTTCCTCCAGCCTCGGCAAGTTTGGTTAATATCGGTTAAATGTGAGCAACAGCCGCGGGCGAGCCTGTCAGTCGTCTCGGTGCGTGCGCTCCATGCGTTCGTGACGCTCTTGCGCCTCGAGGCTCAAAGTGGCGATCGGCCGCGCCTCGAGCCGCCTCAGGCTGATGGGCTCGTTGGTTTCCTCGCAATAGCCGTAGGTACCTTCTTCGATCCTTCTCAAAGCGTCGTTGATCTTGGTGATCAGCTTGCGTTCGCGATCACGGGTTCTCAGCTCCAACGAACGGTCCGTCTCCAGCGAGGCACGGTCGGCGATGTCGGGTTCGGCGAGGCTTTCTTCCTGCAGGTGATGCAGGGTTTCTGAGGATTCCTGGAGCAGCTCCGCGCGCCATGCCAGCAGCTTCTGGCGAAAATACTCCAATTGCAGCGGGTTCATGAAGGGTTCGTCTTCTGTCGGCCGATAGTCTGGTGGAAGCAGTGGCTTCATGGCGCTGGTCGTTTCCGATCGCAGGTGTCAAACGGGGGGCGAGTATATGGAAATTGCTTCTGCCCGCAAGTGTTCCACTTTGGGATCGTATTGCGCCATCTACTTGAAATTCCTTCATGAAATACTGCCTCCTCCAGCAGCTATCCGCGAGAGGGGGCTTAAGCGGCATTTTCGGAAATTCTGATAGACCGCAGCAGCGCTAGCTTTTTAGCTGTTTCTTAAGCGCGCGAACCTAGTAATGGCGGTCAGGAAGTTCGACTGATCTGGAGAGCGTCGTACCGTCATGCCTTCGGACGCCCGCGGCCGGCCCAACTCGGTGATCGGGCCTTCCGGCGAGCCGCTCACGATCGCCGACCTGCCGCCGCCCGAAACCAAACGCTGGGTGATCCGGCGCAAGGCCGAGGTGGTGGCGGCCGTGCGAGGGGGGCTGCTCACCTTGGAAGAAGCCTGTGAGCGATACTCCCTGTCTTCGGAGGAGTTGGCCTCTTGGCAACGCCTGATCGAACGTCACGGGGTACGCGGGCTTCGCACCACGCGCCTCCAGGAATACCGCGCGAACAATCCAGGCGGCGGCTCCGGGGGCAAGGGCGGCGGTGGCGTCGTCCCCTTTCCAGTAGTCCGCCTGAACACGGGCGGCTGATCGAGCGCCCGGCCTACCGGCGCGCTGAGCCAGTGACTCGCTTGCTCATTCACCCCGAGTCGAAGCCACTCCTTCGGCATTATTCTTTCGAGTGTTAAAGTCGACGACTTCCAGTAAAGTTTTCTTAACGAGTTCGCGTCACCGTGGTTAACACCATTGCGGCCACACGGCCTAGTGGACCGAGGGGGAAGTCCATGCGTGTTCTGCTGGTTGAAGATGACTCGAACACGGCGCAGAGCATTGCGCTGCTGCTCAAATCGGAAGGCTTTATCTGCGACACGACCGATCTTGGGGAGGACGGGCTCGAGATCGGCAAGCTCTACGATTACGATATCATCCTGCTTGATCTGATGTTGCCGGACATCGACGGTTATGAAGTGCTGCGGCGCCTCAGGGCGGCGCGCGTCAACACGCCGATTCTAATTCTGTCCGGCCTGAACGAGATGGACAGCAAGCTGAAGGGGCTGGGCTTTGGGGCGGATGACTATTTGACCAAGCCCTTCGACCGGCGCGAGCTGATCGCTCGGATCCAGGCGATTGTCCGACGCTCCAAAGGTCACTCCGAATCGGTGATCAAGACCGGCAAGCTGGCCGTCAATCTCGACACCCGCACCGTGGAGATTGGCGGGCAGCCTCTGCATTTGACGGGCAAGGAGTATGCCATTCTAGAACTCCTTGCCTTGAGAAAAGGTACAACGCTCACCAAGGAGATGTTTCTCAACCATCTCTATGGCGGCATGGACGAGCCGGAGCTGAAGATCATCGACGTCTTCATCTGCAAGCTTCGCAAGAAGCTCTCTGCGGCCACCGGCGGGGAGAATTACATCGAGACGGTATGGGGCCGCGGATATGTCTTGCGGGACCTGCCGAACGGCCAGCAACTCGAGGAACTCGCGAAAGCACGAGCCTGAAGGGCCCATTCGCGCAAAGCCTACAGCGGGCATCGATCGCCGGGGCGGCCATCTGGCCGCCCCGTTGTTTTGATAAACAGAAATATTAGTTCCTATTCAAGTCATAAAGACTCCCGCGTCAGGTAATATTCAAAGATAACGCTTCATTGAAAATCAAAATCTCTCTCGTATACCTCAAATGTATATTAAGATTCTGTTGACTTTGATTTAATAATAAGCTAATTAAGAAAGCACAAATCAAAGCGATCTTTTGGAGATTTCTCGCTGACGAGGATCTCCCGCTCTGAGGGGGGTAAGTCAAATGCTTGGATCAGCTCAACCGGCTCCGGCAAGACCGGGCCGTAACAGTCCTTCGCTGCGCCTTGCAGTGCTGGCCGGCGCCTCGGTGGCGGTGTTTGCGCTGCTCGGGGGCCTCATGGCCGAACCGTCCTTCGCGGGCCGCGCTCTGCGCGCCAAACCCGTGCAGATCAATCTCGGCCAGGTCGAGCCCTGCGTTACCTATGGCGAGACCAGCCAGGAATGCCTGCAAGCGCTGTCCGAGTTGGCCCCGGCGTCCGGCGGCGGAAGCCATGAGGTAGATGAGAAGGAGCCCGGTCGCGACGATCGCAGCGCCGAGAGCAGCTCATCCGGCGGCAGTTCGTCTGGCGGCGAAAGCTCGTCCGGCGGCGAAAGCTCGTCTGGCGGCGAAAGCTCGGGCGGCAGTTCGTCCGGCGACACCTCGAGCAGCTCGGGCGGCAGTTCGTCCGGCGACACCTCGAGCAGCTCGGGCGGCAGCTCGTCCGGCGACACCTCGAGCAGCTCGGGCGGCAGCTCGAATGGAAACGGCAGCTCGAACGGAAACGGCAGCTCGAACGGAAACGGCAGCGGTTCGAACGCCGGCGGCGGCAATGGCGCCGAAGATGGCGATCCCGGCAATTCCGGCAACACCGGCGCCGGGAACAACGATCAGGACTGAGGTTCCTCGTACTGGCCCTACTGAAACTCTGGAAGCGGTCCCATCCCGGGATCGCTTCTCTTTTTCATCACGCGGGGAACATCATGTTATCCGTATACGTTTTATGTTGAGAAAATTGAATAATACGAAAAGTTAATAGAACGTTTTGGGCAAACCCCCGTTTCTCTCCTGAAGCACCAAAGCGAGCGGTGCATTCGCGTTGGGGAAAATGTCGGCCCGCGGCATGAACCGCGGCTTTGGGGGATTAAAATGCCAGCTAAACTGAATGGCGCCGCCGCACGCGTCGCGCGCGCTCTGCTCTTGGCGGGGACTTCTGCTTTTGTGCTGACCGCTCTCGGCGGAGTTCTGCCGTCGCTCTCATTTGCCACCGGTGCGACCGGCTCTGCGGGAGTGGGGATCGCCGAGGAAATCTGCCTTACCTACGGCGAGACAAGCCCGGAATGTCTTGCAGCGCTTTCCGCGCTGGTACCCGGCGTTGGACCGACGCAGAACCATGAGGGAGGGGGAGGAAGAGGAGGGGAAGGCCGCTCTTCGGGCGATGGTTCATCCAACGGCGGCTCCTCCAGTGGCGGCTCGTCTGGCACCTCCTCCGGTGGTTCCTCGGGCAGTTCCTCCGGAAGTTCGTCGGGAGGCTCGTCTGGCAGTTCGTCGGGGAGCTCCTCAGGTAGTTCGTCCGGGAGTTCCTCGGGAAGCTCGTCTGACGGCGGAACCTCGAGTTCAAGCGGCAATTCGAACGGCAACAGCAACGGCAATTCGAACGGCAACAGCAACGGCAACTCGAACGGCAACAGCAACGGCAATTCGAATGGCGGCAGCAGCTCTGGAACGTCCAATGGCCAGAAGGGATTCGACGCCGGCGGCGGCAACGGCCCCGAAGGCGGGGATCCCGGCAACTCCGGCAATACCGGTGCGGCGGACAACGACCCGGACTAGACCCGCGCTTCGATCAGGTGGGATTGAAAGTACACCGGCCGTCTGCGGTCCGGTGGCCAAACGAAACGAGTGAACCGAACGCGATTTGCCCCCGGGCGTGGGGTCGATCCGATGCGATCGCTTCGGATCGCCCCGTCGTCCCGATAAAGAGAGAAGTCCGGCTAGGCCGGCGCGCCCTGCAAATTTGAAAGACCTGCCGGGGGCCTGTACCGCAATACCGGGACCAGTCGCCCCGCCCAGCGGAAGATACCGTGCTCTTCCATCCAAAGCGCATAGGCAATGTAGTCGGGATCGCGGGAGAGATGCCGCTCCTCGGTCCGCGCCCGCATCCAGTAGATGAAATTGATGCCCAACATCATCAGAACCTGGCGCGCGGCTCCATCCCAACCCTGATCGGCTAGGAATGGGACCGCCAGAAGCCAGAACGAAAGGCATTTCGTCACGTAGGCCGGATGTTTTGTCAGCCTGTAGAGCCCATGAGTCAGGATCCCGCGATGGGTCAGATTGGAGAAGCGGTAGCCGAAATGAACGGTGCACAGCGCAAACAACGCCTCCAGCGCCAAGATCGCGCCTCCCCATATGATCAGTAGGGTGGGCATGTGCGCCAGCCAGTGGCGCCACTCGAAATCGTCCGACCAGTCCACATAAAGTCCGATCGTGGTGTCGCCGTAAGGTGGATAACAGATGAGCGCCACCATCCAGCCGAGCAAGGTCGGTTCGGGCGAGCGGATATGGCCATCGATTGCACGCAAGGTGAAAATGTAGCCGAGTGCGGCGAACGCCAAGTCGAGGCTGAAAATCACATTGACCGCAACATCGAAGCTGGAGAGGAAGGCTGGACCCTCTCCGCTCAGCACGGTCTGAAACAACCGGATTACGCCTTCACCAAGCCAGCGCAGAGGCTCGAGAATAGCAAGCCCGGAGAATGCGGAAATGAGGTAGGCCCCAGCCCCGTTCCAGGACGCGGTACCGTTCAAGCCGGCAATCCAGTCCAGATTGCCCCCGAGCCAACCGACCATGACCGGCAGGAAATAGGCTTTGATCGTCCAGCCGAGCAGATATTCGCGCAACTTGCGCCAATCGACATCCGCATGCCCGCCTGTGAGAAGCGCACCCAGATGCCAAGCGCCGTCCCGCGGCTCGGCCATGCGCGCATCGAGCCAATAGATGTAAAAGACGCCTGCCGCGCCGAGCCAAGGTAGCGTGATCGCCACCAGATCGAAGAAAGTCTGGTAGAAGGGCTGGCGATAGATCGGAAAGAGCCAGTATCCTAGGCCAACCAGCGCCAACGTCGCCGCGAGTCCCAGCAGCTTTACGAAAAGACGCGGCAGGTCGCCGCTTGCGGCGGAGGGTGAAACGAGCGCCGCTGTCGCTCGCCCACTGACCCGCTCGACGAGCAGTGCCCAGCCCACCATCGGCAGGCTGGTCACGACAATCAGCACCAGAACACGGACGGCGGTCGGCATATCGTGGGATGTGGCAGCCCACAGCCCGATGGCAAAGCCGGCCAGTCCTGCTATCCCAGTTCCATAGCTGGTGCAGGAACGCGGCAAGGTCAGACCCGCTCCCCACTCGCGCCTGTGCACCACGCCCTCGATTCCCCCTTATCCGAGGCTCTCAGCCGCAGAGTGCTCTGACAACCGTGCTCGGATACAAACCGCCCAAGGAGAAGACTATGGAACCGGTTGAGAATCCGCGAATTTTCTGACCCACAGCCATGAAAACACGGATGCTGGGCGCGTCTAGCGCGCCCTCGCCAACGCCACTGACTTTCCCGGTCAAACGGCACTTACTCATATATCTATTGACAGTTCATTGCTTCATGAATCTTACTATATTACCTCGCATTTGAGAGATTCAATCAATAAGGCGAGGATTTCAGGGGCTCAACCGTGCGTGCAGGGTCACTCCGGCCGCACTTTCTCAGGGGGACAACTACATGCGGGCGCATTCATCTCCAGCTAGAACGACAAGAGGGTCGCGCCGAAGCTTTCTCATTCGCTTCGCCGGCTTGACTGCAATCGCCGGCGCGGTATTCGCTCCCCTTGCAGGCCTGGCACGGGCGCCGGGCAGGAGGACGGCAGACGCGGGATTTGAAGATGGCCCTGCGGAAGCCAGCCGTGATGCGCCACACGAAGGCAGCGAACCTCACGATGGTCCCGACAGCACGGACGGGGGCGGCGGCAGCTCCTCCAGCGGCGGCGGCAGCTCGGGAGGCAGCTCAAGCGGCGGTTCCTCTTCCAGCGGCAGCAGTTCCGGGGGCTCCTCCAGCGGCGGCAGCAGTTCGGGCGGCTCTTCGAGTTCCGGCGGCTCCTCCAGCGGCGGCAGCAGTTCCGGAGGCTCCTCCTCCAGCAGCGGCGGCAGCAGTTCGGGCGGCTCTTCGAGCGGCAGCAGTTCCGGCAGCAAGGGGCCCAAGAGTCCACGCGACCGCGACTACAGAGCAGGACCCAGAACCGGTCCCGGTGGGTCCAAGCGTCCCTAAGAGGCGCCGGTCTTCTGCACTGGCGAGGGGCGGGATTTCCTCTATCGATCCAATGAAGCTCGCCTCGTGAACGATCAAGCGGCCTCCGATCGGGGCCGCTTGTCCTTTCGCGTGCAGGATCGGTTCACGCGGCTACGGTTTCATATTGCCGAGCCGCGCCTCAATATCGGGCCGGGCGCACACCGCATTGCACTGGGCGCCCTGCCCTTCCCCACATGTTGACGCACCTCTGAGAGCAGCCTAGATAAGCACGGGCTTGCGGCAGGGTAGCTCAGTTGGTTAGAGCGAGGGACTCATAAGCCCTAGGTCGCCGGTTCGATCCCGGCCCCTGCTACCAATTCATGAAGGGCGGCCGCTGGCTGCCCTTCATTGTGGGGATGGCCGAAGAGAGCGAGTCTAGTCGCCGAGCAAGGTCGTGAGCTTCATCGCCACGCCGAGGCTACCTTCCACCTTCAGCTTTCCTGTCATATAGGCCAGCGTCGGATCAAGCGTTCCTGAGAGGAGCTTGTCCAGGTTATCCTCGGAGATGCGGATCGTCGTGTCGGCCGGCCCGTCGGCGGTGTCGATCAACGGCTCCGCGCCGGTGCCATCCCAGCGAATGACCGCGTCTTCGTCGACAACGAACTTCACGGTATAGCCAAGCCGCGGCGACTGTGCCGCGCGTCGACGAATCTGCTCCGCAAGCCGTTCCGTGACCATCACGCCCCCTGTTCAGGCCGCCTTAGCGCTGCGCAGCGTCGATCCAGCCACCGCCGAGCACCCTGCTCCCGACATAGATCACCGCCGCTTGGCCGGGTGCGACCCCCATCTGCGGGAGGTCGAACTCGATCAGCCCGCCCCCCTGGGCGGTGCGGCGCAGAGTTGCATCCGCCGGCTCAGCCGCGGAGCGCAGCCTGACCTGAACGCGCACGCCCATCGCCGGAATCGGCGCGGCGTCGAGCCAGTTCAGCGCCCGCACCTGCACTTGGGTTTGTGCAAGCGCCGAATATGGGCCAACCACCACCCGCCTGCCGGCGGCATCCAGCCGAACCACATAGAGCGGCGCACCCTCCACGCCGATGCCAAGTCCGCGCCGCTGGCCGACGGTATAGTGGATCACTCCCGGGTGGCGGCCCAGCACGCGCCCATCCACATGAACGATGTCGCCGGGCTCGGCCGCCTCGGGTCGAAGCTTCTCGACGACCGCCGCATAGCGGCCCTGAGGGACGAAGCAAATGTCCTGGCTGTCCGGCTTGCCGGCGACGGGAAGCCCGAGTCGTCCGGCAACCGCACGTGTCTCGTTTTTCGCCATTGCCCCGAGCGGAAAGCGCAGAAAGCCGAGCTGATCGCGCGTGGTCGCGAACAGGAAATAGCTCTGATCGCGCGTGAGATCCACGGCGCGGTGCAGCTCGGGCCCGTCAAGGCCGATCGTCCGGCGGACATAGTGGCCGGTCGCGAGAGCTGCGGCGCCAAGGCCGCGAGCCGTCTCAAGCAAATCGCCGAATTTGATCCGTTCGTTGCAACGCACGCAGGGGATTGGCGTCTCGCCGGCCGCGTAGGATGCAGCGAAGTCCTCGATGACCTTCTCGCGAAAGCGGCGTTCGTAGTCGAGCACATAGTGGGCGATGCCAAGGTTGTCGGCGACCCGGCGCGCATCGCGGATATCCTTTCCGGCGCAGCAGGAGCCCGAACGGGAAGTTGCCGCGCCATGATCGTAGAGCTGAAGAGTGACGCCGACGGTCTCATATCCGGCGGCAGCGACAAGGGCCGCCACGACAGAACTGTCGACCCCGCCCGACATGGCGACGACAACCCGCCCTCCCTGTGCCAGACCGAGATCCCCGATCGGCGGAACATGCTCCAAGCCGATGCTCATGGCGGCCCGCCCGCGCGCAGCCGCTCAACCAGCCGGGTGAGGGGCCTGCGATCGCCCAAAAGCCCGAGCGGAACCGAGAAATGTCCCAACTCTCGCTGAAAGAGATTTCGCTCCGGCACGCCCCAACGCGCGACCATGGCGGCGCCTCGAACATAGGGTGTCACCTCGTCCCGACGGCCGAGCACAACCACGATATCCTCCGGCGCCATGATCGGCAGAGTCCGGACTTCACCCAGCGGGTTGAGCGCCGCAATCGATTGGGGCGTCCAGCCTACGCGGGTCAATTGTTCAGGAAGCCCCACTGCCTTTGCAAGTGCGCTCTGGAAGGCAAGACTGCCGATGTCGTCGCTGGTCGTGACCAGCCACAACACGTCAGCCTTCGTCTCGGTCGGCCAATCCTGCGCACGCGAAGCGGCAGTCTGCGTGGACAGTGCGCCCATGCTGGTTCCGCCGATCGCAACCCGCCCCCTGCTCGTGCCGCGGCACCAAGAGACAAGGACAGCCATCTCGCGCGCGACGGTCAGGAACAGCTCGATCCCCGACAATGGCTGGCGCGACAGGAACGGCTCGCCCCCGAAAAGGCCCGGCAAGCGGCGGCGATTGTGCCAGAGAGCCTCAAGGCGCACCAGACGCACACCCATGGTTACGATCGGATCGACCTCGTCCTCGATGCCCTCAAGCGACTCGAACTCGACTCCCAGCCCGTGGACATGGATGAGGCTTGGCGGATTTGAAACCCCCTTCGGCTCTCGCACATGCGCCCAGGCGATGTCGTCGCCATCCGGATGAGCGGAAGGAAAGCGCAGCCAGTACTCGCTGAAGGTCGGATGTTCGATCCTGTGACTGACGGCAACGGGCGGCAGTGGATCGGGCGGCGCATAGGCCGCATCCGGATCGGAGAGCAGCGGCTGCAACTCGGCCATCACTTCCGCCGGAGATGGAATTTCATAACGCACGGCGGGGTAACCCGCCCCGAGCCGAACCAGCGCAAACCCGGAGCGGCAGAGCATGTAGGCGTGGCTGGCCCGCCGGCGTATCCGCTCGGCGTTGAACAATGCGCTGCTGGGAACGGGCCGTGCTGCAAAGAACAGATCGTCCCAATGCGCCTCGGCATCCTTCAGACGGTTCTTCAGCTCACCGGTACGCTGCAAGGCCCGCGCCAACCCCAGCCGTGCCGCCGGACCGATGCGATCGACCGGAAGCTCGGCCTGGAAACGCTCCAGCGAGCCCTCCGACACTCCCGCCGCCGCCCAAGCGCGAGACAGCGGCATGTACCAACGGGTCATCGTCCAAAGAGCAGTCGAGTCGAACCAGGGTTGGGCCAGCCAGGACATGACCAGCCGAGAACCTTGAAGGCTCGGAACAGCAGGTATCGACCGGTCAGGAGCGCCTTGGATGGCCATGATCAACCGCCCTCGGCTCTCACTCGCCGAGCATCGCATTGCGACTGCCGCCGGGCAGTGAAACCGTCAGCCCATCCAATTCCTCGGTCATGATGATCTGGCAGCCAAGCCGCGAGGTGCGGGTCAGGCCGAACGCCAGATCGAGCATGTCCTCCTCATCCTCCTTGGCCGCCGGAAGCATCTCGTACCACTCGGAATCCACCACGACATGGCAGGTGGAACAGGCGAGCGATCCCTCGCAGGCGCCTTCCAGATCGACATTGTGACGATGGGCGATCTCGAGCACAGAAAGTCCGACCGGGGCGTCGACCTCGAGACGGCTGCCATCGGTGTTGATGAAAGTGATCTTCGGCATCGTCCAGCTTCTAGCCTGTGCGTCGGTGTCTTATTCGTCCAAGGCGCTGTTTACGCGCTCGGCCCCTGGCGGTCAAAGGGGGTCAAGATCTGTAACGGGCTGATAGATGGGAATGCGTCACGGGTCGTGCCAGACGGACCCTCACGCCCTCTTTTCACGACGCCTTGGCCCGCGCCGCTCGATCGCTTTCCGAGCGTCGATAGAGCGCTGCCCATGTCTCGCAGAATCGATCGATTTCAGCCGCTGTCGTTGTCCCGCCGAGGCTTATGCGAATGGCCGAATCAGCATCGACAGGCGCCACTCCCATCGCTTCGAGCACGCCCGAACGACGAAGTTTCCCGGACGAACAGGCGGATCCTGCGCTGACGGCGATGCCGGCCAGATCGAAGCCCATGACCTGGGTCTCGCTATCCAACCCGGGCATGCCGATGCAGCTTGTATTGGGCAATCGCGGCGAGGCGGCCCCATGAACGGGCGCCGAGGGGGCGAGGCGGAGGATCTGCCGCTCGAGCTGATCGCGTAAAGCCCTCATGGTCGCTGTCCGCTCCAGATCGCAGCACGCCAATTCGGCGGCCCGACCAAATCCGACGATGCCGGGCAGGTTCTCCGTTCCGGCCCGCCAGCCGCGCTCTTGGCCGCCGCCGCGAACGATCGGCATCGGTGTCAGGTCCGCCAGAACGATCAGTGCACCCACACCCTGCGGGCCTCCCATCTTGTGGGCGGAGAGCGTGACGAGGTCCGCCCCGAGCCCGACGCACTCCACCGGAATGCGACCGGGCGCTTGAGCCGCATCCATATGCAGCAGGCCGCCCGCCGCATGCACCATGTCGGCCAGTTCGCGGATCGGCTGGATCACGCCAGTTTCATTGTTCGCAAGCTGGATCGAGACGAAGGCTTGAGCACCCGCAGAGGCGAGCAGTTCCCGCAAGGCTTCGCGCCGGATTATCCCGCCGGCATCGACTGGAATTCTGGCGGCGTGAGAAGCGGCTTTCAGGACAGAATCATGCTCGGTCGCTCCGAGAAGCACCGGTCTGCTCGAGGCCAGCGCGAGCGCCAGGGCATTGGCCTCGCTTCCTCCGGAGGTAAAAATCACCGCATCCGGAGAGACATGGATCGACGCCGCAACCTGGTCGCGGGCATCCTCAATGAGCCGGCGCGCCCGACGGCCGAAACGGTGAACCGAAGATGGGTTGCCGCACTCGGCCAGCGCCTCGGAGATGGCGACAATCACCTCCGGCTTCACCGGGGCGGTTGCGTTATGGTCAAGATAGACCCAGCGTTCGATAGCGCCCATTTTCCCCAATGTCGATCGAAACAATGCCTATTGCGCGGCAACGCGCAGCCGCGGCTCCGCCGCAATGAGCCGGCTGGTTCCCAGAATCCGCCGCTCGCAAACATCCGCCAAGCTCACCGAACTCAGATATAGATGAATCTGATTGCCGAGCTCATCCCAGAGATCGTGGGTGAGGCAGCGGCTCTTGTCGCTCTTGCAACCCGCCCCGGTGCCGAGCGGACAGCGCGTGGCCCGGATTGGCTCATCAACGGCGAGGATGATGTCGGCGATGCGCGTTTCCGTCAGGGTACGCGCGGGCAGATAGCCTCCGCCTGGTCCGCGGACGCTGCGCACCAAACCGTTGCGGCGCAAGCGGGCGAAAAGCTGCTCCAGATACGAAAGCGAGATTTCCTGACGTCTGGCGATATCGGCAAGGCTTACCGGTGCGCCCTGACAGTGGCACGCCAGATCGACCATCGCCATGACCGCATAGCGGCCCTTGGTGCTGAGCTTCATCGGATCGGCCTCACGCGATGGGTTCGGCAAACTCGACCGGCTCCTTCTCCTCCGAACCGGCACGCCCTGTCCGGCCATTGCCGGAATCCCCGACCTTATGCTCCAGTTCCGCAATGCGCCGGTTAAGCGCAGCCACCTCTCGAGACAGCGACTCCAGCGCGCGCGCGATCGGATCGGACTGATCGCCCATCGGCGTGCCGTAAGCGACGAAATCATGCCGGCACTCCTTTGGCGGGAGCTGCCGAGCCGCCACGCCGACCATGGTGACGCCGGCCGGCACGTCCTTGACGACCACGGCATTTGCACCGATCCGCGCACCCTCGCCGACTTTGATGGGGCCGAGAACCTGGGCGCCGGAGCCGATGATGACGCCATCGCCGATGCTGGGATGCCGTTTGCGGTTGACCTGGGCGGCGGAATCGATCGAAGGGGCGACGCCGCCCAGCGTCACGTTCTGATAGAGCGTGACGTCATCGCCGATCTCGGACGTCTCGCCGATAACGATGCCGGTGGCGTGATCCATGAAGAAGCGCCGACCGATCGCAGCACCTGGGTGAATATCGGCCCCGCTCAGCCATCGGGCGATATTGGAGAGGAATCGGGCCAGCAGACGGAAATTGCGCCGCCACAGGGCATGCGCGAGCCGGTGCGAGAGCACGGCGTGAAATCCTGGATAGGTAAGCACCACCTCGATCCGAGACCTGGCGGCCGGATCGCGCGCGATGATGGAATCAAGTTCTTCGCGAAGGTTCTTGAACATCACACGAGCCGTCATGATATGATCCGCGCCGGCGAACAAGGGAAAGCCGGGCTTTTCCTCCGGCCATAGTAGAAAAATCCTAGTAAGTGAATCAAGTATTCTCCAGCGCGCCCATCAAACTAAGTCCGTTAACTCCGAGTAATTTACTCGGGTAATTCGGTTACTGAGCGGGGCTCGGGCGGGTCGCGAATGCCGGATGTGATCTTCAACGGACCCGAAGGGCGCCTCGAGGGACGATACCAGCACGGCAGGACGCCTGGGGCGCCGGTTGCCCTCATGCTGCATCCCCATCCGCAGCATGGCGGGACAATGAATAATAAAGTTGTCTTTACCCTTTACCAAATATTTGCGCGGCGTGGTTTTTCGGTCCTGCGCTTCAATTTTCGAGGCGTCGGCCGTTCGCAGGGCAGCTTCGATTATGGCGAGGGCGAGCTCAGCGACGCGGCATCCGCCCTCGATTGGCTGCAAGCCTATAATCCAAGCGCCTCCTCTTGCTGGATCGCAGGCTTTTCGTTCGGCGCGTGGATCGGAATGCAGCTCTTGATGCGGCGGCCGGAAATCGCCTCCTTCATCTCGGTCGCGCCTCCGGCGAACATGTATGATTTCGGCTTCTTGGCGCCCTGCCCTTCCTCGGGCCTGGTGGTGCACGGGGAGCGTGACGAGATCGTCCCAAAGGAGGCGGTTCAGAAGCTGGTGGCCAAGCTCTCCGCGCAGCGCGACATAACCATCACGCACCAGTCGATTGCAGGCGCCAATCATTATTTCTACAACCATCTGCCTGAGCTCGAGCGGACGGTAGTGAGCTATCTGGACGCTGCCGGCGCCCGCGCCTGACGCTACCCCGCGAGCGCATGGAATCGCCCGCCGGTCATGGGATGCGGCGCGCCGGTCGTCTGCGGAAAGCTGATCGGCAGGCCCCTCCTGCTGCGCACGGCCATGTAGGCGAAGGCCTGCGCCTCGATCGCATCGCCATCCCAACCGATCGCCTCGATCGGGGCGACGGGGGCGCCCAGCCGTAGGCCCAGCGCCGCCATAAGGGTCGGATTGCGTCTGCCCCCGCCGGTTACGATCCAGCGAAGCGGCGGCTCAGGCAGGTGGACCGAAGCGGCCGCCACCGCAGCAGCGGTGAAATGCGTCAGGGTTGCCGCGCCATCCTCGGGTCCGAGCCCGGCCAAGCGCGATACGGCGCCCTCGAAATGGTTGCGGTCGAGCGACTTCGGCGGTCGGCGGGCGAAATAGGCATCCCTCATCAGCTCCGCGAGGACCGGCTCATCGACCTTGCCGGCCGAAGCAAGCCGTCCTTCCGCATCAAGAGGCCGGCCGATGTGCGCCATGGCCCAATCGTCGATCAAGGCATTTCCCGGACCGGTATCGAACGCCAGGAGCGCTCCGTCCGAGCCGATCCAGGTTACATTCGCGACCCCGCCGACATTCAGCGTGGCAAGTGGCCGCTCCAACCCGGCGGCGATGGCGCGATGGAACACCGGCGCAAGCGGCGCTCCCTCCCCGCCCGCCGCCACATCCGCGGAGCGAAAATCGTCGACAACGGCGATCCCGGTCATCCGGGCAAGGGCGGCGCCATCGCCGATCTGGACGGTGCGCCGCTTGGCCGGGCTGTGCAGGACGGTGTGTCCGTGAAAGCCGATCAGCGCGATTTTCTCGGCTGCGACCGCAGCTTCCTGTATCAGCCTGCGTACGGCATCGGCATGCAGGCGGGTCAACTCCCGTTCAAGCTCGCGGTTGGCGCAGCCTGCTGCGACCGCACCTGCCAGACGAGTTCGGAAAGCAGCATCATAGGGGACAGTCAGAAACGCGACCGGCCGGAGCTTGGCCTCGCCATCGGTTTGAAGCAACGCCGCATCGATGCCGTCCATCGAGGTCCCGCTCATAAGACCGACGGCAAGGACAGGATTCGCACCCATACTCGACCTCCGCTTTGTGCGCCGCGCGCGATTGTGGTAAAGGGGCGCCTTTTCGGCAAGCCGGCCGCCGGCCGGCTCCCTTCGAGAGTGAGCCCTCGCCCCGTGAGCGCCGTCAAATCCGATTTCCTGCGCATCGCCACGGAGCGCGGTTTCGTGCAGGACTGCACCGATGTGGATAGCCTGGATCGGGCGCTTCGCGCGGGCCGGGTCGTCGCCTATGTCGGCTATGACTGCACCGCCGATTCGCTGCATGTGGGCAGCTTGGTTTCGATCATGTTGCTGCGCCTGTTTCAGCGCTGCGGGCATCGTCCCATCGTACTGATGGGCGGAGGCACCACCAAGATCGGCGATCCCTCTGGCAAGGACGAGCAGCGTCAGCTCCTGAGCGAGGAGCAGATTCGCCGGAACATGGAGGGAATCCGCGGCATCTTCGAGAACTTCCTGGAATTTGGGCGCGGACGGACCGCCGCTCTGATGATCGACAATGCCGAATGGTTGGACAGGCTTGGCTATATCGATTTCCTGCGCGAGGTCGGGAGGCACTTTACGATCAACCGGATGCTGACCTTCGATTCGGTTCGCCTGCGGCTCGAACGCGAGCAACCCCTGACTTTTCTCGAGTTTAACTACATGCTCCTGCAAGCCTACGATTTCGTCGAGTTGGCGCGCCGGTACGATTGCACGTTGCAGATGGGCGGATCCGACCAGTGGGGAAACATCGTAAACGGGATCGAGTTGGGACGCCGCCTGGATCAGCGCGTTCTGCATGGTCTCACGACCCCACTGATCACCACCGGCTCGGGAGCCAAGATGGGCAAGACGGCGACCGGCGCCGTGTGGCTCAATGCCGAGAAGCGCTCTGCCTATGACTATTGGCAATTCTGGCGCAATGTCGAGGATGCGGATGTCGGGCGGTTCCTCAAGCTCTTCAGCGAGCTGCCGCTGGAGGAGATCGCCAGGCTCGAAAGCCTGGAAGGCGCAGAGCTGAACGAGGCCAAGAAAATTCTGGCGAGCGAAGCGACCGCGCTTGCTCATGGCCGCGAAGCGGCCGAGGCGGCCGCCGAGACCGCGCGGCGCACCTTCGAGGAGCAGGGAGCAGGAGGCGAGCTGCCTATCCTTACAATCGACAGTGCCGCCCTTGGCAGGACGGCGGCCTATCAGCCCTTCGTGCGGATCGGCATCGCTGCTTCAGGCGGCGAGGCCAAGCGGATCATTCAAGCGGGCGGAGCGAAGTTCGGCGCTGTCAGCCTTCGCGATCCGTTCCAGACGATCGAGACGCTCGCCTCGCCCGCAGCCGCGTTCGAGGAAGACGAAGCGACCTATTCCGTCCGGATTTCGCTTGGAAAGAAAAAGCACGGCATTCTCAAAGTGCGAAAAAACCGGTGATATCCGCTATTGCTCACGCGGCGGCAGGGGCGTGAAGTCGGGCTCCTCGCCTTCCTTGCCATCGTTTCCGTCAAAGATGTTGAAGAGACCCCGCAGGAACCCCGGCGCAAGGACAGCCAAGGGATTGACCGATACTTCCGGATCGTCCAGCGGACCTTTGGCCCTGTAGGTGGCCGCGAAAAGCCCTTCTCCCTCTCCGCCGGTCAGGATCCGCCCGATCAACGGGATGGTGCCGATGATCTGACTGACGACATAGGCGGGTACGATCGTGCCTTCGATATCGATTTTGTCGGACTCGAGATCGATTCGGCCCTGCGCGGTGATGCCGAGCGCCGCGCCATAGGCTCTCGCCTTCTCGATCTCCACCGTTTCGTCGGTCAGCACCATTTTTCCGGTGAAGCGCGCAAAAGGAATGCCCTCCGAGGCGAGCAGCCTATTGATATCTTCGAGCTTCGCTTGCTCGAGGATCTTTGCCATCACCTTTCCGCGAACCACCCGATAGTCCTTGACCTCGGCCTCTACCGGCAGCGGCGCGGCAAGCCCCGGCTCGGCCGCTTCGCCCTCGATCTTCAGGGTGCCGCCCACTACCGTCTCGAGTACTCGGGCGGTCCGCAGCAAGGCTCCGGCATCGTCGCTGACAAGGCGCAACGCTCGGCGCCCGTTCGCTGGATCCAAGCCATAGCGAAGCGACATGGTCTTGCCACCGGGCATCCCTCCGGAGATGTCGACCGAACTCCAGCGCTCCCCGTCATGAGCAATCTCGATCGAAGCCGGAGCGAGGCTCCGGTCCTTATCGGTGCGCAGCTCCGATAGATTCGGAGCGCTGAGGCTGAAGGGCGGCCCCGGTTCCTCCTCCGCCTCCGATCGGTCCTGTTCGCGCTCCAGGAACGGTGCGACATCGAGCACGCCGCCGGCGATGCGGATGTCGATCGCATTTCCTAACGACGCTTCGATCCCTTCCAGCCTTGAATCGCCCCAGGCAAGACGCTCCAGCGTGATGCGCGTAGGGCCAGTCTGCGCCGCACCGATCGAAACATTCCCGGCAAGGCTCAGATCCCCGGCTTCCACTGCGATATCGGTCAGCGCGGTCACTTCGCGCCGACGCATTGCAATCCGGGCGCGCGCCTTCCCTGGAACCCCGGGCTGCTTGCTCCAACCCAGCGGCTCGGCCGCAAGGGCGGCCTTGGTAAGATCGGCGGTGACATCGGCCGTCGCCGATGTCCCCGACCGGGTATAGAGGATCTTCAGCGGGGTAGGGCCCTCCACCCAGGGCGCGGCATGGAGCCCGAGCGCCGCACGCGCAGCGGTGTCGGGCTCCGCCTCGGCGACAATGCGCGTATCGAATTCCGCCTTGCCGAAATTCTCGCGCCATTCGAGTCGAGTGGATGTGTCGGCTATGGCGGCCGTGCCGGATATGGTCATGCCCTTGGAATCCACAGCCAAGTCGAGGCGTCCGTCCCGGACCGCCGCGCCGAACGCCTTCTCCGACATGGCTACATCGGTGAGCCGCGACTCGACCCGGAGCTGCACGTCTTCGATTCTTACGTCCTTCTTGCCGGGTAACTGGAACCAAAGCGTCGTCCGAGCTGAACCGGAGGTGGCCTTCGGATCGATCCCGACCTTGCGCGGATAGCCGAGCCGCTCACGGTCCAGGAGTTCCAGGGCATCGCTCACGGGCCCGCTCACTTGCCCCTCTATGGTGATGAGCTGTGGATCGACGTCGAGGCTGGCAACCTCGACCGTGCCGGAATCAACGACCAGATCGCCGACATGACCGGAGGACACCGTCATGGACACCCCGTTGCCCGTGAGCCTGCCCTCTCCGACGACATCCTGCAGGGGCGGAAGGCCTTTCAGATAGGTGACGGTGAGGCCGCTGGCCCTGAAATAGCCCTCCGCGCGCTCGATGATCGCGTTCTCTGGCCTTTGGCGCGGGATGTTGAGGACAAGCTCGATATTCCCTTCTTCCGCCATCCCGTCGGCGATGTTCTCGGCGATCCAGTTCCGCGCAGCACGACCGAGCTTCTGCGGCCAATACCGCAGAACCGTTTCGGTCCTCGCCGCCCCGCTCGCGAGCTTCGCCTCCAGCTTGACGATTTCCGGGGAGGCAAGCCCGGCAGCATTGGCGGATAGGGTCAGAGTCGGCCCGTCGAGAATGGACAACTCGGCGGCATCCAGATCAAGCCGATTGAAGGCCTCGAAAAGGCGACCGCGCATGCTGGCGCCGGCGATCGGGAGCGGCTCGGGATAGAGCTCCGGAACATCGATTGTTCCCGCGCCGGCCACCAGGGAGAATTTGGCCTCGCGCACCGCGCCGGAGCGATCGATCAGTCCGGACAGGGCGCCGCCAACGGAGAAGTGCAGGCGCCCTACTTCCGGAATTCCGGCCAGAACCGCCAGGGTCCGAGGATCAAGGCCGGCGACCTCGATATTCGCCGCAGCCGGGTCGTCATTGGCCGGAATCGCAAGTTCGGCTCGCAAGATCGCCGTCTCGACCCGCTGGACGAACCTAGCGTCGGCATAGGCCCGGGCCCCGCTGCGCGAGCGGCGCAACTCGAAATTCACCATCGGCAGACGCCAAGTTTCTTCGACGCGTCGATCGACCACGATCACGCTCGCCTGGCTGATCGAGATCCTACGCAAATGGCCCCGTTCGTGTGCCGGCTGCATGAGCAGGATCGCCAGATCGGAGGCAAACGGGTCGGTCGCCTCTTGATCGCTTTCGCCAAATCCAAGTTGCAGGCCTCCCTCGGCCGTGCGAACCACCACCAGCCGGGGGCCCACGACCTCGATCGCCGAAGGCGCAATCTGGCCCAGCAGCAGAGCGGGAACGCTCAACGAAATCGCGATGTCCGGCAGCGTCGCCAGACTGCGCCCGGTCGCATCCCTGACCTGGACATTTCGGGCGCGCAGATCGATTGGGTCCTGCCAGCCGGACCAGGTGAGCAGCGTCTCGTTGATCTTGACCTTGATGTTCGGGTCAAGCTCGTTCAAACCCTGCTCGAGATAAGGCGTCAGGATGGAAAGCCGCAGGGGCGCTTCGTCCTTCAACCGCACCGCAAGGATGCCACCCGCAATGATGATGATTGCGAGAAGACCGGCAAGGACTTCGAGCAACAGGATCGTAGTGTGGCGGAGTACAATCCGCATGGGCGGTGGTCAGTCCTAGGGATGGGTTCGACTTGACCCTTGAATGGGCGATCCGCGAGTTTTGCCTGAAAACGAGCCGCAGGTCATGCCCGAGATTGCACTGAGGATCGGCCAAGCGCGATTGCCTCGTCCGGGGGAGCCGGATCGGGCGCAGAGAATGCTCGCCCGCTGGTTGGAACGGGCCGCGGACGAGCCGGAGGATATCGCATCGGCCGCCCAGGCCCTGTTGGAGCAACCGCTGCCGAACAGGCTTCTGACCGGCTTGTTCGGATCGAGCCCGTTTCTTGGCAACCTCCTCGTCGAGGAGCTTGCCTTCGCCACGAAAGTGTTCTGGGAGGGCCCTGGGCCCGCAATCGCGCGGGCACTGTCGGAACTGGGAACAAACGGTGTCGGCTTAGAGGAAGCGGCGCTGATGCGGGCCCTGCGTCTGGCTCGGCGCCGTGTGGCGCTCGGCGTCGCGATCGCCGATATGGCCGGAGATTGGGATCTTGCCCGCCTCACCGGCACGCTCTCCAGCTTCGCGGAACAGGCGCTCCGGCTCGCGGTCTCGCATCTGCTCGGCGCAGCACATCAGCGTGAGGAGCTGATCCTTCCCCACCTCGAGGACCCGGAGCGGGCGAGCGGCTACATTTTGATCGCGATGGGCAAGCTCGGGGCAGGCGAGCTGAACTATTCCAGCGATATCGATCTGATCGCCCTTTACGATCCGGACCGGGTGCGCTACTCGGGCCGGCGCAGCGTTCAGGACTGCTTCGTGCGGATGACGCAGGGGCTCGTGCGCCTGCTGCAGGACCGCACCGTAGACGGGTACGCCTTCCGCGTCGATCTTCGTCTGCGGCCCGATCCCGCCTCCACCCCTGCGGCGCTTTCGCTTCCCGCAGCCGAGGCCTATTACGAAAGCATGGGCCAGAACTGGGAGCGCGCCGCGATGATCAAGGCGCGGCCGATCGCCGGCGACATCGAGGCCGGGGGCGCCTTCCTTTCCCACCTGAAACCCTATGTCTGGCGCCGGCATCTCGACTTCGCCGCGATCCGGGACATCCACTCGATCAAACGCCAGATCCATGCGCACAAGGGGCACAAAGCCATCGCGGTGGGGGGACATAACATCAAGCTCGGCCGAGGGGGCATCCGGGAGATCGAGTTCTTCGCCCAAACCCAGCAACTCATCTGGGGCGGTCGGATGCCGGATCTGCGTCTGCCCGATACCTGCGGGGCGCTCGCGGCGCTGGCTCGCGCCGAACGCATCGGCGAGAACGCGGCGCGCACCCTGATCGAAGCCTACCGCTTCCTGCGCCAAGTCGAGCACCGCCTGCAGATGATCGATGACAGCCAGACGCAGACGCTTCCCTCCGAAGGTCCGGCACTGGAGATGTTCGCCCGTTTCATGGGGTTCGAGGATACCGCCGGCTTCGGCGCCGAGTTGGTCGCACGGCTGCGTTCGGTCGAGAAGATCTACGCCGAGCTGTTCGAGGAGCAGCCAGATCTCAGCGGTCCAGGCAACCTGGTGTTCACCGGCACCGAGGCGGATCCCGAAACCGTCAAAACCCTCGAGCGCATGGGCTTCAGTGACGGGGTGACGGTGAGCGCCTCGATCCGGGGCTGGCATCACGGCCGCTACCGCGCGACGCGATCCACGCGCGCCCGGGAACTCCTGACCGAGCTGATGCCTCAACTCTTGCAGACGCTGGCCCGAACAGGACATCCCGACGAAGCCTTCGCGCGGTTCGATGCCTTCCTCGCCAATCTTCCGGCGGGCGTCCCGCTCTTCTCGATGATCGGGGCCAATCCGGAGCTGCTCGATCTCATAGCCGAGATTCTCGGCGGCGCGCCGCGTCTGGCCCGGCAATTGAGCCGCAAGCCGCAACTACTCGATGCGGTTCTGACACCCGGCTTCGGCCAGACGCCCCCGCGCGCGCCGGGACTGGCCGACGAACTTGGCGGCCTGCTCGGCGATGCGGAGGACTATCAGGAGGTCCTGGATCTCTCCCGGCGCTGGTTGAACGACCGCACCTTCCAGATCGGCGTAGGGTTGTTGCGCCACCTTGTCGATGTGGATGCGGTCGGCCGGGCGCTTTCCGACATCGCGGACGTCGCGCTGAACGGCATTCATCCCTTTGTGGCCCGCGCCTTCGCCGAACAGCATGGCACGCTGCCGGGACCTGGTCTGGCCGTCCTGGCGCTGGGCAAGCTTGGCGGCCGAGAGATGACGGTAACCTCCGACCTCGACCTGATCTTCCTCTATGAGGGCGCTGGACCCGCCGTCGTCTCCTCGGGACCCAAGCCGCTTTCCGCCGCACACTATCAGGCCCGCCTGTCGCAACGGCTGATCAACGCCTATACGGCACAGACTGAGGAAGGTTTGCTCTACGAAGTCGATATGCGCCTCAGACCATCCGGAAACGCGGGGCCGATCGCGGTGTCGCTCGAGGGCTTCCTGCGCTACCAGGAAAACGAGGCATGGACCTGGGAGCATATGGCGCTGACGCGCGCCCGCGTCATCGTCGCCGAGCCGGAGTTTCGTTCGCGCATCGAGGTGGCGATCCGGCGCATCCTGACCCGTCCACGCGAGCCGACGAAACTCGCGGGCGACGTCGCCGCCATGCGCCGGCGCATGCAGGCGCACAACAAGCCCGTCTCGATCTGGGATGTGAAGCAGATCCCCGGGGGGCTCATCGATGTCGAGTTCGTGGCCCAATATCTCATGCTCCTCCACGGGGCGCGGCATCCGGGCGCGCTTCACGCCAATACGGGCAAGGCCCTGAAAGCCCTTACGCGCCATGGTCTGATCGGTCCAGAGGACGCGGCAACGCTGATGCAGGCTGGGCGGCTGTGGCGCGGCCTGCAGGGTTATTTGAGGCTGGCCACGGACGGCGGGTTCGACGAGGCGCGTGCGCCCGAGCCCTTGCGCCTCAGCCTCGCTCGTGTGGGCGAAGCAGTTGACTTCGCCGCCCTCATGCAAAAGATGGATGACACGGCCAGGCAGGCGCGGGCGATCTATGAACGGATCGTCGAGGCTGCCGCGCCCGCGCAATAGCCCGCAAGCGAGCCCGACCCCGGAGGAGGAAATAAGTGAGCATCGAGATAGGAAAGCCAGCTCCGGACTTTACGCTGCCGACCGATGGGGGCGGCAAGATCCGGCTCAAGGATATGCGCGGCAAGAAGCTGGTGCTCTATTTCTATCCGAAGGACGACACCTCGGGCTGCACCGCCGAGGCTTGCGGTTTCCGCGACCGCATGCCCGAGTTGACGAAGCACGGCATCGCCGTGATCGGGGTCTCGCGCGACAACATCGCCTCGCACGACAAGTTCAAGTCGAAATACGGCCTGCCCTTCGCGCTTGCCTCCGATCTCGAGGGTAAGGCCTGCGAAGCCTACGGCACCTGGATCGAAAAGAGCATGTACGGGCGCAAATATATGGGCATCGACCGCGCCACCTTCCTCATCGACGAGAAGGGCATCGTGCGCGCCGTCTGGCGCAAGGTGAAGGTGCCTGGCCATGTCGAGGAGGTACTGAAGCGGGCGAAGGGGTGAAGGCCCCGGCAGCCGCTCCGGTGAAAGTCACAAGATATCTGCGTCTTCACCGGCACACGCGATTTTCATCCATTTGTACTTAGGGCGTGAGAACGGTAGGAGCATGCCCTCTTGCCGACGCGACCACTCAGTTGCATCTTGCGGGAAGAACACAGCCGCCGGCTGCCGGCTTGCCCGAGCGCGACGGAGGCAATTCGTCACGACAACGGAGTCTCAGAGTGAAGAAACTGCAAGGGTCAGTGGGCAGGGGCGGGAGAAACCATCGCAAAGATGTGCTGGCCGTTCAACGTCTGCTGCGGTTGAAACGTTTTGACTTGGGCTTGGAGGACATCGACGGAAAATTCGGAAACAAGACCCGGTCGGCGATCGAGAAATTCCAAAAAAGCATCAAACAACCGCCCAATGGTCTGATTGAACCGGGCGGAGCAACCTGGAACTCTCTCGTCAGTGCCAAAGGCGCGCAGGCCCTTGTTAACCTCGCCAAGTGGGAGGGTGATCCCTTCGCATGGCCGCAGGACAAGAAACTGCGCAGCATGCATCCCCACTTTCGTCAAAAGGTGGAAGTCGTCATGCGCGCGCTGAAAAAACAGGGCTGGCAACCAACAATTCACAACGCCTGGCGGTCACTTGCTAGGCAAGCAAAGTTAAAGGCAGGCGGTTTCAGTGACGTATCATTCGGCTATCACAATGTCCAATTGCCGGACGGTGCGCCTTATGCTTATGCGGCGGATATCGTGGATCGTCGGTATCTGTGGAATGACTCAAAGAAAGAAACATTGATGTTCTTCAACGCCCTTGGAGCCGAGGCGAAAAGACAAGGCCTTTATTGGGGAGGGGATTTTGGCGACTGGGCGCATGTTCAGTTTCTTCCCAACGGCCAGCTTCAGCGGATAAGGAAGATACGCCGGCCATGACGCCTCCCGCACGTTCGAGCGCCGCAGCGCTGGCGGCCGCCTACGCGGCGCTCTCCATGCCCGGAGTGCTCCTCGCGCAAACGGTCGCCAGCCTTGCGGCGTTGTCCGAACACCCGCTGCCCGACGGGCGCAGCATCTTCGTCGAGCGCTACCTCGTCGAAGACGAGTACAGCGAACTCAAGGGTTGGCGCGAGCGGGTCTCCGTGTCCGACTCGCCATTCGGCGGCACGCTCGAGCTGGAGGTGGACTGCGCCGATGCGGGAGGCTTCGCCGCGCGCGGCGGGCGCTTGGCGTTTCATTGCGGCCAGGAATGGGTCGCCGAGCTGCTGCTGCATGCGGTCATCATCTATGACGAGCTCGGACGGCAGATCCACTACATCGAGCATTGCCGCGATCTGGCCTGGGCCAGCGATCAGGTCGTTACGTGCAATTCGGAGCAGGTGACGTTCGACGGCGCGCTGGAGCTGCGGAGAAAAGAGGTCCCGCTTACCGCCGAAGCCACCCCGCAAGGACCGCCCGAGCGCCTGTGGCTGGTCATCGGCGCCAGCGATGAGATGCCGGGAGTAATAGCGCGCCAGGCAAGATCCCTGTCGGGACGGTTTCCGCAGGGCCTGGTCGTGCAGACGAAGGACTGCGGAGAGGAGACGAACAGCTTCGCCTGGGTCGCGGAGGCGTCCCTCTCGCCGGAAACGGCAGAGGCCGCCCTCTCTCGCCTTCGCGCATCGATGACGGACGCGTTTGTGCGGCCCTGTGATGCGCGGCCCGGCACCTTGCTGGCGTTGCGCATGACCGCCGTCGATCCGTCAGTCGCGGACATGTCGGACTGGGGCTACGTCACGTCGGACGGCGTGTCCTCGGCGCACCCGCTCCCCGACGGGCGCCTCATCCTCATCCCCCGCTCGTTCGAGATCGCGACGAACGGCGATTACGCCGACCTTCGCGAGCCCGTCTTCATCGCGGAGCCGTCCGGCGGCGCGCCGAGGCTCCTGGTCGAGGATTGCGCCTATCCCGGCCACTTCATCACGCAAGGCGATCTTCTGGCATTTGATTGCGCGCAGGAGGTGTTCGCGGATTTTCTGGTCTATGGCGTGCTGGTGTTCGACCGTGCCGGACGGCAGCTCGCCAAGGTCGAACGCTGCCGCTACCCGATCTGGTCCGGCGACCATGTCATCGCTTGCCGGAAACTCGTCTGGGATTCGTGGCCGAAGGAGCACACCCTGATCCGAACAGTGATCGGCGAGTAGTCCTAGGGCATGATCCTTTTCATAAACCCGTCGAACAAAGGTACTGTGAAGGCAGTATCGCCGTGTGCCGGGCTGTAGATCATTCCCTTCGCAATCAGGCTGCTCCGCACCGGCGCAGCCGTTGTCACCTTCTGTCCTAGCTCCTCGGCGATATCGCCGGATCTATGTGGTCCCGCGCCGAGCTTTGCCATCGCTCTCAAGTATCTCTTCTCAGAGGGGCTAAGGCGATCGAATCGAACGCGAAAGAAGCTCACATCCAACTCGCCCAAGGCGTGGATCGTCGCCTGCTTCGCGTCTTGTCGAGTGATGGGGGAGCGTTCAGCCAGATCCCAGCTATGCTTTCCCCATTCCTGCAAGAAATATGGGTATCCATGCGTCTGGCGGAGAATCTCGGCTACAGCTTCTTCCGCGAAACTTACTCTTACTTTTTCAGCCGGTACGCAAAGCGCTGCACGAGCGGCATCTCCTTGAAGCCTATCCACCAGCGCAAATTCAAAGAGGCGTTCGGCGTAGGATTTTGCACGACCAGCTTGGCCGACCACCTGCGGCAATCCAGCTGCGACCATTGTTACCGTCGATAGGTTTTGGCTGGCCGTGTGAAGCGCGCTAATCAATGCGGCCAGTTGTTCTTCCGGAACGTACTGCAGTTCATCAATGAACAGTGCGGCCGCCGTTTTGCGCTCAGCCGCCGCCTCGCCGACACTGGCCAAGAGGTCGGTCAAATCGGCTTCGAGATCCCCGCTATCGGCAAGACCCCGTTCGCTGTCAAGATCGACGCCGAATTCCAAATCCTGGTATTTCACTTTCAAGGCCTTGGCAAAACTTCCCAATGCACGAAGCGCTTTGCGCAGACCCGCCTTGGCGGCCTCGCGGCGGCTCAGTCGAAGCAGCGCGGATCTTAGAGTGGTTACCAGGATCGCAGGGAGGGATTTTCCTTCGGGGGCCTCGATCGACACCGTCATAAAGCCGCGAGCATCGGCGTCGTGCCGGATGCGATTGAGCAACACCGTTTTGCCCACACCGCGCAACCCATAAAGAATGAGGCCCCGCGCGACGAGACCGGTTCGGATTCGGTCCAACGCCACAGAAGCGCGCTGGATCAACTCGTCGCGTCCAGCCAGTTCGGGTGGCGGCGTACCCGCTCCAGGCGCATACGGGTTGAGTCGGGGGTCCATTTATAGGGAGCTTACCCAAGTTTATCGTCAGACGCTAAGATAGGGTAAACTTCCTATAATCGTAAGGCAACACGAGACTAAGGTTTACGCGATTAGCCTGGGAAATCACAATGCTAACCCTCCTGGGCAGTCATTGCCATCGCTGCACCGTGGACTGCCAAATCGCTAGTATGATATCAAGAACTGGCGGCGGCGCGCCACCGGGGCGGCTACCCGGATGACGCGACCAGACCCGCTACGCTTTTAACGCGCGATCTTT
>DASPGI010000056.1:0-3050 GCA_035620695.1 Alphaproteobacteria bacterium
ATTGAGCATGGGACATGCAGTTTTGCTGACGGGGCCGGAGCGGCGTCGGCGATGGTCGTTGGAAGATCGCGCGCAGATTCTGGCCGAGGCTTTCGCGCCAGGCGCGGTGGTTTGCGAAGTCGCGCGCCGTTTCGATGTTGCGACTGGGCTGATCTATACTTGGCGACGGCAAGCTTTGGCGCGGGAAGCCGGTCCGGCGTTCGTCCCGGCCAAGCTCGTTGACGTTGCGAACAATGGTGATGCGGCCGAGCCGGCCATGTGCGTGGACTTCCCGAACGGCGTGAAGGTGAGAATTGGCTCAGCAGCGCCATCCGAGCTGGCGGCCACGGTCATGCGAGCGCTCAAATGATCCCGATCAGTTCCGGCGTGCGGGTGTGGATCGCGAGCGGTCACTGCGACATGCGCAAGGGCATGCAGAGTCTGGCGCTGCTGGTGCAGGAGGGCCTCGGCCGCGATCCGTTCAAGGGCGACGTCTTCGTCTTTCGCGGGCGTAGCGGCCGACTGATAAAGGCCCTTTGGCATGATGGGATCGGCCTATCGCTGTATGCGAAACGGCTCGAGCGCGGCCGCTTCATCTGGCCGGCGACGGAGGGTGGCGCGGTCGCGCTGACCGCCGGCCAGATGTCCTATCTGCTGGAGGGGATCGATTGGCGGAACCCGCAGCAGAGCTGGCGGCCGGTGAGCGCCGGGTGAACCGTCCAAGGCCGAATATTCCGGGACAAGTCCTTTGAAACACTAGGCAAATCAGGGTTTCTGTGATTCACTTCGGACATGGAAAACAGCCCTGATTTGCTTCCCGACGATGTCGCTGCCCTGCGGGCAGAGCTCATCGCGGCACGCGCCAAGGGCGCGCTGATCGAGGCTGAACTTGCCGTCGCCAAGGCCAAGGCGTCCGAGGATCTTGCCGTCATTGCCCGGCAGAAGCTGCGCATCGAAAAGCTCGAGCGGCAGCTCTATGGCCCGAAGGCGGAGCGCCGTGCCCGGCTGATCGATCAGATGGAGTTCCAACTGGAAGAGTTGGAGATGGCCGCGACCGAGGATGAGCTCGCCGCGGAAATGGCGGTCGCGGCCACCGTCAATGTCGCCGGCTTTACCCGCAGCCGGCCGGTGAAGAAGCCTTTGCCCGAGCATCTTCCGCGCGAACGCGTCGTCGTGCCCGGTCCCGTGCGCTGCCTGTGCTGTGGCGGCGATCGGCTGCGCAAGCTGGGTGAGGACATCACCGAGACCCTCGAGGTCATTCCGCGCCAATGGAAGGTGATCCAGACGGTGCGCGAGAAGTTCACCTGCCGCGATTGCGAAAAGGTCAGCCAGGCGCCGGCCCCCTTCCATGCCATCCCGCGCGGATGGGCCGGCCCCAATCTTCTGGCGATGATCCTGTTCGACAAGTTCGGCCAGCATCTGCCGCTCAACCGTCAGGTCGAGCGCTTCGAACGCGAAGGCGTGCCGCTCAGCCTGTCGACGGTGGCCGACAGCATCGGCGCTTGCTGTGCTGCGCTCGATCCGCTCCTCAAGCGGATCGCCGCCCATACCTTTGCGGCGGAGCGATTGCACGGCGACGACACGACGGTTCCGGTCCTGGCGGCCGGAAAGACGGATACCGCCCGAAGTTGGGTCTATGTCCGCGACGATCGACCGTTCGGCGGCACGGCCGCACCCTCGGCGATGTTCTACTATTCCCGTGACCGCGCGGGCGAGCACCCGCAGGCGCACCTCGCCGGCTATAGCGGCATTCTGCAGGCGGACGCCTATGGCGGCTACACCAGGCTCTATCTTCCGGATCGACGGCCCGGCCCGATAACGGAAGCAGCCTGCTGGGTCCATGCGCGGCGGCCCTTTTATGCGATGGCCGACGTCGAGGCGAATGCGCGCCGACGAGCGCAGGGCAAGAAGCCGGCCGTCATCTCGCCGATCGCCCTGGAAATGGTGCAACGGATCGATGCCCTGTTCGACATCGAGCGCGACATCAACGGTCAAAGCGCGGAGGTCCGAAAGGCCGTTCGTCAGGAGCGCAGCAAACCCTTGGTCCTCGACCTGGAAGCGTGGATGAAGGCGCAGCGTGCCAGGCTGTCGCGCGACCACGATCTCGCCAAGGCCTTCGATTACCTGCTGAACCGCTGGCCTGCCTTCACCGTCTTCCTCGACGATGGGCGTGTCTGCCTCTCCAACAATGCCGCCGAACGCGCCCTGCGCGGCATCGCGCTGGGCAGAAAATCCTGGTTGTTCGCCGGATCGGACCGCGGTGGCCAGCGCGCCGCCGCCATGTACAGCTTGATTGTCTCGGCCAAGATGAACGACGTCGATCCGCAAGCCTGGCTCGCCGACGTGCTTCACCGCATCGCCGGTTATCCGGCGCACCGGATCGATGAGCTCTTGCCCTGGAACTGGAAGAGCGCGTCGCCGGCGGCGAACATGCGCGCCGCCTGAAGATGCCGGCCATCCGGCCGCAACGCGGACCGCAAATCACGCCGAGAAACCTGAAAGCCCTTAGCCTGCGGCCTTCGCCGGATGCTTACGGTGCTTCTGGTCTGGAACCGGCTGATCCTGCCAGGCGGCCGCTCCATCGTCCTCGAGCGTCTGCCGGGCGCGGACGCCAGCGGCTATGCTGGACTTGAGGATGGCGTCGATTATCACTGGTGGGATCTGATGAAGGCCGCCGGGCTGTCCACCTTGCTTGCGGTCGGCACCGAACTGGCAACCAGCGACGAGGACCGCCTGATCCGCGCCATCCGCGACGGGGCGCAGGACACCATCAACCAGGCCGGCCAGCAGATCGTCCAGCGCCAGTTGCAGGTCGTGCCGACTCTGACCGTCCGGCCCGGCTTCCCGCTCAGGGTCATCGTGACCCGCGACCTTGTGTTCGAGCCCTACGGAGGATGACGCCCATGAAGCTGCGCCTTGGCCCCATCGAAGACGAAAAGCCCGTAAAGGTCACCATCGAAATGCCCGCTCAACTGCATAAGGATCTCGCCCGCTATGCCGAACTTCTCGCGCGCGAGCCCGGAGCAAGCATCGCTTTCGCCTGAAAAACTCATCGTGCCCATGCTGGCGAA